>CAMLLB010000039.1 GCA_946480815.1 uncultured Flavobacteriales bacterium
TTATGATATTCATGGAGCTTCAACTGCTTCAGCCTGGAATAGAAAGGTTCCTGTAAGTGGTAAAATTCTTACCCAATTTAATTCAGATTCTATTATCATCGAAGGAGTTTATCCTTCATATAATAAATATATTTTGTTTGCTAACTGGGAATTACAAACTTATCCGGGGTCAAAATTAGTGGACATTCAGACGAACATTAGACCGACAAAAAAAACAGCGACGGTCGTCTTTACAATTTACTATAAGAAGTTACGAGAAGTGTGTGTAAGGAATTGTCCGGAACAAATAGAATTGTAAAAAACATAATTACTTTTAACGCAAACCTTTAATTTAAATACTATGAAAACAAAAAATCTCATTATCGGTGTGTTGGTTATTACCGTTGTTGTTCTTAGCATCTTACTTTATAAATCGTATCATGATCATGAGGAATCTTCGAATATATCTGCTCAGCTAAGTGATAAAGAAGCCAATTTCCTTTGTGTGGAAAAATTAGATCCGAATGATGGTGCAATAATGAGTTTAACTGATGCTAAAGCAGCAATTGCAGAATTTGAAAGACTTTATTCTGCGGATTCCGTAAAAGCATTTCATATCGGTTTGAAAACCATGCGCGCCATGATGGATAGTATTCGGGTTTACAATAAACAACCGGGTGTAACGGATACGAT
Source organism: uncultured Flavobacteriales bacterium (assembly GCA_946480815.1). The sequence goes on from CAMLLB010000039.1 coordinate 673, forward strand.
CACCGGAGTTCGATTTTATAGGGGAATAACAACTCGCGTTTTTACCAGCTCAACTGGAAAACCTGAACCTGTTAAAGAAAAACATGATTTGGTAATAGTTCCTACCTTATTATCTGGTTATGATCTTCATAAGGTTCGCGATACGGTTTCTTTTTTACCTAAAAATGTTCCAATTTATTCATACACGCGCCCTTGTCCCAAATTATGTGGATCTAAATTTTTCGATAAGAAATAGAAATAAGAAGTCCGATTACGGGCTTCTTTCTTCTTGAAAACTGTACATTTACCATGTGGCCCTCAAAGAAATAACCATACTGCTTGCTGATTGGTCAGATTACCTGGTCGTTCCGGTTGCTGTTCTGTCTTTAGTGACGATCCGGAGAAACAGGTATTTTAAGATCTTGAGTGCTTACCTGTTTTGCCTAACACCGCTGACTATTGCTTCAAAAATAACGGCAGATTATCAGATCAATAACTATTACCTCTATCACATCATCGGATTGGTAGAATTGGTTTTTGTCTTTTTGCTGTACCAAAGTTTGGGATTAAAGAAAGCCTGGAATGCGGTTTTCGGAGTGGTGTTAGCAGCATACCTGGTGGATTCATTTTACCTGTTCGGAACCGGGAGAGAAGAAATAAACAGTGTCGGTTTGTCCTTTTACACGCTCTTCAGTATCGTTCTGGGATTCAATTTCATCTGGAAACTCTACCAGGAAGAAAAAGTGGAATACCTGGGCTTTTACCCGTATTTTTATATCAGCGGCGGATTGACTGTTTTTGCCTCCGGAGCGTTTTTCGCTTACCTGCTCATTGCCAGGATGTCCGATGAAGTAATCCCGGCGGAGAATTTTTACTATTCCTGGATTATTATTTCGGGCTTTACTTATATTAAATTCATTTTGATTGTGTTAGGAATTTTTGTGGAAAGAAAGTATGCAAAGTGATTTGACCATTGTATTGATTGGAACAACAGCCATGGTATTGGTAGTTGTGAGCCTGTTCCTGTTTACATTTCTCTATCAGCGTAAAATAAGGCACAGGCGGAACGAATTGCGTGAAATAGAAAAACTGCTGAAAGCAGAAGAATTGAACGCAGCTTATGCCTTGCTGGAAGGACAGGATAAAGAGCGGGAACGGATTGCCCAGGACCTCCATGATCGTTTGGGCGGACAGCTCTCTACCGTCCAGATTTACCTCGATTTATTGGAAAAGAGTCACATTACTCCCGAACAGGAAGACTTATTGGTGATCCTGCAACGTGAAATGAATACTTCTATCCAGGAAATGAGGGCCATTGCACACAACCTGGGAAATTCTACGCTGAATTACTACGGATTAAGTAAGGCTTTGGAACATTTGTGCCAGGTAATCCACAATTCGAAAAAAATTGAAATGGAGTGTTACATTACGCTTGAAAGTAACCTTTCGCAGGAATTGGCAAAAGATGTGTATCAAATGATCCAGGAGTTGATTACCAATACCTTGCGGTATGCCAATGCATCAAAAATTCGTTTGGAAGTCACCGGAATACAGGATGAGCTGACCGTTATTTACGAAGATAATGGTGTTGGTTTTGATCCGGACCAGCTTTCCCCCGGAATGGGTCTCAAAAGTATTCAAACACGCTGTCAAAAGCACAAAGGAAGTTTTCACATGGAATCCTTGAATAAAGGTGCTACATTTATTATCGAAATACCACTCAATGGAGAAGCGTAAAACCCACATTCTGATTGCCGATGACCACAGCATTGTGGCAGGCGGAATTGCAGCCATTCTGAATACCGCCGATGACCTGAATGTGGTCGGGATTGTGGATAACGGACAAAAAGTCCTGGAAAAAGTAGCGGATAGCCAGGTGGACCTTGTTTTGCTGGATATCAATATGCCGGTAATGAATGGTATTGAATGCACCAGGAGGCTCAAAGCTCAATATCCCGGAATCAGGGTGATTGTTATTACGATGTACAATCGCAAGCAATTTATTCGTGAATTATTTGAAGTAGGGGCGGATGGCTGTGTTTTAAAGAGCAACACCGGGAAGGAATTGTTAACCGCAATCGAACGTGTGATTTCCGGAAAAACCTATTTTGATCAGTTAAACGATTTTATTGACGCTCCTAAGGAATTCAAAGAGTTCCGGTTAAGTGAACGCGAAATTGAAATTATCGAATTGATTGCGGAAGGAGTTACGAGCAAAGAAATAGCAAGCCGTCTTTTTATTTCGGAACATACCGTAAAAACGCACCGGAAGAATATCTTCCAAAAGACCAATGTCAGTGACTCGGACCAATTGATAAGCTGGGCTATGAATAATAAATTGATCCGGTAGTTTTTATGTCATTTCATTTCCCTGCTACCATTGGAACTTCGCTCAAACAAAAGAGATAGTCGTAAAGTGGTTCTCTCTGATGAGGTAGATCTAAGTAAAGGGTCAACGATCGTTACCAAAAATCTGGCAAACCTGATGACAGGAACGTATTTGACAAGTATCCAATTCGGGAACGGATCAACTATTGTTAAGAAGATTATTTTGAATAATAACTGATCGAAAAATAACGAATGAATAAGAGTCCCGGCATTTTACTGCCGGGATTTTTTTGCGTCATAATGTCCCGTTCAGCTTATCAAATGATTTGTTAATTTCGTTCCTTCAAATCAGAAAATAGTTACATTCGTCCTTAAATGAGTCGGTTAAAAAAGATATTTATTCTGTTTCTGATCCTGGTGATTGCTTTTCCCGGGCAAACGGCGAATACCTTTTCTTTTGTTCCCAAATTCATAGAGCATTATCAGCATCATAATAAAGCTCACCATCAGATCTCATTGCTTGGATTTATTTTCGAACATATGTCAGCTCATCAGCATCATGATTCCAACCAGGATCACCACGATGACTGTCCGTTGAATCAAAAACATTCATTGGTGCACTTTGTGTATGTATTTAAAAGAATCCCTAACGAAATTATTTCCCAGGGATATCCTTTAGAGCTGAATGAAAAAGTGCAGCTTCCTGCATATCATTTTACCTTTTCCGAATACAACGGAAATATCTGGCAACCGCCTAAGATAGTATAAAACCATTCGCTTTTAGTTCAAACAGGTTCAATGGTTAAAATCAGTCATATCAGTTTTGAACTTGAATAGCAGGATCCTGATCCGCCGCGGCGGATGGGACTTTGAATGATTTTAATATTTTAATCCATTTTTTATGCTGGATACAGTTATACGCTTTTCCATACGGAATAAGCTAATCATTGGCATATTGATGCTTGCCTTGATCTTTTGGGGAAGTTATTCATTGACAAAACTTCCCATTGATGCCGTTCCTGACATCACAAACAATCAGGTTCAAATTATTACTTCCGCACCTTCACAGTCAGCACAGGATATTGAGCGCTTGGTTACATTTCCGGTTGAACAGGCTGTTGCCACCATTCCTGAAATCGAAGAGGTGCGTTCTTTTTCCCGCTTTGGATTGAGTGTGGTTACCATCGTATTCCAGGATGGATTAGATGTTTATAAAGCACGTCAATTGGTTTCCGAACGCTTAAACGTAGTTATGAATGATATTCCCGCCGGTGTTGGGACACCTGAATTGGCTCCGGTTACTACCGGATTGGGCGAAATATACCAATATACCGTTCATGCTGAAAAAGGCTATGAAAAAAAATACGATGCAATGGAACTTCGGACCATTCAGGATTGGATCGTAAGGCGCCAGTTGCTTGGAGTAGAGGGAGTTGCAGATGTTAGCAGTTTTGGCGGATATCTGAAACAATATGAAATTGCTTTGAATCCGGATAAACTGAACAGTTTGGGACTTACGATAAGTGATGTGTTCAATGCACTGGAGAAAAACAATCAAAACACCGGTGGTGCATACATCGACAAAAAACCGAATGCCTGGTATATTCGCAGCGAGGGCCTGATCGGAAGCATAGAAGACATTCAGCGCATTGTGGTGAAACAAATGGAAAACGGTTTGCCGGTTTTAATTCGGGATGTGGCCCAGGTCCGAAAAGGACATGCTGTTCGTTATGGTGCAATAACTTATAAAGATAAGGGGGAAGCGGTTGGCGCAGTTGTGATGATGCTCAAAGGTGCAAATTCTTCGAAAGTGATTGCTGATGTTAAAGAACGGATTGAGCAGATCAAAAAGACTTTGCCGAAAGGTGTGCGTATCGAACCTTTCCTGGACCGGACCAAATTGGTTGACAATGCTATTGGAACGGTAAGTAAGAACTTGTTGGAAGGTGCGCTGATAGTTGTTTTTATCCTTGTTCTATTCCTGGGGAATTTCCGGGCAGGCTTAATTGTGGCGTCCGTAATTCCTTTGGCGATGTTGTTCGCCATTTCACTTATGAATTTATTCGGTGTTTCGGGGAATTTAATGAGCCTGGGGGCAATTGATTTCGGTTTGATCGTAGATGGTGCGGTTATTATTGTTGAAGCGACTCTGCATCACATGGGGTTGTTGAAAATCGGGCGAAAGCTGACACAAACTGAAATGGATGAAGAAGTTTACAATTCGGCGAGTAAAATCCGTTCTTCCGCAGCCTTCGGGGAAATCATCATCCTGATCGTTTACCTGCCGATACTTGCATTGGTCGGTATTGAAGGAAAAATGTTCAAACCTATGGCGCAAACTGTTTCGTTTGCCATTTTGGGAGCATTTATTCTTTCATTGACTTATGTCCCAATGATGAGTGCCTTGTTCTTAAGTAAGAATACCGAACACAAGCGTAATCTTTCCGATAAATTAATGGATGCGATTCAGCGGGTGTACGAACCCATCATTAAAAAAGTCCTGAACATACCGAAATGGGTTGTCGGAACGACAATTGTTCTATTTATCGGGAGTTTGTTTCTTTTCGGGAAACTGGGGGCAGAATTCCTTCCGGCACTGGATGAAGGAGACTTTGCTGTAGAAACCCGTGTGATGCCGGGCAGTAGCTTGGAAGAAACCATTTCGGCTTCCTCGAAAGGCGCTGAAATATTATTGGAACGCTTTCCTGATGAGGTAGAAATGGTAGTTGGGAAAATTGGTTCAGGAGAAATTCCAACCGATCCCATGCCGATTGAAGCCTCTGATTTGATGGTGATTTTGAGGGATAAGTCAGAGTGGAAAAAGACAAAGGATAAAGACGTGTTGGCAAATATGATGACTGAAGCCCTGGAAGATATTCCGGGAGTTACTTTTGGTTTTCAGCAACCGATCCAGATGCGCTTTAACGAATTGATGACCGGTGCACGACAAGATGTGGTCGTAAAGGTTTACGGAGAGGATCTGAATGAATTGACCGATTATTCAAAGAAAATCGCAGGAATCATAAGCACGATCAATGGTACTGCGGATTTGTACCTGGAAAACGTAAAGGGTGCACGTCAAATTCTGATTTCTTATGACAGAGATGCACTTGCACGGTTCGGTTTGAATATCGAAGACATCAATACAACAATCAATGCTGCATTTGCCGGACAATCTGCCGGATTGGTTTATGAAGGTGAGAAACGCTTCGATATAGTCGTTCGTTTGGAGAAAGAATTGAGAACGAGCCTGGAAGATGTTCAGCATTTGTATGTCAAAACACCAAATGGTAACCAAGTTCCGCTTTCACAGGTAGCATCCGTCCGTTTCGATGATTCGGCACCAACTCAAATCCAGCGCGATGATGCCAAACGCAGAATAACTATTGGTTTCAATGTGCGCGGACGGGATGTGGAAAGTGTGGTAAAGGAACTGCAGCAAAAAGTGGAACAAAACGTGAAGTTCCAACCGGGTTATTACCCTACTTACGGAGGAACATTTGAAAACTTACAGGAAGCGCGCGGAAGGTTATCGGTAGCGGTTCCCATTGCTTTATTATTGATCCTGATATTACTCTATTTTACCTTTAGTTCTCTGAAACAAAGTTTATTGATTTTCTCGGCAATTCCATTATCTGCAATTGGTGGTGTGATAGCGCTTTGGTTGCGCGACATGCCTTTCAGTATTTCTGCCGGAGTAGGGTTTATTGCGCTTTTTGGAGTGGCGGTACTCAACGGAATCGTGTTGATCGGTGAGCTCAATCACTTGAAAAAACAAGGTGTAAATGATGTGCGGGAACGCATTCTGAAAGCAACACAAACCCGTTTGCGACCAGTTGTAATGACAGCTTCAGTTGCGTCACTCGGTTTCCTGCCGATGGCGCTTTCTCACGGAAGCGGAGCGGAAGTCCAAAAACCGTTGGCAACTGTTGTTATTGGAGGATTGATTACAGCTACACTACTTACACTAGTGGTACTTCCGTGTATTTACTATCTCACGAACAGGACTAAAAAAAAGAATATGAAAAGAGTTCCTAAAACGGCTGGAATACTGATAATCGGTTTATTCCTGAGTCAATTTACTTTCGGGCAAACAAGAATATCCTTGGATTCTGCACTGCAGGTTGCGTATAAAAACAACAAAGGTCTGCAGTCGAAATCACATCAGATTAGGTATTACGATCAGTTAAGAAAAGCAAGCAGTGAATTGCCAAAAACAGATGTGAGTGTGATGATTGGTCAGTATAACAGTTATTACAAAGGCGATAATAACATCACAATTTCCCAGACGATTCCGTTCCCGACCGTTTTTGTAGCCAAATCCCATTTGGCGCAATCACAAAGTAAAGGAGCAGCTCTGGCATTGGCTGTATCCAAAAATGAACTGACTTTTGAGATCAGGCAATTGCATATGCAATATGGATACTGGAATTCCTATCAGGCGCTTTTATTGAAACAGGATTCGTTGTTGCGGCATTTTACAAAAGCAAGCGATTTGAATCATCGTGCAGGATCGGGAACATTGCTTGAAAAAACAACCGTGGAAACCCGATTGAATGAAGTGCGAAGCAAACAAAACCGGGTCAACGCGGAATTGAATGGAATCGCAGAAAGACTACAGTTCTTAATGGGCGTGGATTACCCGGTTCAATTCGAACCGGCCATGTTAAATCAGATCCTGACTATTCCGAATACAGATACGGCACAATTGAAAGAAAACCCACAGGCTTTGTACCTGGGACAACAGGTTGAAATTGCCGAAAACGAACGGAAGTTGGTGACGAATTCAGCATTCCCCGATTTTAAAGTGGGATACTTCAATCAAACACTTTATGGAACGCAACTTGCGGAAAATTCCCTCCAATTGGCTGGTCGTTCGGATCGGTTTCAAGGTTTCCAAGTTGGTTTAACCATTCCGCTTTGGTTTGGTCCGGATGTGAACAAAAGCAAGGCAGCTTCTATTAACAGGGAAGTGAAGAGTTCGGAATATGAGAACTACCTGAACAACCTGGAAAGTGAATATAAAAGAACACAATTAAATCTTCAGACCAACAGGGATTTAATGAATTATTACATCTCTTCGGCCTTGCCAAATGCAGGTTTAATTGAGAAACAGTCCGGTAAGTCATTCGAATTGGGTGAAATCAATTTCACAACTCACTTATTAAATATTCAACAAACAATAGCTATTCAGGAAGGCTACTTAAATGCGGTAAATGAATACAATGCAAATCTGCTTTACCTGAATTACCTGATGGCAGAATAATAAACAAAGTTTGAATGGTTTCAAAAGTTCAGGCAGTTCAATGGTTAGTGCATTGAACCTTTTTGAACGCTTTGATTCCATTGAACTTTTAAATGAAAGAAAATGAAAACAAATTGGATCATGTATATTGCATTTGCAAGTTTGGTTGCTTCCTGCGGAAGTGACAATTCAAGTGCGAACAAGAAAGAAGCCCTCCAGGAGAAAGAGGCAGAAATAGTAGAATTGACACAGGCTCAATACGAATCAGCAGAAATTGCCTTAGGAACTATTGAAAATAGAAGCATTAGCGGAGTGATTTCTGCCAATGGTTTCCTGGATGTTCCTCCCCAAAGTAAAGTATCTGTTTCTGCACCGATGGCAGGATTTGTGAAATCCACGCAACTGTTACCTGGCTCTAAAGTTTCAAAAGGGCAAGTGGTTGCAGTGATGGAAAACCAGGATTATATCCAGTTACAGCAGGAATATTTGGAAAATTACGGACAATTGGAATTCCTTGATTCCGAATACGAACGTCAAAAAGAATTGGCAAAGGAAAACATCAATGCGCGGAAGTCATTGGAACAGGCAAAAGCAAATTATTTTTCTGCCAAAAGTCGCTTGGAAGGATTGAAAGCACGGTTGGAATTATTGAAAATTAATGTAAGCAAACTTCAAACCGGGAAAATCCAAAATACGATCAATTTATATGCACCGATTTCGGGATATGTAACCAAAGTGAACACCAATATCGGGGCATATGTGAATCCAACAGATGTATTGATCGAAATTGTAAATACGGCAGAATTGCATGTAGAACTAACGATCTATGAAAAAGACATTTCGTCCATCAGGGAAGGTCAGCGTGTGCTCTTTACCCTGACGAATGAAACAACACAGCGGGAAGCACGTGTGAAATTGATCGGAAGACAAATCAGCAATGAACGAAGCATACAAATTCATTGTGATCTGGCGAAAAACGACAAAGAACTCATTCCGGGAATGTATTTGAAAGCAATTGTAGAAACGGAAAATGAAATGGTGACAGCAGTTCCTGAAACCTCTGTGGTGTATTTTGAAGGGAAGTCATACGTTTTCATTAAGAAAGACAAATCCCACCATCCAAAAGAGGAAACCATTCACTTTCAAATGGTAGAAGTTGGAATTGGGAAGGCAGAAGCAGGATTTGTTGCCGTTACGTTCCGGGAAGGATTTGACTTAAGTAGTGACCTGGTGGTTCGCGGAGCATATAGTTTATTGGCAAAAATGAAAAACTCGGAAGAAGAAGGCGGACACGCGCATTAAGGGAATAATTCAGTTCTCCCGGAAGAAGGTTATCCGATTCATTGTCCATAAGTTACATTTTGTTTCACGTGCTTTATTGTGTATATTTGAGTACACGCTAAAACAATCTGCTATGACAAAAAATTACCTGGTATTCCTGATATTCCTGTGTATTTCTGCGATCAATTTTGCACAGCAACGTTACGCCGAACAATGGTATTTCGGAAACAAAGCGGGGCTTGATTTTTCGAACGGAAGCCCCGTTGCACTTACAAGCAGTCAAATGGCGGCAGGCGAGGGCTCTGCATCTGTTTCCGATCCTGCAACAGGTGCTTTGTTATTTTATACTGATGGGATCAATGTTTGGAATGCTGCCAACACGGTTATGCCAAACGGGTCGGGGCTTATGGGAGGAATTTCTTCCACACAGGCCGCGCTTATCGTTCCCAAACCGCAGGATAGCAATCAGTATTATATTTTTACTACTGATCAGATCGGAGGATCACTCGGATTGCGCTTCTCTGTGGTAAATATGCTTCTGGATGGAGGAAATGGTAATGTGGTTGCAAAAAATGTGCTGCTGAAAACACCTGTAACTGAAAAAATAACAGCTGTAAAACAGCCCGGAACGGCTAATTACTGGTTACTGACGCACGGCTGGAATAGTGATGCTTTTTATGCTTATAAAATTACACCAACAGGTATCGATTCAGCAATTGTAAGCCATACCGGGATTGTACACAGTGATGCGATGATCCAAAACAGCTATGGTCAGATGAAATTCAACACGTGCGGAGACCGCTTAGCTCTTGCGGCAGGTTATCTGGATAAAGTTGAATTATTTGATTTCGATGTAAGTACCGGAATAGTCAGTAATCCGCAAACTATTTCCTATTCTGATCACGTATATGGGATTGAATTTTCGCCGAACAGCGATCTGCTTTATGTCAGTACGTATGAAGCCAATGGAACCTTACTTCAGTATGATTTGACTCTTCCAACTATTTCTGCCATGATTTCGGCCGTACAGATTATAAGTACAACACCGGACATTTATCCCTTACAGCGCGGACCGGACGGGAAGATCTATGTAGTGAAAAGTTTCAGTCAATATGTGGGAGTAATCCAGTCACCTGATAATGTGGGAAATTTGGCCTGTAATTATATTGATAATGCAATTGATCTGGATCCGTCTTTTATGGGCTTGAACTCCGGTATCGGTCTTCCAAACTTAGTAAGTTCCTTCATGGGAGGTGCTTCTTTGTGTCCGGGAGCTTCAGCGGGAATCAATGAAAATAATCCGGAAGATTTTGCTGTTTTTCCGAATCCGTCGAATGGTGGCTTTACATTCACGGTTGAAAATGGGCGTTCAGAAATTCAGATTACGGATGTTTCGGGTAAGTTGCTTGAGACCCATGTAAATCTTGTCCCGGGTACGCAATTTAGTTTCGGAGAGAATTATACCGCGGGAGTTTATTTTCTAAGAATGGAAAACACCCTGTTGAGGCTTGTCAAAAATTAAACCCGTTGAGTATCCATGATTTTCAGGATTATCGAATAGATTTCCAAAAAAATCTAAAAACAATTCGTTTATTCATCAATCCGGGAATTGTGTAATTTTTTTTCGCAAAGCGTTTTTATATTGCAGGAAATTGTAATCAATCTATGGAGAATACGGATAAGGAACTGGAAAAACAGAAAATATCGGATCATTTGTCAAATGAACGTACGCTGTTGGCCTGGGTACGGACGAGTGTAGGGATCATGGCTTTTGGTTTTGTGGTAGTGGAATTTTCACTTTTTACCAAGGAATTGAATCTTGCCCTTGAGGTAGAGATCCGGGGAAATCATTATAATTATTCCGGTCCAATAGGGGCGATCATTGTTGGTGTCGGGGCGATAAGCTTATTGTTTGCCCTGGTTCGCTACCGCCGTATTAAAAAGGAAATCGACAGGGGGTCATTTCAACACAATCCGATATTGCTGAATATCATCGTGGTTTTGATTTTTCTGATCAGCGTTTTATTATTGATCTATCTGATCAAAGTATTATAAATAAAAAGGGCCGCCCGATAGGAGCGGCCTTTATTTCTTTCCGTGAAATCGGTATCAGCGAACATCAAATTGAACCCTTCGGTTTTCAGCCCGGGCTTCAACCGTTCTGAGTGGATTTTTCAGCTTGGTTTCTCCAAAACCTTCTGTTGTCAGCCTGTCTCCGGCAATTCCCTGAGAAATCAGGTAATTTCTTGCCTCATTGGCACGTTCCTGGGACAGGTTCATATTGTATTCCTCTGATGCCCGGTCGTCTGCGTGACCCATAATATGAAGTTTGTAGGAAGGATTGTCCTTCATCACCTTTGCGATTGCTTTGAGTAACTGTTGAAAGGAAGGAGACAGGTCAGCTTTATCCGTTTCAAATTTCACCTCACTTTGCTCGATTATGGCAATAACTTCCTGGCTGTTATTTGGACCGGTAATGCTTCCGGATCGTTCAGGACAACCTTTCATAGCTGCAGAACCTTTTTCAAACGGACAATCATCCACATCATCCGGGATATTGTCACCGTCGCTGTCACGAGGAGCAAGTGTTCGTCCCTTTGTATCAACCAATGTTCCGGCAGGCGTTCCGGGTTCTTCGTCCAACCAGTTCGCAACACCGTCACCATCGTCATCACGTTGTTGGTTTTCCAGTTTTTCCACACGTTGTCTCAGGTTTTCAATCTGTGCATTTTTGCTTGGCACCATCACCCAGTCGGCATGTGGTTTACGACCAAAATTGTACTGAATTCCCAGTGAAAGATTGATCAGGTAACCATCAATACCCCTGGAATTCCTGCTCGACAGGAGATCATAGGTGTAATTCTGGTAAATGTTGGCCAACACAGAACCATCGATGTTAATACTGAAACGCTGTGATAGCCGAATTTGCGGTGTAAAACCTACAATTCCATGGAGGATGTGATTCGGGGAAATTGAACTCCCATCCAGGACCGAATAACCCGCGCCTAAGTGAAAGAGCAAGCCTAAGTGTCTGGTCCATTCTTTAAAGTCCATAATATTTCCCAGGTTGGCAACTCCTTCCAATGAAACACGATAATATTCTGATGAAAAAGCAGGTGTTCCTGCGCGTTCCCTGAAATTATCATATCCGCCGCTAAGGCGCACACCGAATTTAGTATTAATTGCATACCTGAATCCAAGACCAACGTGCCATAAATTGAGCGTTGCAGCGTCATAATTCCCGGTCATGGGGTAGATCGGATTGTTCAACCCGAATTCCGCATCCACAGAGAAATGATTATATGTCGTGTCCTGGCAGTAAGATGTGAAAGTGTAACTTAAAAATAAAATTAAAATCCGTTTCATATTCAGTGTTTTAAGGTTCATTGAAGTTACATTGAATACGCAGACTTTTATTTATACTGTAAATATCATTTCTTACATATTTTACTGGAAATATCTGAATTAGAGATACTTTTACCGGTTTTCTTTCCAACCGCCCCAGTCGTCGTGGTCGCCGCGCGAAATGTTACGGATCATTCCATATCCAAGGATACCCGCCAAAAGGATTCCGATAACACCATAACAGGAGTATCCGAACCAAAAAGGACCGATCCGGTGAACAATGAATAGCGCTGAACCGCTAAGAAGTGCTGCGATCACGAGTGCACTTGCCAGTTGTTTGGAAACGCGATTAAAGGTATGTACCAACGGGTCAATTCCTGAATGGTTCAGATTGACATTGATTTTGCCCGTGTTGATCTTTCGTACGGCATTTTTGAGATCGTTAGGGAACTCTTCCATATAATTGGCAATTTCATACAGCCCGTTCAGGACTTTCATACCTAATTTAAATGGGTTGATTTTTTGTGTTATAGCGGAAAGAAGGTAAGGCCGTGCGAGCTTCAGCATATCTATCTCCGGATCCAGTTTGTGGATCAGGCCCTCGATGGTCACCATAGACCGCGCAAGCAGGAAAAAATGGGCGGGAACCTTCAGATCATAACGCACAATAATGTCTTTCAATTGCAAGAGCACGGTGCTCATTTCGTTTTCGTGTATGCTTTCGATGCTGTAACTGTTTACAAACTCGTTGATTTCATATTCCAATGAGCGCATGTCTTTGATACTGGATACCTCGGACATCCGCATCAAAGTATGGATGATCTTCCTGATGTCTTTGGATTTCACAGAGAGAAAGAGGTGTGCAAGCATTTCAATGTCTCCCGGAAGAATACTTCCCATCATACCAAAGTCGAGAAAACAGATATGTCCGTTGGGAAGCACGAGGATATTTCCCGGATGCGGGTCCGCATGAAAGAAGCCATATTCGAAAACTTGCTTGATGTAAGTTAATGCCAGTTTTTTTGCAACTTCCTTCCGGTCATATTCCTTCGACTCCAGGATGATATTGTCCGTTACTTTGACTCCGGAAATGAATTCCATCGTAAGGACTTTACCCGTTGTGTATTCCCTGTAAACTTTCGGTACGTGTGTAGTGTTATCGTGTGCGTCTTCAAGGATATTTTTTGCAAATCGCTGAATGCTGATGGATTCGTGGATAAAATCGAGCTCTTTCAAAATGCTTTCCTCGAAGTTTTTTACCAGCCCAAGTGGATCAAAGCTTTTCAGGGAAGGAATTCTGCGGTTGAGGATTCCTGCAAGCATGTACATGATCCGGATATCCTCTATAATAGTGGCACGAATTTCAGGCCGTTGTACTTTTATGGCCACCTTTTCACCTGTTTTGAGAGTTGCTCTGTGTACTTGTGCCATTGAAGCGGAAGCAAATGCCTCGGTTTCATACCAGGCAAATAGTTCTTCCATTGTTTTTTTCAACTCGGATTCAATTACCTGGCGCGAGATAGTACCGGCATGCGGGGGCACATTGTCCTGTAACTTTTCCAGTTCAATGATCAAATCGACAGGAAGAAGATCCGAACGGTTGCTCAGTATTTGTCCGAACTTAATAAATGTAGGGCCAAGTTCCTCGCATACCATGCGCATTTTTTCGTACTTGGTATATTTTTGCGCATTCCTTTTCGTAGCGCGTGGAATCAGTTTCCTAACAAGAGGAAACCTCCTGGTCTCGATCAGATAGGAGACAACATCCTCGTAGCCGTAACGCACAAAAATCCGAAGAATGCGGTTGAATCGAACGAACGACCGATAGCGCTGCCGAATAGAATCAAATAGGGCCATTCGTTTCGTCCTTGTTCTGCAACTGATGGATCTTTGCTTCAGCCAGTGCCAGATTTTTATTCAGTTCTTCCAGCTTATTTTCCAAATCTTTCAATTGCTCCGTATGAGCAATATTCGCTTTTTCATAGAATACCTTGATCATTTCACCGATCTTTGATTCCAGTTCTTCCCTGGCTTCCTTTGCTTTCATCAGTAATCTGTCCGTAAACGGAACTTCATTGCCGTTTTCATCCAAAACGGTTTCAGACATAAACTCATTGATTTTGTCCTTCCCTTCTTCGGATAGTTTTTTCAGCTTTTCCAGGAGATGGGTTTCTTTCGAGATAGCGTACAGATTTGCTGACAAAGCTGCAAGCTCTATAAATGTTTTTGCTTTCATTCAGCTAATTTCCGAATATTCATGGAGGAAAGAATTGATTAAGATCATTTCCGGATATGATTTTTGCCACATGGAATCAATATAGAACCCGGTAAATTTGCAGCATGTATAAGAATGCAGTATCTTAACAGTAATCAAGGGATTACTTAAAAAAAAACAGAACCATGGATTTCAAATTACCCGTATCAAAGATTATGACGACACCGGTTGAATGTGTAAGTAAACAGGAAAAAATACTGGCTGTCAAACACATATATGAAAAACAAAATTTTCACCAGCATATTCCGGTGACAGATAACGATATCCTGGTTGGAATGGTGAGTCTGGTAGATTACATGCGTGCAATCGGTGATGCAACCCTGGATGACAACGAATCCGTTTATTCGTCGAAAACAGTTGCGGATGTGATGACACACAATCCGGTAACACTTGGTGAGAATGCAACTGTTGCTGATGTTTGTGCGCTTTTAGCAAAGGGAGAATTCAGCTCAGTTGTAATTACAAAAGACGGCCGTATATGTGGTATCGTTACTACCACAGACCTGATCCGCTATTTCCTTTCTCAGCAGGATTGAATAGCAGCGGAAGGAAACCACAACCTATAATTATGTAAAAACGCAGAATGATCATATAATGATTTTAGGAAGTGACTGATTTATATTGCAGTAATGTTGAAAAATCTGTCATTATGAATTATCACGATCACAAAGCGTGTATTGAAGCGTGTTTAAATTGTGCTTCAATCTGCAATCATTGCGCATCTTCCTGTTTAAAAGAAGACAATCCCGGAGAAATGATCCATTGTATCGGGCTTGACATGGAATGTGCGGCCATTTGTTATGCGGCAGCCCAGTTAATGAGCTTAGGAAGTGAAAAGGCAAAAGAACTCTGTAAGATCTGTGCCGGGATCTGCGAGCAATGTGCAGAAGAATGTGAAAAACATCAAAACGAACACTGTATTGAGTGCGCGCGTGCATGCAGAGCATGTGCGGCAGAATGCAGAAAGATGTAAGTGTCTGGCTAAGGTATTCCAATTGCTGTAAACCTTTTAAATACGGATTTGAAGGACCTGCATCCCTTTGGCTAATGATCAAATTGATATACCTTAAAATTGACAAAAATCATCGGGTGGTTTGACTAAACTCAAGAGCCGGAAACACATAAGCATCTACTTTTGTTTCAAAGCAGAAGTGCTGTATTAACTTGTTCATTGTTAATCGGATAAGAACAAAACAGCTACGAACCTGCAATAATTAATAAAGAAGACTTATGGAAAGAATTTTAGTACCGGTAGATTTTTCAGAGGCATCTGAGAATGCATTAAATTATGCCATTGAATTCACTAAAGAATTAAAAGGACAAATCTGTCTGCTTAACGTATATGACTATATTGCTGTGCCGAATGACCCGATCGTTTGGATTCCATCAATGGATGATATCATCGAAGATCACATGCAAAAGCTGGAAGTTATTCGCAAAAAAATCATCAGTCAGCATGGTAACCGGATAAAGATAAAATGTTACTGCGAACCCGGAACAGTAATTGAAGCCATCAACACATTTGTAATAAAACATCATATAGATTTGGTGATTATGGGGATGCAGGGTGGAGGATATGTTTCTGAAAAGATCATCGGAAGTACCACTACTTCATTGATGCGCAAAGCTGCTTGCCCTGTTTTGGGAATTGCAATGCATGTGAAATATCGTCCGATCTCAAGTATCGTTCTGGCAACAGATTATGAGGATGCCGATTATAAAAAGATATTGAAACCTTTGATCCATTTGGTTCAGAAAGTTAATGCACATTTACATATCCTATATGTAGTGGAACCCGAAGTATCATTAGATGCTGGAATTGTAACCGGAGTTCAGGTATCACGTGCATTGAAAGAAATACCATATACGGTTCATACACTTGCTCATGAAGATATTTCGGAAGCAGTGGATCAGTTTGTAAGTGATAAATTGATCGATATAACGGTTATTGTGCCAAGGAAGCATTCGTTTTTTTACTCTGTCTTTCATGAACCGAATACAAAAAAAATCGCTTTCCATACAACTATTCCACTGTTAACTCTCCACGAATAATTGCATCCTGAATAGTTGTAAAAACGGTTACCGGATTAATCGGGGAATTGTTTTGGAAATCGGTCTTTCCGAATGGTTATCCGGCTGCGAAAAGTCAATATTTGGTTTGACAAAGATCATTGTTTCCACTGCGGAAATGCCTGATTTTCGTATTAAACTTTAAATCCTTGTATTCAGGAAGATTGCCATTGCAATGGATTGATAAAAAATGACTTATGGAAAAGGTACAGATTGAAATCAATAATCATCGAAAAGTATTTTCAGTACGAGAACTTTTTACCCAGAAATTCAATAATCTGAAACTGGAATTTTATGCCAAACCAAATACGGAGTACGGGCCGCATTCCGATAAGATTGTCCGAAACAGTGGTTTTACCATCGGTGATTGCCGGACATCCAATCATAATGGTGTCCTGACGATCCTTCCGGGAATGACTGTTCAGGAACTGAAAGACTATCTGAACGGTACTTTCGGGCTTCGCGTTGAAGTGTACAAGCTGGCCGATTCATCCTGGCAAATCATAGATTCGGGTTCGGACTCATTAGAGGAACTCAATCAGTCGAACGAAATTTCGTAAGATCATGCTTGAAAACGTGAAACTGATATTGACCGAAATCGGGGATATAACCCGTTTCTCAATAAGGTTTTTCGGAGAACTCTTTAGAAAAGATTATGAATTCAAAGAAATGCTCCGGCAGTTTTTTTTTCTTGGTTACAAGTCACTTGGATTAGTGGTCATAACCGGTTTCATTATAGGTCTTGTCATCACAATCCAATCACGTCCCACACTGGTTAAATTCGGAGCAGAAGCCTGGTTGCCCGGAATGGTCTCTGTCTCTCTCGTCCGTGAGATCGCACCGGTAATTACTGCGTTAATTTGTGCGGGAAAAATAGGGTCCGGTATCGGTGCTGAACTTGGTTCGATGAAAGTTACCGAACAAATTGATGCCATGGAGGTTTCCGGTACCAACCCTTTTAAATATTTGGTTGTAACCCGCGTATTGGCAGTAACATTTATGATTCCCTTACTGGTAATTTTTGCCGACGCAGTATCGCTTTATGGTGGGTATCTGGGGGTAAACCTTCGCGGCGCGATCAGTTGGAATCTCTATTGGACACAGGTCTTGGATGCCCTCTCTTTCGGCGACATTCTTCCATCCATTATTAAAACCTTCTTTTTTGGTTTTGCTATAGGAATTATCAGCTGTTATAAAGGGTATTCTACCCAACGTGGGACAGAAGGCGTGGGAAGGTCTGCCAATTCTGCGGTCGTGATTTCTTCCCTTATTGTATTCATACTTGATCTGATTGCGGTTCAGATTACGGATTTATTGCAACTAATATGAGTGGCGAAGAAAAATACAGCACTGAAACCCTGATCGAAAATCCGGTATTGCGTCTTGATAATATTTGTAAATCCTTTGGAAACAATCAGGTTTTACGCAATTTTAGCCTGACACTGAATAAGAGCGAGAATATGGTCATTCTAGGAAGATCAGGTTCAGGGAAATCAGTTTTAATCAAATGCATTATCGGCCTCATAAAACCCGATTCCGGAGCGATTCGTGTATTGAATTACGATTTATCGGGAATTGGCTTCAGGGAATTGGATGCGATGCGTTTCAGGGTCGGATTTCTTTTTCAAAGCAATGCGCTTTATGATTCGATGACCGTTCGAGAAAACCTGGAATTTCCGCTGCGCCGGCATCGTAGAAAAATGTCGGAGAAGGAAGTCGATGAACTCGTTGAAGAGGCTTTGACCAATGTCGGCTTACCGGATACTGCCGAAATGATGCCTTCGGAACTTTCAGGGGGAATGCGAAAACGCATCGCTCTGGCGCGAACATTGATTCTCAAACCGGAAATTATCCTTTATGACGAACCAACCACCGGGCTTGATCCGATCACTGCGAAAGAGATCATCGAACTGATCATTGAACTGGGCGAAAAATACCAAACTTCTTCAATTGTTATCTCGCATGATATGAACTGTGTCAAACGGGTTGCGGAAAGGATCATCATGCTCATTGAAGGAAGATGTTATGCAGAAGGTACGTACGAAGAGCTCAGTTTGTCCGGGGATGATGCCATCCGAAAATTTTTTGAACCATGAAAAAAGAAGCAAGCAGAAATATAAGGCTGGGTATCATTGTGCTGGTCGGAACATTGGGTATCATTGCTGCCCTTTATTATGTAGGGAGCAGACAGCGTTTATTCGGATCTACGGTTCGTATTAAGGCTGATTTCTATAATGTAAACGGCCTCCGGAAAGGAAACAGTGTCCGATATGCAGGAATTGATATTGGAACAGTAGATGAGATCAGGATCACCAGTGATACATCGGTTGAAGTATTCATGGCTATCGACATCGATGCCTGCCGATTTATACGTAAAGATGCGGTTGCGGTAATCGGTACCGATGGGATTATGGGGAACAGGATCATAAACATCAATCCTTCCAATAGCAGAGCGGCCAGAGTAAATGAAGGGGATAAGTTACACACCTTAAGAACGGTGGAAATGGATGCAACCCTTCGCACGCTTAACAGCACCAATCAAAATTTAAATGCCATAACGTCTGATCTGAAAGATATTTCCGGCAAACTAAACAGCGAACATTCGCTATTGAACGTGTTATTGGACCCGGAGGTATCTGATGATGTAAAAGCGGTAGTCACGCATTTCAGGTATATTGGGAAAAATACAGCAGTTCTAACCGGTGATCTCCGCGATATTGTTCAACATGTGAAAGCGGGCAAAGGAACAGTTGGAATGATTCTAAAGGATACGGATTTCAGAAATAACCTCGAATATTCAATTGTCAACATTCGTTCGGTGACGGATAGTTTGGCCGTTGTTTCCGGTGATATCAGTTCTTTATCTAAAAATTTGAAAGACAATAAAGGCCTGGTTAACGTGCTGTTTACAGATTCGGATTATGTAAAGAAACTCGACTCTGTATTGGTTCATTTTGAAAGCGGAGCAGGGAATTTTGATGAAAGTATGAAAAACCTGAAATTACGCTGGCCCTTTAAGGAAAAGAAGAAAAACAAAAAGCGTTAATGCGCGCCTGATTGTTTTGTTCTGAGTATCATTTTTCGAGAGTTTTTTCGAAAAACAGGTCTTCTGTTCACTTATCCCAAAATTATGCAATAATCTTAAAAAGGATGTAACAATGTATTAGCTGATTGTCTGGAACTTTATGTTAAAACATACATTAAAATCAAAGCAATATGAAAACAATGTTACTAAAAATGGGATTCCTTGTTCTTTTTCTGACAACGATTTCCACCAATAAACTATTGGCTTTTACTGCGGTTACCGATGGTGACTGGACTGATCCTGTCACTTGGGGTGGTGTAGCACCTTCCGGGAATGTGAGTAATCAGGATATCATTATTCCGTCCGGAATTGATGTGAATATGAATACCAATGTGACTTTTTCCGGGTTGCTTAATACTTTTACTGTTGACGGAACCCTTACAAGTTCTACCAATAGTGGATTGGAGATCCAGAATGGAACGTTTAGCGGTAACGGTAGTGTTGATATTCAGCGTATCGTTTTCAGCGGTTTATTGGTTTCTTATTCTTATGCAGGTGATATGACAGTGAATACTTTTGTGAATTCAGGATCAGTTATTGCCTTTACCTCACAGGTTACTGTCACGGATTCCTTGCATCTGGATGATGGAACGCTGACGTTGAATACAGGAGCAAACCTGTCCCTGAACGCAAATGCAAAAGTTGTCCGAAACGATGGCTCACTGGCAACCACGGGAGGGATTTTTAATTCAGCTGGAGCTTACCATGTTCATTATATCGGAGGTTCCAAGACAAGTGGTATTGAGATCAATTCATTAAATATGCAGAATGCAGACATTAGTTTGGATGACAATACTTCGGTTTTGACCCTGGGAAGTGATTTAATGGTGCATGGAGTTCTGCAGTTAAACGCCGGGATATTGAACATCGGTGCGAATAACCTGGAAATTCACGGAAACATGAACATCCAGGGTGGTGCAGCTTTAACATCCACCGCCACATCAAACATCCGGATTGAAACGGCAAATACATTGAATTCCGGACTGGTATTCACTTCCGGTTCCTCCGTTGATCAGCTTTACATTGATTATACAGGCAGTTCGGGTTCCGTACAGCTTAAAAGTTCTTTGGCAATCGCCGGAGAATTGCACCTGCATGAAGGAACATTGAGCGTTGAAAATGGCGCTACTTTAACTATGAATGCAGGAAGTCTTGCACAGGTAATGAATGGAAAACTGGAAAACAATGGCGGTGCCTTTGATGGAACTGCTTCTTATGATGTGGAATATATGGGAGATTCAACTGTTACTACCGGTGAAGAACTTACCGGATCGGGATTGAATGATGTTGAGATCAACATTACACAAGGTGAGGTGATGCTGGATAGCGATGCAACGGTTGGAGGAGAATTGAGTTTGGTGAGCGGAAAACTAAACCTGAATTCCAATAACCTCGTAGTAAACGGGACCCTGGACCAGGAATTTGCCAGCCCGATTGTTGGAAATATGAGTTCTGATTTGCATTTGAATATTACAACCGCCGGTAACGATACTATTTATTTTGACGGTTCGAATTCAAGCCTGGAACAATTCATAGTAGAGGTAACCGGAGGTGATCTCGTATTGGGTTCAACACTTCGTATCCATGACGAATTGACCATGACCAGCGGAAATATCCGCTTAATGAATAACAATCTGGTTCTGGAACAAAATGCGGATATCACCGGATACAGCAATACCAGATATATCATGACACCGGACGCCGGAAAACTTCAGATGTATGTATCGGCTTTTTCTTCGTATGTGGTCTTCCCGGTCGGAACGGAATCAAACTATTCACCGGCAAGTATTCAGCAGATTTCTACCGGTACAGCAGGTAACTTCATGGTAAAAGCATTTAACGGAGTGTTTACAGGTGGAACTGAAAATTCAGGGTTTAACAGTGCGAGCGGCGCAAGTGTGGTGAATAGAACATGGTTGATTGAATCAGATGCTGGT
The DNA here is from genome assembly GCA_946480815.1 of uncultured Flavobacteriales bacterium. The sequence continues at coordinate 22,218 of CAMLLB010000039.1, forward strand.
ACGGTTAATATGAACCTGAAATTGGGGTGGATGGTTACATCAGAGGTAAATGGATTTGATCGCACCAATGCATATATTTCTCACTACACGAATAGTGCCTGGGATACACAGACATCCGGAAGTGCCGCAGCGGGTGCTAACAGTACCTACGAGATCAGCCGTGCAGGGATTACCAGTTTGAGTCCTTTTGCTGTTGCTGATGAAGATGCCGAATTGATTGTGGATGAGAATAGCTTATTAACGGTTAATCTGTATCCGAACCCTTGTACAGACGTGATGAATATCAGCTATTCGGGAACAGATAATCAATACAATCTCCAGGTAACGGATATTGCAGGAAGAATCTATGATGTGGCAAGCACAGGGACCAATCAAGTGGATGTGTCCGGTTTAAGCCAGGGTACTTACTTGTTGAAAATGATCGATAAACAAACGAATAAAATTTCAATAAGACAGTTTGTTAAGAAGTAGATAGCTTTAAAATTTATAAAATCCCGATCCGGTTTATGCAGGATCGGGATTTTGTTTTTATATCAATCGCGTTCGTGTGGAAATTTTAAGTAGGATTAAACTCACTGAAACAGATTTTTATTGTCATATACCAGTTTTACCAGTTTGTACGTGGCAGGAGATTCAATTGCAAGATTCTCAATTTCGGGTACTTCAAAGAACATCGGGTTGTTCCCTGATTTTTGCTTGTTGTTTTTTAAGAATGCTGTACGATTGAACACATGGAAGATCGTGTCTTCAAAAATCACAAAATGCGGGTCGTTCCTTAACGTAATTGCAGGATAATTGCTGTTATCATACAGGCGCTTTTCAATTCTGCACAGGCTCATTACCGAGTCAAATTGCTTATGTTCCGCATTGATAACATACATGTAGTATCGTTCAATGACTTCTTCAATTGTTTTGACAGAAAGCAGTGGATTGATGCATTGTGTCTGCATAAAATGTTCGCCATCTGTTTTTTCAAGTGAATGAGCAGTGATCAGGTCCGAAGTCGGCATTTCCTCCAGGATCCGTTCTGTTGCGTGTTGATCTGAAAACTTATCGGGGTGCGGTAAGCCGATAATGGAAATTTTTCCATTACTTCCATAGGTCTTTTTTACCAGGTCGGAATCGGTCGAAATGACAATTTTATGAATGGCTTTGACAGCAAGTAACTTGTCGATCGTGATTTGGAATAAAGGCAAACCTCCGAAATCTTTGATGTGTGAATCCGGTAAATTCGAATTGTTGGTTCTCTGGACAGTGATCAATGCAGTGATAGTTGGTTTATTCATGTGAATGTGTTTTTTTAGTTGACAAGGATAGGCATTTTATAATTACGAATTACGTCCTGATAGCTATCAGGATACGAATTGCGAATTAAAAGGTTGACCATTAAAAGGATATTGAGTGTATTCGATGAGTGAGTACTCTTTAATTAGGAATTAGACATTCGTAATCAGGAATTATTCCTTAGGATTTTCTCCATTTTTCGTCCTTTTGCCAGTTCATCAACCAGTTTATCCAGGTAGCGGGCTTTTTTGGTCAGTGGAGTCTGAATTTCTTCTATCCGGTAACCGCAAATCATCCCGGTAATCAGTTCTGCATTCGGATTAAGTGTTGCTTGATTGAAAAATTCTTCAAAAGTGACATTCTGTTCAATAAGCTGCTCTTGTTTTGCAGCATCAAAACCCGTGAGCCATTCAATAACCTGGCGCAGTTCCTTTACTGTTCTGCCTTTCTTTTCAACTTTTGTAACATAGTGAGGGTAAACAGAAGCAAAGCTCATTTTTGCAATGCGTTCGTCATGTGTTGCTGATGTACTCATAAATCCGTAAGCTTTTACCAAATGTACTGAATCGAAAAAAAAGTTCAAAGGATTAAAGGTTCAATCTAATCGAACTTTTTAACCTTTGAACTTTCTGTAATCTTAAGCTGGAACGAGCAAGGATGCCCGTACCAGCTTAAAAACCCGGAAACCGGATCACGTCTCCGAACATAAAACACGAATTCCTTCACATATCGATCAATTTGATCCCGCTCAGGTCTGCTTTCCCGTTTTTTAAGAACTCATACGTCAAACGGTCTGCCTGACAGTTGACAAAGCGGATTTGTTTCAGGCTTTTGTTTTTGAAAAAAGTGTTGGTAATCGTTGCGTTTTGGAAAGTTATTCGCTTGAATGCGCAGTTCTCAAAATAGCAGTCTTCGATAATTCCTTCGAAAATCAGATCAGCCAGGTACATTCCCTGGAAAGAAGTGCGATTCCAGTGAGCTTGTTCCAAAACAGCTTTTTCAAGTCCGCCCGATTTGAAGACCGTTCCTGAAAAATCAGCACCCGAAAAATTACAGCCCGAAATATAACTTCCCGAAAATTCAGTTTCTTTCAGAATGCACTCCTTGAAAGAATCAGCAGTCATATGTGAACCTTTAATATGGCTGTTGCTGAGATCCGATTCGGAGAAATCACAGCCCAGAACGTGATTGTCGCTTAATTGCAATCCCGACAGGTCCGAACCGATGAATTTGCAGTTCTTCATGTGGGAAGAGCTGAATTTTTCATTCAGGTTTTTAAGTCCTGAAAAATCAGCGTCCGCCCAGCTTCCTTTTGACATGTTCCAGTTGAGCTTTTTTTCCGGTTTCTGTTTTTCAGGAATGGACTGCAGCATATTTGTTGCTTGTTCACCCGTCTCAGCAGATTCAAATCCTTCTGAAAAATAATTCAGGTCTACACCCAGGATTTCTGCCAGGCGATTCAGGGTAATAATGTCTGGCATAGATTCTCCGCGTTCCCATTTTCCAACTGCCTGCGGACTGATAAATAATAACTCGGCAAGTCCGGCTTGAGAAATAGAACTTTTTTTTCTTGCTTCAGTGATTTTGTCACCAATCATTTTTGTACTTAACATAGCGAATTTTTTTATTGATTTCGATTGGACAAAGGTATTGGGCTGTATGCGCAGACTTGCTAAAAATACAACTACTTATGGTTGTAATTACACTACTTTTGGTTGTTATTTGAAACTGTCAGTAGTATTTGATGGTTTTTACACCGGATCCGGATCTTTTGAGGTTTTCCTGCACCCCGAATTTATGGCTTATTAACAGGAAAAGGCTTTGTTTCAAAAACAAAGAGTACTAACTTTTCTGATCTAAAATAAAGATGATGTTACAAGCTTTGAAAGATGAATTCGAACACGAAGTAAAAAGTACCCGGAAATTACTTCAGGTCATTCCGGAAAAGGATCTGGCGTACAAACCTTCTCCAACGTCATGGACGATGGGAGAACTTGCCCAGCACATTGCAACCATTTATTATTGGTATGTTGGAACTTTGACTCAGGATGTATACGATGTATCGGCTGATAATTTGGAACGGGGTCCAACAGACGACATCAAAGCAACTCTGGAACTTTTCGAAAAGAATGTAGAGAAGGCGAGGGCAGCATTGAATGCTATTTCGGAAGAAAATTTAAAGGACCCATGGACCATGATTTCAGGTGAACGTACCATCATGGGGCCTTTCCCGAGAGGAACTGTGGCGCGTGGTTTTCTTTTCAATCACATTTACCATCACCGCGGGGAAATGATTATCTACCTGCGGGCTACAGGAAACAAAGTTCCGGGATTGTACGGACCAACTTACGAAGAGGGCAAGGTGGATCAATAATGAAAAAGGGAGAATGTACATTCGGATGTTTTTGGTTTTTTGTATATTAATGACTTAATTGTCAACTATTTTACTGAATTAAACACTACATCATTGAAACGATCTATTCTAAATTTAAGTATTCTCGACAGTTTGCTTGAAGGATTCCAGGTAATTGATTCCAACTGGAAGTACCTGTATGTAAATACAACTGTTGCAAGTCAGGGGCAGAGTACTGTTGATAAATTATTGGGTAAGACCATGATGGAATGTTATCCGGGCATTGAAAACACCTTTATGTTCAGCCAGTTGAAAAAATGCATGAACGAACGAGTGACCCTTCAATTTGAGAATGAGTTTACCTATAATGACGGGAGCAAAAATTGGTTTGAATTACGCATAGAACCAATTCCTGAGGGGATTTTTATTTTGTCAACCAATATTACCAATCGCAAAACGGCAGAGGCAGAATTGATTCAGCTTAAAAATGACCTTGAAAATAAAGTGCGGAAACGCACTGCAGAACTGGAAAAGTTAAACAATGAAAAGGATGTGATCCTGAAGGAGATGCATCACCGGGTAAAGAATAACCTGCAGATCATTTCCAGTTTGATCCGTTTGCAAATGGAGGAAGGAAATAACAATTTTAACGGAGTACTTGATAAAACGCAATCACGGATAGAAACCATTGCCAGTATTCACGAATCGCTTTATAAGCACGAGGATTTGGCACTGATCAACGTGGCAAATTACTGGGAAAAACTATTCAATGATTGTTTGAATTCCCTGGTGAATGATCCGTCAAATTTTAAATTGAACCTGGATATTGATTACCTGGCGCTTCCTGTAGATAAAATGATCCCACTGGGCTTATTGATCAATGAATGGATCACCAATTCAATTTTGCATGGTTTTAAAGGAAGAGATCACGGAGAGATTTACCTGGGGCTTCGGTTGAAGGATGGGAAGTACCGGCTAACCTATAAAGACGACGGTGGCGGTTTTTCCGAAATTCCGGAGGACGACGATCACCATTTCGGTCATTTTTTAATAGATGGTTTTGCTGACCAGCTCAATGGGACTGTTCATAAAAAGGAAAGTAAAGCAGGAGTTTGCTTCGAATTGGTGTTTGAGTAAACAAGAAATGTATTGTCCTGGAATATGATTGACGAAAATTTTATCCTTACAATACTACGGAATTTAATTACACAGGTCGTTTACTAATTCAAGGCACATTTAATTTGGTATATTTGGCGTCATAATTAAACCTGATTCATGCAACGACTGAAACTAAATTTTGCTTTTATTTTTTTCTTTTTGATTTCCTCCAATTTCTTTGCTCAGCAAACTTATTTTGTTACGAATACAAATGATTCGGGTGTAGGATCACTTCGTCAGGCAATTTTAACTGCGAATGCAGACAACATAGCTTTTTCCGATATTGATCTTCAACAAGTAGCGGGTTCCACTATTATTATTACCTCACAATTACCCGATATAACTGCCCATGGTTTAATGACTTATTTTCCTCCTGGTACTTATGTAAGTGGAAATAATCAAGTACATACTCCGGCAATCAGGTTGGAGGATTATGGTTATCCTTTCGGGACTTCTGCGATGTTTATCAATTTTTTGCCATCAAATTTAATCGTTACAAATACAAATGATAATGGCCCTGGGTCATTTCGACAAGCTCTTTATGATAGCAATACAACCTTAGTCGAAGACTCAGTTTCGTTTAATATTTCGGGAGTAGCTCCTCATACAATTTCTTTGTCGAGCGAATTACCACTTATTGAAGCATCTTTGGTAATAGACGGAACAACACAACCTGCCAATGGCTATACCGGTGTTTCACCTCACATAGTTTTAACACGTAATACAATTGTCAATACCTGCTTGAAATTTTACGGTGAAGATCTGGAAATATATGGATTGTTAATAACCCAGTTTAATAAAGGGATGGATTTGGAGGGAATGAATATCACAGTAGGTGCTCCCGGAAGAGGTAATGTTATTAATGGGTTCAATTCCAATGGGGGAATCGAAATTGAAGGTAAAGGAGGAGATCTGAAGATCATGAATAATCTTTTAGGGACCAATATTACAGGTGATTCGATGATTGGTCCTTCTGCAGGTATTGCAATCTATATGAGAAATGAAAATTATTGGTGGCAGGAAAATATTCCAAATGCGGTTATACAAAATAATGTTTTGGCTGGGGAATTTAGAGGGATGTTAATAGATGGGGTTTTTGGGAATCTGGAAGTAGGGACAAATACAGTTGGTACAAATGCTACGGGTACATATCTGCAAGGTGCATATTGGTTAGGTATCGAGATTGACGGGAGCGAAATTGACAGTATTGTGCTGAATGGAAATGTTGTGAGTGGTTGCATGAAAGGGGTGATAATAAATTATACCAAGCCTGGAAAGTGCCTGATAATTAATAATAAGATTGGAACAGATATTACCGGAAGTTATGAACTTTCCAATAAAGAAGGTTTGAATTTGTTTGGTTGTAAGAAGGCACAGATTGGGAGACCTGGGGAAGGAAACGTCATTTCCGGTAATACAGAAGGTGGTATCAGACTTGCAGAAGATTCTGCATCTGTCTTTATGAATAATTTCATTGGGACTGATATTACCGGGACTTATAGTATCAATAACTACAGCTTTTGGGGAGCAGTAACGATGAATTCTTGTGTTTCTACTAAATTCGGAACTTCCGTTCAAACCGGAAATATTGTTTCCGGAAATTTAACCAAGGGAATTGCAATTTCAGGTTCCGAAAATATTTCATTTAAAGGGAATAAAATAGGGGTCAATGTATTGGGGGATTCCTTGGGAAACTACTTCGAAGGTATTCGTTTACAAACTTCAATTAATTGCGTGATAGGAGGGGATGATATATTTGACGGAAATATCATTGCCTGCAATAAGGGAGATGGCATTTTTATGAGCGGAGTTCAATGCCGATATAATAAAATTTCAAAAAATCGAATGTATGGCAATGGAAAGAAGGCGATTAATCTGAATTTATCAGAGCCGGAGGTTGCAAACGATGCTTTCCCAAAACCAGTATTTGATAGTCTGTCAAACGGAATAATCTATGGAACAGCATTGCCAAATAATAGGATTCAATTGTTTTATACGTTAGATGCGGATAAACGTTCTCAGGGAAACACTTTCCTTGCAGAAGTGACTGCAGATATCTTTGGTCATTGGCAATACTCAGGTGCTTTTCACTCGGATTCAATCATTACAGGGTTAGCAATTGATCAGTTAAACGGAAATAGTTCTGAGTTTTCAGGTGTATGCTACAAACCGGATGCTTCGTTTAATTATACTCATGTTGGAGTTTCATCTATATTTGAAACTGTTTTTCACGAAGGGAATAATTACTCTTGGTATTTTGGTGACGGAGACAGTATCTATCAATACCCATATGGAGATAAGGTCTATCATACATATAATGATACAAATTATTACAATGTCACTTTGATTATTGAGAATGCATGCTGGTCAGATACGAGTGTGCAATTGGTTCATATCAATGACAATCTTTCTGTAGAGACTTTGAAACACCCTTCTATTAATCTTTTCCCAAATCCAGCAAACGAATCATTTAGTGTTGTGGCACCTAGTTTTATTGGAAATGAATTTGTTTTGAATGATTTTTTAGGAAATCGAATATATTCGATATGTTTATCCAAGGAAGTGACTGATATTCCGCGAAATAACCTCCCGAGTGGAATTTATTTTTACAAAGTTATTGGTCAGGATGGAAACAAAATCTCTGGGAAGTTGGTGTTTATATGAGTTAAACAATAAATAATCTATTTGTCAATAACTGATTTATTTCCATAAAGGTCGTACTGTGATGATCGTTTTCGAATAAATCCATATTCCAAATCGAGTTCAGAAATAGAAAATTCGCTCGTTTCCAAATAAATTCTTCCCGATAGGTTCATAATTTTGGTAAGGCCTTCTTTTCTACAGATAATGCCACTGGAAGTAGTTTTAATCGATTCATATTCTATAGGAATGAGTACTTTTTCTTTGGTATTGATCACTCCTTGTTTCGTAAGTTCTTTTACAATAAATACATCTCCGCGTTTGATATCGGTTTCAAAAGAAAAAGGGCTAAAATGTTCCAATTCTTCATATTTGAAAGGGATAACCTGTTTTCCCAGGCTGTCTATGACTCCATATTTTCCATCTTTTTTTACGATCAGATAAGGACTGTCCCAGGTTGCTTTCAGGTCTTCATATATTGGTTCGATCAACAGTTTTCCGCTTTTACCGACCCAACCGTGTAAATAATTCCCCCCTTTGGTTCTATAATTTGCTTCTCTTCCGTATTGGTAGATAATTTTTGAGACACTGTATTTGCCAGGGGAAAGTACAAATTGTTTTAAGCGAAGATTATAGATTCCGGAAGAATTGGATGTTCCGGACTGTTCAAATTGGATTAAAAAATCGGAATCGCTGTTTCCATATTTATGGTAATCGGAATAGATCGTGTCGAGAATAAATTTTCCACTTTGATCTGTCATCCCAACCACCTTATTGCGGTTTGATTTCCCTTTGGAAACAATAAAGTAGCCGGTGTAATCGCCATTAATTCCGGTGTAAATTGGAGGAAGTATTTCTTTTCCTTTCAAATCTATGACACCAAGATTAGGCTTGCCTTTCATGGAAAAACTGGTTTCAAAATACGTTTTTTTGTAACTGAGATGTTCAAACTCAAAGGGGATGGTAACACGATTGTCCCTGGAAATAATTCCCGCTTTTCCATCCTTTTTGGCATAGTAAAAGAATTCAGGTGTTGCATTGCTGCCTATAGGACTTAAACTTTCATATTCAATAGGTATAACCAGTATTCCTTTTTCATTAAGGATGCCAAATTTATCGTTCTTTTTTACAACAAGAAGGTGATCGGCAGGGTATATGATGACTTGTTGGTAAATGCCCTGAGCAATCGTATCCCCGTCATAAATCATTCCCCTGTTTTCCTTGTCACCAAATCCGACCAGTTTATCGCGTTTCCAATCAGTTGGTCCTTCCTCTTTTGCTGGGAAAGCATCCGGATGACCCATTTCCGGAATATTTTGTTGGATACGTAATAGTTCTCCCGGGCTTTCCATCTCTTTCCCATTTACGTCAACGAACAACCAGTTATCTCCTTTGAGAACTTTGGCTGCAATAATGCTTTTTTTTCCGACACTTATCTTATAAAAATTACCAACCAGTTTATAACCGCGTTGCGCGATAAATGTTTTGAATTTCGGGTTCTGTACATTTCCGAATTCATCGTATTTGAAAGGTTGTGCATGCAGCTCGGAAAAAGACAGCATAACGATAACTGAAAAAAGAAAGTAGTACATAGATTCGTTTAGTGTAAATATATGGATTTCAAGAAATAGAAAATACGTTCTTTTGTCATGGACCTTTATTTTTGTGATTTAAACCAATTCAGGGCTCAAGTGTATCTATCTCAGCCAATTTAATACAATGAACCGACTTTTTATACTCAACCTTTTCTTTTTCTGTCTGTTCGGGGTAAGGGCTCAAATAGTAGAAACAATTCCAGGAGAATATACCTTCAGGGAAGAACTGGGAATTCATGCTTACGGACCAACCGGAAGTTTTGGGAATCTGAGTTATTGCTTCCCGCTTACTTACACAGATACGGTCGTTGCACACAAGCTTTGCCTCAATGAAAACCATGGAGCTTTCTTTGAACGGGATACTATAATAAACAGTTTTTCCCGATTTCCCCCAAGGCAGGAATACCTCGGAGATTGGAGTTTGAGTGGTGATAGTTTGATTGTCACATTTGATCACCTGCTTACTTTCTGGCCCTTTAACATTCCCGGTTCACCATCCACCGTTGCTGAAGAATTGCCAGAACCGATTGTCATGAGCTATTCTTTAGGAGAAATAGAAGGCGTCATTTATTGGTTGTACCGGAAAGATGATCCGGGAATTACATTTCAGCGGGAAGAAATGGACTGTTAATCCCATTTTTAGAGACTAAACTTTTCAATCAGATTAAATGTATATTTGACTGCACTTCCATGTCATTTTAAAGTAATGCGCAGTTTCAAGTTTTTACTCTTCCATTTATTGATCTTCATTGGTTTTTGGTCCCTTGGGCAAACAGCAGATCAACAGGCCCGGAAACACCTGCAGGCTTCGGAAAGATTGCTTGAAAAGAACACCGATTCTGCACTTGTTGAAGCTCTGAAAGCGAAAAAAGAACTGCCAAAAATCCGTTCCATTGACCTGAAGATCGAAATTCTGCAAAATTTGGGTGATAGTTACAAGTTCAAAACTGATTTTGCACATGCTATGACGTATTACCTGCAGGCAAAAACACTGGTTGATTCAGCTGTTGCCGAAAATCCGGGAAATATCTGGTTGAATTTATTAAAAGCAGATTCCAGGGTGAAAATCGGTGTGTTATACCTCCAGCTGAAAAATTTCAGGAAGAGCATCGATTACCAGGAACAGGCATTGCTGATTTTGGAGAAAGCAGACAAACGGACACCCGAAATGGAAGTAACCAAAAGGAAATTGAAGGTCTATAATAACATGGCTGCTGTTTTTATCGGGCAAAATGATTACGAAAGGGCCCTGATCTATTTCCGGAATGCTCTTGAATTGAATAAAATAGTAAAAGATCCCGGTTATGAAGGTTCCTTATTGAATAACATCGGGATTTGCCATTTGGAACAGAAAGAATTGGACCTTGCCAGTCATTATTTTCAAAAATCGTTCAAAATCAGGAAAGAAATCGGTGATAAACAAGGACAAGCACAGGTATTAAACAACCTGGGGAAAAATGAAGTGTTTCGCAGTGATTTTAATAAAGCCAGGGAATATTTTGAGCAGGCACTCCAATTAAGCAGAAAGACCGGGAACAATGCATCAACTTTAATTGCATTGGAGTCGCTTTCCTCCGTCAACGATACACTTGGAAATTATAAGCAGGCCTTGTATTATTTTAAAAAGTTCAAAGCGCTTAATGACCGTGTTTTTAACCTGGAAAGCAAGACAGCAATTGCTTCATTGGAAGAAAAGCATCAAAGGGAACGTGATAAGAAGTCCTATGAACTGAAATTGAAGCAAAGCGAATCGGATAAGCTAAGGAATGTGATTTTGTTTGTGGTCCTGTTCCTGATACTTGCAGTGGCAGTTTTTTTCATCATTATTATGAGGGGAAGAATAAAAACCGCACAATTGAGACAGGATAAACTGACTCTTGAGCGTGAAAATCTGAATCTTGCAAACCTGAGTCTGGAAGAAGATTTGGAGTTCAAAGAACGTGAATTGACTGCAAAAGCATTGTTCATGTTGAAGAATACGGAATTGTTGGAACGGGTAATCACAAACTTGAAGAAAACTGGAAGCTCATTGAATAAAGAAGGTCAAAAGCATATCCAGGAAATTATATCAGATCTTCAATCGGGGCAGCGAAATACCGGCTGGGATGAATTTGAGATCCACTTCACACGTGTGCATCCCCATTTTTATGAATCACTCCAGGAGAAATTCCCATCGTTGACTTCCAATGAAAAAAAACTGTGTGCTTTTCTCCGTTTGAATATGTCTACAAAAGACATTTCTTCCATTACCAATCAATCTGTTAACAGTATTACGGTTGCACGCACACGTCTGCGAAAGAAACTGGGGATCGATGGGGAAGATATTCACCTGATTAATTTTCTGATGGACCTGTAATTGATTTGTATTAATTGTTGATTTTCAATAGTTTATCATCTGTTGTATTGTAAATGTAATGTCCTTTTTTAAAGGTGTACTGCTTTTGTAAGACTCAAAACAAACAGGCTCCGAATGAATCCGCCTACTTTCGGTTCAGGCTTGCAGTTTGATGTTCTGCTGTAATCCGTTAACCATAAATACAATATGAAAATGAAAAAAAAGCTGGTAATCTTGGCGGGATTAATTGGTCTGTCAAACATTGGGTTCTCTCAATTCATTGTAAAAAATACGTTTTTTCAAACCCAGGGAGTTTCCAATACGGGTGAAGTTGCCGGGTATGAAACCTGGACAGGTCCCTTTTCGATTTGGACACCTGAAACCCAGGCTGTAGAATTAATTGGAGGCATTGCACCGGGGAATGGAGTAGGTGGTGGCGTTACCTTTTCGTTAAATGGAAATCTTCTTTCAGGATGTACACTTGAAAATAATAAAGTGGAAATGGCACGCTATGATCGGACAACCGAAACGTGGACACCTCTTGGAAGCCTTGGTTTTACAATGGATACTGCAAGAAGTGGTGCATATTGTATTTCAGGCGATGGGAACACAGTTGTAGGAAGTGCATGGACAGCAAGTGCCAATACAGATGCGGTTGCATGGAACCCGACAGAAGGAATTATGGATTTGGGAACCCTGTTTGCAGGAAGAAGTACAAGAGCAAATGCAGTAAGTGCAGATGGTTCTGTTGTTGTTGGTTGGCAGGATTTTAATGGTCCATGGAAATCAGCGGTATGGAAAAAAAATCCTGCCGGTGGTTATTTCCCAAATGAGTACATTTTATTAGATCCTAATGGCAACCCCAATGATGAATACAATCAAATGGGAGAGTGCACTGCGGTATCTGCAGATGGAAACTGGGTTGGAGGAGCCGGTGATTATGCCAATGACGGAAATGCCTGGATCTGGAGTCAGGCGACTGGTGTGATTGATCTTGGTACCTTATCTCCGGGAGGACAATCCTATGTTGCGGCATTGAGTGACGATGGATCTGTTGCAGTTGGAAGAATTCAGGTTGGACCATGGGATCCGGAAATTCCCTTTATCTGGACACAAGCTGGCGGAATGCAGAATCTCAATGATTATGCTCACAATGTGTTAGGTATTCAAACTGGGAATAAACTCATTTATTCTGCAAACTGCATGTCAGCGAATGGAGATTACATTGTGGGTTATGGAGTGGATACGGTCACTTTTGATTCATTTGCATACCGTTTAAGTGCATTGAATTTGGGCTTGGACCAATTTGAAAATGCAGAATTAAAAGTATACCCGAATCCGGCAAGTGATTTCATTACGATTGAGAATAAAGGAGAAGCAGTATTGGTTTTGACCAACCCGGAAGGGAAAAAGATAGCTCAAACAACCATTCATGGAACGTATTCGTTGGATATTTCCTCTTTGGTGTCAGGAATTTATTTTATCTCTCTTTACAGTGAGAATAATACGGCTAAAACTGCCAGATTGGTAAGGAATTAGTAGTGTTTTGTAGTAGAAAAGGAGGTCGTCATATTAGTTTTAGTTCAGATGGTCTCCAAAAGAAAGCGGGTAATTCATTACTCGCTTTTTTGTTTCTATTTCGTTTAAATAAAGGTTTTGAGCGAGTGCTATTCCAGGTTACGATAATTTTTCAAATAAATTTTTGTAAAAACATTTGTGTAGTTAAATGACTTCATATATATTTGTAGTCAAATAGCTACATAATGAGACGGAGCTTTCAGAGTTCCATTCGGCAATAGCAAAATAAAATAACGAGATGAATTTAAGACGAGATGTATTTCAAGCCATAGCAGACCCAACTAGAAGAGCAATCCTGCTGCTCGTTGCCACACAAGCTATGACAGCCGGAGCAATCGCCTCCAATTTTGATACGGCAAGGCCAACCGTTTCAAAACATTTGCAGATCCTTACCGAGTGTGAGCTGCTGCAGCAAACACACAATGGCCGTGAAATCTATTATCACATCAATGCAAAGAGTATGAAAGAAGTGGCTGACTTTATTGAACCTTTCCGCCAAATGTGGGATGACCGATTCAACAAACTGGAGGAGATCATGAAACAATACCAAAACAAAAAATAATTACGAATTACGAATTAGGTCCCGATAGCTATCGGGATAGGAATTAATTTAATCATGGAAAGAAAAACACAGGTACACGCCGAAGACGGCAAGCAGGAATTACTTATCACACGTGAATTTGACCTGCCTTTGGAATTACTCTTCACAGCATATGAAGAAGCAGAGATAGTAGAACAGTGGATGGGAACAAAGGTGCTCAAGCTGGAAAATAAAAAGCATGGAAGCTACCAGTTTGAAACCACAGATCCCAAGGGAAATAAACACGGATTCGGAGGGGTGATTCACGATTTTATTCCGAATCGGAAAATTACCCGCACATTCGAAATGGAAAATGCGCCTTTCGGAGCTCAATTGGAGTTTCTGGAGTTTGAAAAACTGACTGAAAACACCAGTAAATTAACGATGCACGTAATTTACAGATCAGTGGCTATCCGGGATCAGATCCTGAAGCTTCCGTTCGTTCAGGGAATCAATATGGCACATAACCGAATCCAGGAAATATTGCAATGATAAAAAAGGCATTTCGACTTCGCTCAATGACCTTTTCCTTTTAATGAGAATATTTTGGAAGGTGACTGAGCGAAGTCGAAGTCACACTATTAATAATTATAAAACGGATAATTTATGAACAAGACAAAAAAAATAATCTATTGGATCGCCACAATTTGGCTTTCACTTGGAATGGTTTCAACGGGAATCGTTCAGTTGCTAAAAATGGAGCAGGACACGGCACGTATGGCTGATCTGCATTATCCGGTTTATTTGCTGACTTTACTGGGAATCTGGAAATTGTTGGGAGTAATCGCTATTTTGATCCCGAAATTTCCGGTCCTGAAGGAATGGGCTTATGCAGGTTTTTTCTTTGCTATGTCCGGAGCTGCATTTTCGCATATTGTATCCGGAAGTCCGCTGAATGAAATCTTCCCTTCACTCTTGCTTTTAGTATTAACTGTTGTATCTTGGTATTTCAGACCGGCTGAACGGAAAGTCGCAACACGAAATTGAGTATATGAATCCAAAAGTTGATTGGTTCTTCGAGAAAGAGGAAAAATGGAAAAAGGAGATTGGTGAGTTGCGAAGGATCGTCCTGGAATGTCATTTGACAGAAGATCTGAAATGGGGCTGTCCGTGTTATACATACGAGAAAAAGAACATTGTACTGATCCATGTGTTCAAAGAATACTGCGCATTTCTTTTCTTTAAAGGAGCTTTGATGAAAGACCCAAAAAAAATCCTCATTCAGCAAACGGAAAATGTGCAGGCTGCAAGACAGATCAGGTTTACGAATCTCAAGGAGATTAAAGGCCTGGAAGCTGATTTGAAGAAATACATTTTCCAGGCGGTTGAAATAGAAGAATCCGGGAAAAAGGTAGAATTGAAAAAGACCAAAGAATTCCCCGTTCCGGAAGAACTGACTGCTAAATTTAAAGAAGCACCGGCTTTGAAAAAGGCTTTTGAAGAACTGACTCCCGGCCGGCAACGAGCATATATTCTTCATTTTTCACAGCCAAAGCAAGCCAAAACCCGTGAATCCCGCATCGAGAAATCAATCCCGCATATTTTGGAAGGAAAAGGATTGAATGACGTCAATGAATACTTGATACAGAAAAAAAGAAAAAATGAGTAAGGTTTTAACTGCACAAGAGTCAGAAGGCTTGCTGAAAGTCTTAAAAGCACGTTTTGAAAAACACATGGATCGCCATGAAGGAATGGACTGGAAAAAGATTCAAGCCAAATTGGAAGCAAATCCGAAGAAGTTATGGTCTTTGGATGAAATGGAAAGTACGGATGGCGAACCGGACGTGATCGGATACGACAAACAAACAGACGAATACCTGTTTTGTGATTGTTCTGCAGAAAGTCCCAAAGGACGACGGAGTTTATGTTACGACCTGGAGGCATGGAATGCACGAAAAGAACATAAACCTTCCGGTAATGTTTTGGAACGGGCGGAAGAAATGGGAATTGAACTGTTAACTGAAGAGCAATACCGCGAATTGCAGCGTTTGGGGAAATTTGATACCAAAACATCCAGTTGGGTCCAAACACCCCCGGAAATCAGGAAACACGGTGGTGCGATATTTTGTGATCGTCGTTATGAAACCGTTTTTATGTACCACAATGGTGCGGAATCATACTACGCAGCACGTGGGTTCAGAGGAATCCTGAGAGTTTAATTACGAATTGCGTTCCGATAGTATCTGGATACGAATTTTCATGTCATGTCGTTCCGATAGCTATCGGAATTCCGCTTGTGTTCTCGATAAATCCCGACTGAAACGTCGGGACACTCGAACTGACAAGCGGAAGTATCGAGACAGACATAAATTAAACTTAACTTTTTTATTAGGAATTAGGAATCATGGAACATAAAGAGCTTCATACAACAGCAACTTTTAACGCGCCCTTGGTACTGGTATGGGAAGCCTGGACCAATCCGGAGAAAATTGTTAATTGGTGGGGACCAAACGGGTTTACAACAACTCTCCACCAAATGGATTTCCGGGAGGGAGGAGAATGGAAGCTGACACTTCACGGACCGAACGGAACAAATTATCCCAATAGAAGCATTTACAGGGAAATTATTCCCTTAAAGAAAATCGTTTTCGAACATTTCAATCCGCACTTCATGACAACCGTACTTTTTGAGTCACAAGAAAACGGAACGGAAATCCAATGGAATATGCTCTTCGATTCAGTTGAGCAATATGAGATCATTGTGAAAATGCATAAAGCAGATGAAGGACAGAAACAAAACATTGAGCGCTTGAACAACTACATACAACAACTTATTGATGAAGGAAAGTTTCAGGACTGAAAACGAAGAGTGGTCACGATTCCACCATTTATTTAAAAAGGAAGAAGTTCCTGCAAAAACAGTGCTTTTAAGAGAAGGAGAGGTTTCTAAAAAGGCATTCTACATTGAAAAAGGATGTGTAAGGGCCTGGTTTAACAACGATGGGAAGGATGTAACTTTCCAGTTTTTCTTTGAAGGACAGGGGGTTTCTTCCATTGAAAGTTTCCGGACAAATCAGCCAAGCCTGTTTACCATCGAAACCCTCGAGCCTTGTGTACTTCGTTCGGTTTCAAAAACCGATTTCCAGACCATCCTGGATCAATCACCGTTCATTCGTGAGCAAATAGAAGAGCAAACCTTTCAGCGACTTATTTTCTACCAGAAATTGTTCCTGTCGCGGATCAAAGACAACCCGGAAAAGAGATACCGCGACCTGCTGAAGAACAACCCGGAAATTTTGCAGCGTGTCCCGCAGCATTACATCGCTTCCTTTCTCGGGATTACCTCCGTATCCTTAAGTCGTATCCGAAACAGAAAATAAGAGAAAGCACTGCTTTCGATTTGATACAGACAAGTGGCAGCGCAGTCGTAAACTAACATAAGGATGCGAAGCATCGCGTCCGCACATTTTGTTGAAATGGATCTTA
>CAMLLB010000040.1 GCA_946480815.1 uncultured Flavobacteriales bacterium
TTCTGCACTTTCAAATCATGCGGCATGTCTTGGTATGGTTAAATTGGAAATTGCAAAGCTCATCACTGCAGAGGAAACAGTCGGTAATGTAAAGACAGAAGTTATCCGTTTGATGACTCAAACAAGCAACAATCACGCACTTGCTTTCAATGCAGATATTGTACGCAACGATTCTATTTTTGAAGATCTCCAAAAAGTAAACCTGCAAAAGCCGTGGAAATCATCCGGGGGGAATGATGTGGGGGGGAAAACCTATGTATATTCAAAAGATACCAGTCTGTATTCTTATGATACAGCAGCACGTGCACGACAAGTTTCCAATTACCAGTTCAGAGCTCCGGGTGAATGGTTTGCCGAAGCATATGCGGCATACTACCAACCGGACCAAACACCGCAAGGTTATGGATCCGCACTTCAGGGCCGTGACGCAACGACCTTTACACATATTCAAACAAATGTCGATCACGCCCTATAAAACCTTGTAAAGCCATGTCCCGATTTCACGAACAAGCTGTTTCCTGCCCACTTTGCGGAAAAAAAAGTACGGAATTGATTGCCACAAGTCTGCGCATTTCATCTGAAACACCCTTTAAAGAACAGATACTCAACGGCAATTTTCAACGTTTCACCTGTGAAGATTGCAATCATCCATTCTACGTAGAAGACCCGCTTATGTATATAGACTTTGGCAAGAAGATCATGATTGCTCAATTCCCTAAATCCTGGAATGGACGATGGCAGGAACATGAACAAGTGGTAAAACATAATTTCGACAATTACCTGGCTGGGAAGTACGCCGCTCCAAGTGCACGTAAAATGTCGGAAGGATTTCAACTCCGGACCGTCTTCGGTTTGGATGCACTTGCAGAGAAAGT
This sequence comes from uncultured Flavobacteriales bacterium, assembly GCA_946480815.1. The sequence goes on from CAMLLB010000040.1 coordinate 876, forward strand.
CTCTTGCCTGGAATTCGGTTTGGACGATCAACTGCTTTCTATCCTGAAATTGCAGCTCATTTTGAATGTCGAAGAAATTCCGTTCCATCCCGAATTTATTCCGCTATTGAAAGAGATCAGGGACGAGGAACTGGTATTCCTGTGCCGGGTTTTAAATCCGGAAAGAAAGATCGAAAATGAGATCCTAACACTTCCCTACCCGGATGCACTAAATGAGGTAAAAAATTCCGTCGATCAATATACAGCCCTGTTGGAAACATTTCATGAAGCAACCTATATCGATATCGGGCGCATGTTCTTTTCTTCCGATGCCGAAGCGGTTTAGAACATTGTGCTAATTTTGAATTTGCAAAATCTGCCGGTCAAAATGATGGCTGGAAAAATCAGAATTAATGGATCAAACAAATAATTTCCTCACCTGGGATGAATTCATGCATGTGGAAATGCGTGTCGGAACGATTGTTTCAGCAGAAATCTTTGCAGAAGTCCGCAACCCGGCCTATAAGATCACGATCGATTTCGGAGAATTCGGTCTGCGGAAAACATCTGCGCAGGTCACTGCACTTTACACGGCCGAAGAACTGATTGGAAAACAAGCTGTTGCCGTGATCAACTTTCCACCCAAACAAATTGCCAACATGATGAGTGAATGTTTGATCCTGGGTGGAATTGGCGAAAACAAAGAAGTCACTTTACTCCAACCGGAAAGACCAGTTAAGAACGGAACACGGATCGGGTGACTTCGACTACGCTACGCTACGCTTATGCTGAAGCTTTAGCGCAAGCATTCAGTCACCCACTAATCCCGGTGCTAGGCCACTGAGCGTAGCCGAAGTGCTTGCACCATATGCCGCTGATTGTGATAGATCACAAAACGGAAGGTATCTCCCAATTTCAATTTGATCAGCTTAGAAATACTGATTGCGGTCCTCGTTTTATTCAAACTCACCTTGCGGGATTCTTCCAGTAAGATCAGCATTTCTTTTTGCTGTGATATGAATTCATCAATAACCCGTTTATCTAATTGGCTGTTCAACGGATTCATATTTTTAAAGGTCTTCATTTTATTTAACTTCTCTTTCGGGAGCATGCTGTTGGCAAAATAATTCCCCAGCCAGCCACTTTTGAAAACAGTGCTTTCTTTCCCCTTCCTTTCTGCAATTCGTTTTTTGATCTCCGGAATATAAAAGCGTCCGTATAAATTCAGATGTTCCAAGCATTCCAAAACGCTCCAGCTTTCAGCCTGCTGTTTGTAATTCAACTGTTCTTCCGGTTTTTCTTTGAGGCTTTCCGCTTCCCGGATTAACTGCTGCGTCCTGTTTGCCAAATCAACTATCAATGCTTCGGTTTGTATTTTCATTCCCTTTTATTTTTGACAAAGGTCAGGTATTAACCTGCCAAAAACATTGATTGAAATCAAGACTTTTTTAAACGCGAAAGTGTTTCGGGTGTCATCCGCAAATAATTTGCAATATGCCGGTTGGGAATTTCCTGGAACAGGACCGGGCTTCGTCTCAACACGCGCTCATAGCGTTCTTTCGGAGACGCGATCAACAAATCCTTTTCACGTTCTATTTGTTGGATAACCAGATCTTCCAGGATTTTTGTCCAAAGTTTCAGGCCATTTTCATCCCGGTAGATGAACTCCATAAATCCTTTCTTGGGAATGATCTTTACACGGGTTTTCTTCAAAGCCTGAATGATAAATTCGGAAGGTTTTTCAGTCAGGAACGAATCCAATGAAACCAGGATGTTTTTTTGATAACCGAAGCGAATGGTCCGTTCCTCATTTTCGTCCATAACGTAAACGCGCAAACTCCCCTCTTCTACATAATAGATCTGCGTATCGATACTCCCTTCGGTTTTTAGAAAGGCATTTCGTTCGATCGTCAATTCTTTTTCAATCAGATTATTGGATTCGATCAGTTCAATTAGTTCGGTCCGTTTCATCTATCAGTGAATACTTAAGGGAATATCGTATAACCGGTGAAAAGACAATTTATCCCAGTAACCTCTCTGGAAAACAATTTTACCATCAATCACATGAAAAAAGCCGCAGCCGCGCATTTCCTTCGGGTCTTTCCACTCCAGGATCGCCCATTCACCATCCTCAAAAATATTCTCCGGCTGACAAACCATCTCGGCACTTGCAAACTCCCGCATAAACATCTCTTTAATAGCTTGTTTACCGATAACAGGTTCATTTGCAACCTGATGATTGACCGCGTTTTCTGCGTACAACTCAGCAATACCTTCACCATCTGCCCGGTTGAACAAATCGATCCACTTCTCCAAAACTTCCCTCGGTGTCATATCCTGTCTTTTATTGATTAAAAATACAAAAAGGCCGATAGAAACGGTTTAAAACTGTAAATCCTGCAATTTTTCAGGGCTATCATACAACACAAATCCAAGCGGATCTTATCAAATTAAGTGGAAATTTAAAGGTATGCCTGAAGGTCCATCCATAGTCATTTTAAAAGAAGAAGTCCAAAAGTTTACACGAAAAAAAATTCTCGAAGTAAGCGGGAACAGCAAAATCGATCAGTCGCGCATGCTCGGACAAAAGGTATTGGAGTTCAGAAGCTGGGGCAAACATTTCCTCATCTGCTTTACCGGATTTACGGTACGTATTCATTTCCTGTTGTTCGGCAGTTACCGGATTGATGAAAAAAAACCGGATACGAGTCCGCGTCTTTCTTTCGTATTTGAAAACGGTGAATTGAATTTTTACTCCTGTTCGGTCAAATTCCTGGAAGGCGACCTGGATTCTCACTATGATTGGAGGGCAGACGTAATGAATGATGCCTGGGACTCAGAAAAAGCCAAAGCAAAACTCAAAGAACGTCCCAACATGCTGGTTTGTGATGCACTTTTGGAACAGGATATCTTTTCCGGAGTAGGGAATATCATCAAAAATGAAGTATTGTACCGCATCAAAGTTCACCCCGAATCAGTGACTGGAAAATTACCTGCGGTAAAATTGAATAAACTGATCGAAGAAGCGCGGATCTATAGTTTTCAATTTTTAGAATGGAAAAAGAAATACGAACTGAAAAAACATTGGCTGGCACATACCAAAAATTGGTGTCTGCGCTGCAACTTGCCTATGACTAAAAAGCAACATTTGGGCCTCAAAAAACGCCGCAGTTTCTTCTGTGCCAATTGTCAGGTTTTATATACCTGATCAGTGTATCCGAATAAATTGTTATTTTGTCGGCTTAAAACCTCAACATGAAACAATTACTATTTACGACCCTGTTGGTATTTACCTTTCAGGTAAAAGCCGACGATTTCAAAGCACATTTCATCAACGTTGGCCAGGGAGATGCCACCTTACTTGAATTCAGTAAAGGAGCCGTTATGATTGATGTCGGTGGAGAGCTTAAAAGTATCAACACGAGCCGCACTTCATTCAACGATTATTTATCGAAATTTTATACCCGGCGAACCGACCTGAAAAAAACGATCGATGTATTGATTATTACACATAATCATTATGACCACATCAGCCTGATAACGGATCTGTCAAAAAATTATACCATCAAGCGGATCATCACTTCCAAATTCAAGCTCACGAAAGAAATCGAGAAGGCAGCCAAAAATGAGAAGATCAAATTGGAATTCATGGACTATCATGTAATGGACAGTCTGATGCCAAAAGGATTTGAAATCAACCTTTCAGGTTTGGTTAATGCGGGAACTACAGTCCCAAAACTCTGCTTGTATTCCGGGGAAGTTTTGATAAAAAGCCCGCAAACTATCAACAACCATAAATTCTCTCCTTCTCACTTCAAAAATCCGAATAACAATTCCATTGTTTCCAAATTGATCTATGGAAAAACATCATTGTTGTTTACCGGCGATCTGGAAGTAGAAGGAATGGAATACCTCACGGCAAAATACCACAACAACCTTTCGTTATTTGATGTCGATTTCTATCATGTCGGGCATCATGGTGCTGAAAACGGAACGAGTAAGGAGTTCCTGGATGTCATGAGCCCTAAACTGGCTGTCATCAGTGCCGGAGACAGCACACACAGAAATGGTGGTTCGGCCTGGGACCACGGACATCCGAGAAAAATGACCGTAGAACTCCTCAACAATCAAGCTTCCATGACCAAACGGAATCAGGCCATAAAAGTGCATGCTTATCCGAAAGAAGAAATGACCCCGGAAACGATCGATGTGAAAAAGGAAATCTATTGCACCTGCTGGACGGGAAACATCGTAATGTCGGTTGATTCAAACGGGAAATATAGCGTGCAATGATGTCAAGGACGTGATTAATCACGTGTCCACCAATTGTGACCAATAAAAACAAAAAATCCCGACGATGCTATGCATGTCGGGATTCAATTTCCTGCGGACCGTGTCCACCTCTGGTGGAGAGTGAGGGATTACAGATCCCGGTTGGGAAGGCTTACGACCTTGAACCCATTTCTCTTCGAGAAATCTTTTTTCGTCGCTTCATTTTGCCAAAGTAGAACTTTGTCAAATGAAATCAACGAAAAAACCCATTCCAGCAATGCTGAAATGGGTTCAATGTCGTGCGGAGAGTGAGGGATTCGAACCCCCGGTACCTCTCGGTACAACGGTTTTCAAGACCGCCGCAATCGACCACTCTGCCAACTCTCCGCGACAAAAGTAGTGCTATTTTCCTTTTTGACAAGTGTTAAGCAAAAAAAAATCAAAAGTTATTTACTTGTTACCTGAGAATCAGTACCGTTTAATCAATGATTTTTCTTTTATAGGCATTCCTTTTCGGTTAATCCCTCCAAATTCATTAACTTTACCTTACCTATTTTTGAATTATGAAAAAGCCACTTTTGGTGATCTTGACTTTATTGCTTCTTGCTTCAAATTCTTTTGGACAGAAGAATCAGATGAAAGCTTTCATCGATTACAAAAGTTATTACTCACCTGAACAAGGACCCTATATCGATCTGCAATTTCAATTTGTAGCATATACGATTAAGTTTATTCCGGTAGACTCCGTACTCCAGGCAAAAGTTGCCGTTTCAACGATCATTACAAGCCAGCCATCCGGAGATACGGTTTATACGAATGCTTTTGCTTTGGAAAGTCCGAGAATGCGCGACTCGATTGTAGAGGATTTCTTTGACAACATGCGTATTCCTTTGCAACCGGGAAATTACATTGCTCATGTAAGCTTACAGGATATCAATGGAAAAGACAAAACGCTTGACGGGCAGATTGAAATAACGATACCGGATACTTATACGAAAGTTTCTACCTCTGACATTTTGGTTGCTGAAGTTGCTTCACCAAGTAACAATCCGGAATCCCCTTTCCATAAAAGCGGTTATGAAATTATTCCGCGGATCTCCAATTTTTACAGTCAGGTTATGACAAACATTCCATATTACGTGGAATTGTATAATACCAACCAAATCCAGGACAGCAGTTTTGGCTTGAGACAACAGATTGTTTCGACTCAAACGAACCAGATCATGCCTGGGTTTTCACGCTTTACCAAAATCAAACCAAACCCTGTCGTACCGATTCTCAGAAACATCGATATTTCGAAATTGCCGTCAGGATCTTATCACCTGACTTTGGAAATTATCGACCGCAACAGTAAAACAATTGGTCAGGCAGCGGATTATTTCTTTGAACGCATCAATGATATGGAAGTGGCAGAAAATGTAGACGAGATCATTTTAGACCCGAATTTCCAGGCTTCCATAACAGACGACTCATTGAATTATTACCTGGCAAGTTTAATCCCGATTGCACGACCGGCTGAAGTAAAGTCGATCATGAAAACATTGAAAGCAAAAAGTCCGGACCTGGCGCGTAAACACATTCAGCAATTCTGGGTACAAACTGCCGGTACAAATGCATATGATCAGTGGTTGATTTATAAGAAAAACGTGCAACTTGTTGAGGAAAATTATGGAAACAATTTCCAGGATGGGTTCGAAACAGACCGTGGACGGGTTTACTTGCAATATGGACAACCGAATACGATCATTGTTCGGGAAACTTCACCATCCGAGTATCCATACGAGATCTGGCATTATTACAAGATCAAAACGTTTAGCAACAAACGCTTTGTATTCTACAACCCGGATTTGGTAAACAATGCGTACCGCTTGCTTCATTCCGATATGGTAGGAGAACAGCAAAATTACAAATGGCAGGAAATGCTTGTCAAACGTAATGCCGGAAGTACAAACGTGGACAGCAACAGCGGGAACAATCAATATGGTACAAATAGTGGTTATTATTACAAACAAGACTAAAAGTACCTGTGCAGCATCCTGATATTGCCGTTGTCATTCTAAACTGGAACGGTTTACATTTCTTAAAACAATTTTTACCCGAAGTCGTTGAACGTTCGAAACCTTTTCGTGTCGTGCTGGCAGATAATGCTTCGACGGACAATTCGGTTTCCTGGACCAGGGAACACTTTCCCGATATGGAAATTGTGATCAATGATTCCAACGGTGGTTTCGCTAAAGGATACAACGATGCATTAAAACAGATCCGGGCAGATTATTTTGTCTTGCTCAACAGCGACGTTGAAGTCAGTGAAAACTGGTTGCTTCCATTGATTGAGACCATGAAAAATGAGCAAGTTGCCGGTTGTCAGCCAAAAATACATTCGTTTAAAAACAGGGATACTTTTGAACATGCCGGAGCTTCCGGTGGTTTTTTGGATAAATACCACTATCCGTTTTGCCGTGGCCGGATCATGGATCACGTGGAAGTTGATGAAGGTCAATACGATTATCCATCCAAAATATTCTGGGCTACGGGCGCATGCTTAATGATCCGCGCCAAAACTTATTGGGAAGCAGGCGGATTGGACGAGCGTTTCTTTGCCCACATGGAAGAAATTGACTTGTGTTGGCGCATTCAGCGCATGGGGCTTCATTTTGAAGTAAATCCACAAAGTGTTGTGTACCACGTTGGAGGCGGGACCCTGAATTACATGAATCCGAAGAAGACTTTTTTGAATTTCAGGAACAGCCTTTTAATGATCCATAAGAATCAACGCATTGGTTTAAGTTACGTACTCTTCAGAAGGTTCTGCTTTGATGGCCTGGCTGCATTCATATTCTTGCTCAAAGGGCAATTCCCCCACTTCTGGGCAGTATTCAGAGCTCACATGTCATTTTATAATCACCTTCCGTCTTCCATGAAGGAACGCAGGAAATGGAAAAAGATGGATACCAAAGCACCGATTTCTTTTTACAGAGGAAGTATCCTTTGGGCACTTTATATTCAAAAAGTGAGTAAATTCAAAGATTTGAACCAACGAAAATTCGATCTGTAATGAGTTCATCACTTGCGATTTTTTTAGGAGGATATCCTCATCCGGTAAGGGAATTATTCCTGGAAGCTCAGTTTTTACTGGAAAAAGAACTTCCGAACAGTCAGCAGGAACTGGATATTCCTGCCAAGATGCTCGCTTTTAGTTACGGTCCGGGATACAAAGGCATGGTTTGTGTTTTATTCCCTTCTCAAAAAGGAGTGAAATTGTCTTTCAGTAAAGGAGCCGAACTTTCAAACAAACACCATTTACTTGAAGGCTCCGGAAAGAAAACAAGGTATGTAGAACTAAGTAAAAGCCTGCTTAAAAAGCCCGAATTACTGGAGATCATCCGGGATGCAAAACGGTTCCACGAAATGACTCTCTGATCAAAAGACTGAAGCTCCATAAACAGAGGACTATAGACAGAATTAGTCTCGCGTCTTAGTCTAAAAAACATACATTTAAACTATGAGAAACAGATTCCTACTTGTCGTTTTCAGTATAAGCGGATTGATCTCTTTTGCCCAGGATACCCTTCCTTATAATCTCAAACAAGCGGATCAGACCATTATTCTCCCTGTTGAATTGCGAGAAGTTTCCGGGCTTACAATCATTGACTCCAAAACATTGGCATGTGTTCAGGATGAAGAAGGAATTGTTTTTATTTACGACCTGAAGAATCAACAGATCAAACATACGATTCATTTTGCCGGACCGGGAGATTATGAAGGAATTGCAGTTACAGGAAAAGACCTGTTTGTACTGAGAAGTGATGCCACTTTATTTCATATTCATAATTACCAGGCATCAAAATGGTCACTGGATTCCATTCAAACGGGAATTCCGAATAAAAATAACGAAGGATTGTGTTTCGATCCGAAAAACAACCGCTTATTGATCGGTTCAAAAAGCAGGATCGGGAAAGGTGCTGAATTCAAAAACCTGCGTACCATCTATGCTTTCGACTTGAAACAAAACAAACTTAAACCGGAACCGCTTTATACCTATGACATCAATTCGATCAAGGATTTTGCCGCTGGAAATCAGATTGAATTGCCTTCAAAACCCGGTAAAAAGAACCCCAACGAAGAAGAACCGACCTTGAAATTCCTGCTTTCGGCCATTTACATTCATCCGGAAAGCAAGTTGCTTTATGTACTTAGTGCTTCCGATTATTACCTGTTCGTATTTAATCCGGAAGGTGAAATCAGGCACCTGGAAGTCCTCGACCCACAATTATTCAATAAAGCCGAAGGAATTGCCATTATGCAAAACGGTGATTTATACATTTCCAATGAAGGTCAAAACGGGGATCCGAAGATTTTACTCTTTCACAAAAAATAGAAAAAGTTTCTCCCCACTTGGTCAATTCGAGTATTCTGCCACTATTCTCGATACGCTTCGCACTCGAATTGACATGGCAGAATGTATCGAGAATGACTTGCGAGTGGTGTGTAATTCCTAATTAAAAGAACTAGTTCTCTTTCTTCACACGATTAGTCAGCTGGAACTGCGCGCCGAAAACGACATTGTACTGCATAAAGAAGAAATGCTGTTTCGCTCTGTCAGCAGGATCGTATGTTGTACGGATATCAGGCATATGAATAAAGCCATATTTCGCTTCCGCCTGGATAAACATATACTTGAAGAAGTTTAATTTCAAACCTCCGATCAAACCAATTCCGTAACCGGCCAAATGGAATTCATCGTGTCTTGGATTCCCCAAAAGCGTTGCATTTGTTCTTGGCACCAATACTCCCGCACCGGCCCCATAAGTTGTGCTTACGTTGAAATACTTTGTATTGAACCAGGCATCTGATCTTCTTATTTCCGCATTCAGGTAATTCAATCCGTCCGTGTGTTCGAACATCAAAAAAGAAGTATCCATGACCATTGGCTGGTTATCGTAAGCCCCATCATATGGAGTTCCCGAATTTTCAATATTCCCGTTCATATCCACTGTCTGGAAACTCTTCATGACGTATTTCATGTGATCCGCCCCGATCGAGATTTCGTACTTGTCTTTGAAAAAATATCCCAATCGCAGGTTGTATTGAGGAATTGTCATCGTAGCCGGATTCAAATACAGGCTCGAGCGGTACAATGACTGGCGATCATTTGCAATCACATTATTTAATTTGAAATCGTACGATTTTCCCCAGAATGTAATATCCGATTTGGTATAGGCCTCCCTGTTCCATCCCCAGTAAATATAGAAAGATCCTTTTTTATTCGGTTTCCAAATTTCTGCTTTTTCGGTAGTTTGGGCAAGGGCAATAGGCATAGCAGTAGCTACCGCTATAAGAAGAGCACAAAATTTCATTTGTTTAAGTTTGGGGCAAATTTAGCAAAGAATTCGTTCTTCGTATGGAGGTAAAAACATTAAAACCGTCAGGGACGAAAAATTTTTCGCCCCTGACGGTTCCTTTGTGAGCAGTAATCGGGTTATTTGGGTTATAGGCTTAATATTTAAAGAAGCACTGAATGGATTTTCCATCGATAGTTGCTCCCTGTTGTGCTGTTGCGTTTGAAGGGTCAACGCGGTATATATAGGCATTCGACCCTGTATTCACTGAAATAAATACTTTTCCGTTCTCCATATAGAATGGAGTATAATATTGACCTCCATGAGCCGGAACGTCATTTACGATCTGCAGGGATTGGTTGTTCAAATCCAAAATCGCAATCTGGTGAATTGGAACATCGATACCAAAAGCAGCCCAACTTCCACCTGATTGTGCATCCACTGAATTCGGGATCACACGTGCAAGCATTTTTCCGTTGCCAACATAAACCCCGGTGAGGATCTTATATCCAAGTGCTTCCGTATTGAAGAAGTAACTGTTATCAAATTGCTGCTGACCTGCATTGATCTTCAGGATCCCGGAAGGTTTTGTTGCCTGTGAAAATCCTGCTGCCAATGAACAGGTAGAAATCGTATAATGGTTCCCGTTCTCGTCTTCAATAATTGCGGGTGAACCTCCGTAATACCCGATCGGTCCGGTGCGTGTATCTTTAAATGTAGTTACATAATTCAATCCCGGATAGGTATACACATTCACATAGGCCGTATCCGTGCGCGGTGTATCCCAGGAAGCCCCATGCAAAGGATAATAGGAAACATATAATTTCCCGTTATTGATGAAGGTCCCGGTTGGCCACATATTCAATTGCGCCATGGTATCGTTGTACATAACATTAAATACTACGTTTTGAGTACTCGTAATGGACATCGAATTGGGATTAACTGTTTGGAATTTACAATCATACGATCCTCCACCCCATGGTGCGCTCACAGCAAATACATTTCCGCTTGCATCATTCGTTAAAACATCCAAGCGGTCAAAAACGAAACTTCCTGCAGATGACAAAGTACTGTTGGCAATTTGATATCCTGTACACACATTGTTCGTGTAATCCATTGCAAGGTATTTGTTTCCAACCTGGTGGTAATACATCCATCCCATTTGTTCGATTCCGTTACCGGTAGCTGAAATTGTCCCGGACATCAAATCTGTTCCTGTTACCAGATATTCTGCATCAGCGCCTGCACTGGTCGTTTTCAATCCTAAAACGTATCCTGAAGCCGGAACAATTGTTTCATCTTCTTCTGTTGTTTTTTTCTTTTTACATGAAGCAATTGTTGTCATTCCCAAAAGGGCAACCACAGCAATTACAAGTGTACTTTTTGTTTTCATTTAACTTTTTTGTTTGTGTTTAACTTTTTCTTTATCCGCTTTCGCGAATGTTTTTCGAAAGCGATGCTTTCTCTCACTGCTTTTGCAAATAGTAGCGCAGTTTTACATTGAAACTTCTTCCAGGTTTTTGGACCCTGAAATTATCATAGCACATGGAATCAAAAAGATTCATGCACGAAAGGGAAATATTGTAACGACCGGCGTGACTTGTGAAACTCACAGAAACATTGCTTACTACTTGTCTTGGAATAATGAATTTGGAACTTAAGGAACCTAAACTCGGCCATTTCAAATAAAATTCTTCGATATAGGATGTGGTCCAATTAAAGTTGAACCGTTGCTTGTATTTCCCGAATTGCTTCGTATTGTATGTAAACGAACCATTTCCGAACAAATAAGGAGCATTCGGTAAGCGGTCCATATATAACTCGTCCGGTTCGCCGTTGTCTTTTAATGAGGCATTTAAAATATTCTGATAAGTTGCATTGAACTCGATTTTGAATTGGTCATTATACGAATAGCTCACTGCTCCTTCAAAACAATTTACCTTTGCACGACTCAGGTTTTCATACCGGGAAGTAATTCCAAGCGCTACGGAACGGATCAGGTTTTCCGGCAAGCGATACATGTAATTGAAATCGACATTCACCAGGTGTTTCCCGAAACGTTTCCCAAAGAGGAACCCGGCATTGAAATTCTGGCTTTTCTCCGGTTGGAGGTCCGCATTAGGTAATTGAAGTAATCCGTCTCCAAAAACTTCATACCCTTCCGGCAAGCGATACGTATTTTCATACGAAGCTTTTAACTGCAAATAGTTCAACACAAAGAAACTGGAAGCTATTCCGTAACCCGGCAACTGAAACTGATTGTCTATTCGTCTCACTTCGCCGGTGTTGTCGTCCGATTTATACAATAAGGAATTCATGTTAAACATCTTTCCAAAAACAGAGGTTGTCCAACGGTCCTGGAACAACTTCAACTGGTATGCAATCCCTGTAAAATTCTTCTCCAGGATATTCGGGTCTTCAAAAGGAAGCGGATCTACTTTGAGCGGATCACTCCCCACTCTTCTCACACGTGAATAAGTATTGTTCAATGTGAATTGGTGGTGTTTTCCAAGCTTGTAATTCAAAGTTGCTACCCCTAGCACAGCCTGGTCGTTAAACGTATACAAGGTTTTGTACCAGTTCAATTCCCCGGAAGTATTCGAAAGCAATTTATTCGTGTGATTTCCGGTCCAATCGTAAATACGCGAACTGGTATCTACTGTCATCTGTTCTATATTGCTGTAAAGTGCCGAAACTTTAAAACCCAGATTCTTAATGAACAGGTTGTTCTTTTCGTATTTCAGGGTCGGGATCAGGCTTTGTTCCGTTCTATGTACTTCTCCTGCTACAATGGTCATGTTTGCCCCCTGTTGTACTTCTTTGTAAGTTGTATTTGCAATCAAACCGAACAATAAGCGGTCTGCCCATTTCTTGTTTACAACACCAAATTCCACCATTCCTGTTGCTGATTTGAAAGCATCATTGAAACGCGGAACAGCAGTTGTCTCCTCATCTATTTTCCCGGTTTTCTTGTCAAACAAGTTAATATCCACCTTGAAATTATTATCGGAATAATTGTAAAAAGCGCTGGCACTGACCATGAATCCTTTTTTAGTGGTGTATCTTCCCACCACACTGGCCTGATGTGTGTTGAAAGAACCGAATCCATAGGAAACGTCCAGGAAATTCCGGACACTGTTATTTGTCACAATGTTTACCGCACCACCCAATACATCTGATCCCAGGTTGATCGGTACCACTCCTTTGTAGATTTCAACCCGTTCCACATTATTCACCGGAATAGCATTGATGCTGAATGATTTCCCCATGACATCTGTCGGCAGGCCATCTATGAAAAAACGCACCTGGTTCCCGGTGAAGCCGCTGAGGGAGAAAACAAAATCAGAACCCAAACCACCACTTTCACGAATACGGACTCCGGTGGACTGATTCAACACCTGGTTGACGTTCAGGTTCAGGTTTTGGACCGGTTTCATATCAATAGATTCCACTGCGAACGGTTGCTCTTTGGCTTCCTGAACTTTCGATTTAGCCAAAATGGTTACTTCATCGATCTGTGCAATTTTAGTCAGAGGTAAAACTCCCAATTCCAGGACCGGTTTGTTTAGATTGACTTCTTTTTCAAACGATTCATGTTCCGAACTGTGGGTTTTCAATACATAGCTCCCATAAGGAATATTGGAAATCCGGAACTCCCCGTTCTCATCTGTTGTAGTAGCCAGTTCCGTACCTTCAAGTCCCACTGTGATGAATGGAACTGCCTGGTTGTTATCGAGTACTTTTCCGCTAATCACCCCACTTTGAGCAAACAAAAACGGACTTGAAAGCAACAAAAAAAGAAGAAAAATATTTTTCACAGATTGTTTTTTTACCCGGCGTTCCGGATTTTTTTTGCAAAACTACACAGCATTCCATGCAGGAATCAATACCACTTTGAGTGTAAAAAAATCAGGTTATACCATCAAGAGAGTATAAAGGATTACAACTTTTGATGTACAAGCGATTTATAGTACGTTGGATTTAAGACTACGCGATTGATAATTCGAATTAAATTCCGAACTTTAAGTGAATTCGAAAGGAATGGAAACACTTTATCACTTCTGGCCGGAAATTGCTTATTACATTTCACTCCGATATGTGTTGATTGCAGGCGGGGCGTATTTGTTGTGCTATATACTTTTCCGCAACCAGTTCTTTCAGCATAAGATCCAGCTTGTTTTCCCAAAGAACAAACAAGTAGTGATGGAAACGCTTTATTCGATACAGACGACCATTATTTTTGCAACGATTTTCTTTTTGGTGGTGATCGTCTTACGGCCTTATTCGAATCTTTATGATGAAATTGCTGACTTCGGATTGATCTATTATTTATTTACGATCCCGGTTATGTTCGTGATCCACGATACCTATTTCTATTGGATGCATCGTCTGATCCACCATCCGAAATTATTCAAGTATATTCATTTGGTCCATCATCAGTCAACCAATCCCACTCCGCTTGCCGCTTATTCTTTTCATTTTTCCGAAAGTATCCTGGAAGGGATGATCATTCCCATTATCGCTTTTACGCTACCTGTCCATCCAAGTGCAATGATCTTCTTTTTACTCGGTCAGTTCATTATCAATGTTTACGGGCATCTGGGATTTGAACTGTTCCCTTCCCGTTTTCACAAAACCCGGATCGGAAGATGGATCAATACTTCGGTTGCACACAACCAGCATCATAAACACTTTAAGGGAAATTATGGTTTATATTTCCTGTTCTGGGACCGGTGGATGGGAACGCTCCGAACAGATTACGACGAAACATTTGATGAAGTCAAAAACAGAACAAAAGCTATTCATGGAGAATTACAAAGAAATCAATAAAGAACAATGGAATCAGCGGGTGGCCCCGCATGTGGAATCCGAGTTTTACGATCAGGCAGCATTCTTGGCCGGAAAAAACTCATTAAAGGAAACAGAACTTGCCTTACTGGGAAATGTGGCAGGAAAGCGCATTTTGCATTTGCAATGCCATTTCGGACAAGATACAATCTCACTCGCACGCATGGGTGCCAGCACCGTTGGAGCAGATATTTCAGACAAAGCGATCGATAAAGCACGTGAAATTGCCACAGTAACAGGCGCTGATGCAACTTTTGTTTGCTGTGATTTGTATGACCTTCCTCAGCATTTGGAAGGACAATTCGATATGGTGTTCACTTCATACGGAACCATTGGCTGGCTTCCGGACCTGGATAAATGGGCTTCGGTAATTGCTCATTTTTTAAAGCCGGGCGGAAAGTTTGTATTCGTAGAGTTCCATCCGGTGGTTTGGATGTTTGATGACGATTTCCAAAAGATTGGATACCGCTATTTTAAATCGGAACCAATTGTAGAAACAGCAAATGGCACGTATGCCGATAGGGATGCCGAAATAAAAACAACTTCCGTAAGCTGGAATCATGGGATGAGTGAAGTAATTACCAGTTTACTGAAACAAGGAATCCAATTGCAGGATTTGCGGGAATACGATTTCTCCAACTACAATTGTTTTGCACATACAGAAGAATTCGCACCCGGAAAATACCGGATCAAACATTTGGGGAATTTCATCCCGATGATGTATTCGATTGTTGGAGTTAAATCACATTAATCTTAAAAACTATGGAAATCGCTATTAAAATTGTAATTGGAATTGTAGCCTTGTTTCACGTATATGTGATGTGGCTGGAAATGTTTGCCTGGACGACCAAGGGACCGAAAACCTTCAAGAATTTCGAAAAGGAATTATTTCCCAAAACGAAAACACTGGCAGCCAATCAGGGATTGTACAACGGCTTTTTAGCTGCAGGATTAATCTGGTCGTTCTTTATCTGTAACCCGGAATGGCGCTTCAATGTAAGCCTGTTCTTTCTAATTTGCGTTTCGGTTGCAGGAATTTACGGTGCCTTAACTGCAGATAAAAAGATCTTCTTCGTACAGGCATTACCTGCTTTGATCGGGATCGGATTACTGGCATTTTCACATAAGAGCTATGAACCGGAATGTGAAGAGAAATGCGATGTCATGAAAGAACGGTTGACCTACTATTACCTTCAGAACAGCGAGCGGCATCAAATTGATACTGTATCAAAAACCGAAATCCTTAAACGGAATGACAAAGACTCGTTGATCGGGCTTGGTTTTTTTGACGTGAACGGGAAAGGAGTCGGCGTTTCTCTTTTCACGAATGAGAATCATCAGTTTACACCGGATGCAAATGCAAATTACGGATACATAGATGGAATCGGGAAGGTTTACAGTCATTCGATTACCTGGCGGGATTTTAGTGTACTCCAGACCAATAACGACAGTATCAACCACATCATCGCCTTGGGTTTGGGAAGATTAATCACACTGGAAACCGAGAATCGGATAGCCGTTGCTCCTATTCCTGTTCCTCATGTAGAAAAGACGATCCATTTCGAACCTGTGAAATAGATTGACCACGAATTACACAAAGCACGCGAGGATTTCTATTGATGCACATTTAGGAAGAACACAAAGTATAGCAGTTATTTACTCCTCTGAAAATGAGTCATTCCTCCCAAAGAATACATAGAAAATAAATTGACCACGAAGTGCACAAAGCACACAAGGGTTTCTGTTGATGTCCATATTAGAAGGAACACGAAGCGAACAAACCATTACTGATCAATATTCCCTCTTAAAGTGAAACGCTTTACACCGTTTCTTAATAGTTTTTCATTGAAATTGATAAGATATCCAAGCTCTTTTTTAGCCAATTTCATATAAGTTAAGATTTGGGCTTGATGAATGGGAGCTAATGAGTCAACTGCTTTCAACTCAATGATTATCTCTCCTTCAATAAAAAGATCTAGTCTTAATCCTGAATCTATGACAACTCCATCATAATTGATCGGTAATGCCTTTTGTCTTTCAACTAACAATCCTCTTTTTGTCAGTTCATGCAATAAACAAATTTCGTAAACTGATTCCAGCAAACCAGGACCTAATGTTGAATGAACCTTTAAAGCTGATTGATAAATGGTTTTCATCCATTCTTCTTGTTTTTCATAGTGTTTTAATTCCATTGAATAGTGTTTGTTTCTCTTTAAGTTAAGAAAAAACATCACCTTCTCAAATAGCAAAACAAAAAACTTCGTGTGCCTCGTGTGCTTTGTGGTCAAATGGTTAATACCCGATCTTACCGCGGGGATTTCCCTTAAACCACTCCAAAGCCAAGCGGTAACTGTCCATTCCGAACCCCATGATCGAACCTTCACAAACAGCCGTGATGAATGAATTGTGACGGAACTCTTCACGCTGTGCCAAATTACTGATATGAACTTCCACAACCGGGGTTTTAATTCCTGAAATTGCATCGCGAATGGCTACACTTGTATGCGTATATCCACCGGCGTTGAGTATTATTCCGTCGTGTTTTGAATCATGCAATGCATTGATCAATTCTCCTTCCACATTGCTCTGAATGTAATCTATTTCGCCCGGAAAATGTTGCTTTAACTCTTCCAGGACCTGTAAAAAAGTACGATTTCCATAAATTTCGGGCTCACGTGTTCCTAAAAGGTTTAAATTCGGGCCATTGAGAATCAGAATACGCATCATTGAAAGATTGGGAACGCTATATTAAACAATTTGTTCATTACCTGAAGATTGAACGAAGCCTGGCTGAAAATTCCATTTTTGCCTACCAACAGGATATTGCTAAGTTACGTGACTTTTGCGAATCTTACACACTTTCTCCGGAACACATTCAAACAGGGCATCTGAAGCAATTCGTTGCTGAATTGTATGACATGGGCTTAAGTGCGCGTTCCCAAGCCCGGATTATCAGTGGCTGGAAGCAGTTTTTTGATTTTTTGCTCCAGGAAGATATTCGAAAGGATGATCCTTCTGAAAGTTTGGAGCTCCCGAAGATCGGAAGGAAATTACCGGAAGTTTTGACACTGGAAGAAATTGATGCGATGATAGCAGCAATCGACCTCAGTTCGAATGAAGGCCAGCGGAACAAAGCTATCCTTGAAACGCTTTACAGTTGCGGATTGCGTGTAAGTGAATTGGTTTCATTGAGATTTGAAGATTGTTTTTTTGATGAAGGATTTATTCGGGTGATCGGGAAAGGAAATAAGGAACGGTTGGTCCCTGTGAGTCCAAGTGTTGTGGAAGAAGTTACTTTTTATGCGAAAAATGACCGGGAAAACGTACCCGTAAAAAAGGGAAATGAAGCGATTGTATTTCTCAACAGGCGAGGCGCACAATTGACCCGGATCATGATCTATACGATCATTACCCGGCTGGCGGAAGCTGCAGGGATCAAGAAAAAAATCAGTCCGCATACTTTCCGGCACTCTTTTGCGACCCATTTAATTGAAGGCGGTGCCAATTTACGTGCAGTTCAGGATATGTTGGGTCACGAAAATATTACCACAACGGAGATTTATACGCATTTGGACCAACGCTTTTTACGCGATGCAATTTTGACGTATCATCCGCGGAATAATTTTAATTAAAAGTGCACTTTAAGAAGTAATCATCTGATTACAAGATTGTTAATCACAATAATAAACGAGTTAACTAATAGGTTTACAAACTTAAATCAACATGCTGTTTTTCAGTAAATTAAACCGTTTCACTATCCCGATAGCTGTCAGGACATTCACAAAAAGACAGGTGGACCAACGTTTTAAGTGATGTAATTTGACGTATCATTCGCGGAATAATTTTAATTAAAAGTGTACTTTAAGAAGTAATCACCTGATTACAAGACTGTAATCGCAATAATAAACGAGTTAACTAATAGGTTTACAAACTTAAACCAGCATACTGTTTTTCAATGAATTAAGCCATTTCACTATCCCGATAGCTGTCAGGACATTCACAAAAAGACAGGTGGACCAACGTTTTAAGTGATGTAATTTGACGTATCATTCGCGGAATAATTTTAATTAAAAGTGTACTTTAAGAAGTAATCACCTGATTACAAGACTGTAATCGCAATAATAAACGAGTTAACTAATAGGTTTACAAACTTAAATCAACATGTTGCTTTTCAGTAAATTAATCCATTATTGCAAACCATATTACTACCCCGTAGTCGAAGTCAACTTTTATCTAAAACAAATCCGTTCCCTGGATTCGAACTCGTGCCCGGTCCACAAACTGGCTCAAACTATCAAAATACGCATTACGCTGCCGCTGGTTTTCTTCAGAAATCTTCACACAGCTCTTCAGCATGGATTGGAAAACAGCGAAAGATTTATTGACGTAATCCTGGTCAATGGTATAGAGGTAGTTCAACATGTTATGTGTAATATACAACATGCGGTAAGCATTCGTTTCCGAAATAATGGTATTATCCTGAATATACGTTTGATGCAGGTATAAATGAAAATTATCTGCTTCGGTAATCACCGGTTGCCCCTTAATAAATTTACGTCCGATTTCCGCCTGTTTTTTGATATGCTCTATCAAATCCGCCACCTCATCAATGAGGAAAAGCGCATCCTGTGCACTCTCAAAATACCCGAGTTCATAGAATGAAACAATTTCCCGGATCAACCCTTTCCCGGCATCGTATCCAATTACTTCGGTCGATTTTACACGAATATAAAAATTGGCCATTTGTTGCAATTGTTCGTCCGAGATGTCACCTTTCCAACCTTTGTGGTACTTCACTTGCTCCAATTGGCCCAATTTCAGATAACACTTCCCGAAATAAAGCAACTTAAAACGTAAAAGTGCCGGTGAGTTCAATAACTGAAAGATAATCAGGTCCAGGTTGGACATATACAATTCCTGTGTACGTTGAGCGACCATTCGCTTAAACCCATCCATGATTCCGTTCAAATAGGTTTCGAAGGAAAATTCAGAACGCTGGATCGGGTTGTATTGAAAGGTCACACTTTTACCTGAAACCCCAATAATTTTATCAATTGATAAATCGTATTTTTGACAAAGCAGGTTAATTTCTTCCGGTTTCAATGCCGTTTCGCCACGCGCTCTCCGATAAGCTGAATCCCTGGACAATTCCAAGTCGTCCATCAGTAATTTGCCCAATGAAGTATCGGGTGGAAGTTTCGCCTTTAACTGTTCAAGTAGTCGGTTTTGAATGTCCATGCCGCCAAAATAACAAAAAAATAAAAGTCGTCCATTTCTGAACGACTTTAAATCTGTTTAATTAACTCAATAATCCGGAATTATCTGTATACTCTTTCAATTGTGCCGTCAGAGTAATAGTAAATCACAATCCCTTTACAATTGTCATCCACTTCTTGTCCCATCAGATTGAAAATGTGTTCCACTTTTTTAGACACCTGGTTATTGCCAACGCTTAAAAGATGTGCATCGTAAATAGTTCTGGCACCATCAAGGTCCGTTAAACTCAAACGGTAATAATTGATCTCAGTTGCTGATGGTGTTGAATGAAAGATCATGTAATCATGACTTTCCTGGGAATATCCCTGTGCGGATACCTGTGCTATTTCCTGCCAATTCCCCGAAGCCGGATCAGTGCTCCATTCAACAGTAAAATAGTGCGACCTGTCTTCTGTTTCGGTTGTCCAGGTCAAACTATTTCCCATTGAAGTCTTCGTTACGTTAAAAGCTGCCAACTCAATGGGTAAAGCCACCGGTGTACACCCCAAAACAGAAGTTCCTCCAAAAGATAAATCATAAGGCAGCCCGGAATTGGAGAAATTGTCTACCAGAAGAATATAAACCTGATTTGAAGTAGTTACTAAATTACTCACCCATTTATCTCCTCCCACACCTTCACTTAGGTCTGCAGGATTGTTGGTAGAAGTAATTGAACCTGTACAGGGAAATAAGCCTAGAAAACCACACCCAAACGAGCTGCTTTGCCCGGTATAAGGGATCATCAACCCGGTATTTCCGGTTGCAGATGAATAACTGCATCGGATTGGAGCAGATGTGGGTGGACAATTTGCCCCGGCTGTAGCGGCAGTGAATGGGCCCCAAATAGCAAAGTCATAATCATCACCTCCATTTACGGGGGCGATTGTCATCGTAAGTGTCCCTCCAGTTTGAACATTCAGGTAATACCACGAAGATTGATGCTCAATTCCAAGACATCCCTGATTTGAACCATTTAATTCCTGTGTACCTGCACCACCACTGTTTGCTGTTTGTGAGGTGTTGGAACACAATAATTCTGCTGTTTCACAATCATTTCCACCTGCCTTTTCTCTGAAAGTGGTTAATTCTTTCGAACTGCTCACGTTCAATACAGGAATTCCTACCGATTCAAAAACGGATCTGACATAGTTTTCGGCATGTTCCTGCTCCAAAAGCAATTCAAACCTGTTTCCTGAAATGTAACGCCCAGTGTTCGGAATATTGTCAGTAGCTAATGAGAGATAGCTTTTCGTAAGATAACTGTAAGGTACCGAGACCTTGTAGCTTGTCTGTGCCTGGGCAACTGAAGCTGATACGAGTAATAGTAGAGCAATCTTAATTGCTTTAAGTTGTAGTGAATATTTCATGCGTGTTTAAGTTGTGGGGCTAAAATTAATTTCTAATCAGACCTATTGCGTTGCTAATTAGTATTTTGCAGATTTAAATCAACAAACTACCGATCTCATCGAAGATCTGTTTTACAATTTCCACAAAAAAAACCGTTCCGGAATGTCGGAACGGTTTCGAATTAAATTATTGATAATCAAATGATTGATATGCCAATTATTGTTTTTGAACACGGAAAACAACATGCTGTCCGTCGACTAAACCAGTGACAAAATACACTCCTGAAACCTGGTTTGAAAAATCAAGATCTATTGCTGTTGCAGCAGATTTGGAAGAGTCAAATTGAACTTCTTTCCCCTGAATATCTACCACCTTTACAATTGAAAAATCAGCTCCGGAAGTAACACTTACAGTGAATTTACCGTTTGTCGGATTCGGATAGATCTCCAATCCGAATTCCTGTCCGCTTTCTGTAAGCCCCAGACAAGCATCCACATGAATGGAGAATGTTGCTTCGCCATCACACCCATTTGCATCTGTATAGGAATAAGTGATCATATGGTCACCTGCACCCGCTGCTACCGGATCAAGGATCCCATTGTTTACTCCTGCTCCACTGTAAGTTCCACCGGCCGGAGTTCCCCCTGAAAGTGTCAATGAAGGATGATTCAAACACATGCTTGAAACAGGTGACATAAATCCAACCGTCGGAGCCATATTCACTGTAATGGTTGTAGAAGCATCATCCGAACAACCATTCGTATCCGTATAAATATAGCTTACCGTCTGAGTTCCTACCGTCGGGTCGAAATCACTTCCGCTTACTCCTGTTCCGCTATAAGTTCCTCCTGACGGACTTCCACCGGTCAAGGCCAACATTCCTGAGTTGCTGCAAACAGTTGAAATCGGACTTTGTGTAACCGTTGGAGCCGCATTCACTGTAATTGTGGTAGAGGCATTATTCGAACAACCGTTCGCATCTGTATAAGTATAGGTTACAGTTTGAGTTCCTGACATCGGGTCAAAATCACTTCCGCTTACTCCTGTTCCGCTATAAGTTCCGCCTGCAGGACTTCCCCCGGTTAAGGCCAACGTTCCTGAATTGTCACATACTGCTGAAATGGCATTTTGCGAAACTGTTGGAGCTGTATTCACCGTAATTGTAGTAGACGCACTATTCGAACAACCATTTGCATCAGTATATGTGTAAGTCACAGTCTGTGTTCCTGCCATCGGATCGAAACTACCTCCTGTAACTCCTGTTCCGGAATAAGTTCCACCTCCTGGTATTCCATTGATTAATGTGACTAATCCTGCATTATCACAAGCAGCCGCAATTGGTCCCTGGGAAACGATTGGGGCCGGATTTACTGTAATCGTGTAATTGGAGTTAAAAGAACAGCCATAAGGATCGGTATAATCGTAAGTAACTGTTTGTGTTCCTGAAGCTGGATCAAAAATACCACCGGTAACTCCTGTTCCGCTGTAAGTTCCACCTGCCGGAGCACCTTGAACCAAAGTGTATGGACTTGCATTGTCACATAAAGCCGGTGCAGGTGTAAAAGTAATCGGGTTTGCAGGACAAACTACCGTAATAGAATAAGCCTGAAAACCTGAACATCCGCTTGCATCATTTACCGTAACGGTAAAATTAAACGTTCCGGTTGCAACCGGTGTTCCTGAAACAGTTCCGTCGGAAGCCAAAGTTAATCCAGGAGGAAGTGCTCCCGCTGTAATTGCATAGTTCGGTGTGCCTAAAGCCCCGGTTTGAGTAAACGTGTTCGAATATGCTGTTCCTGCTGTCCCATTCGTTAAAGCGCCACCTGCAGGACTCAATGTAAACGCGGGGCAAACATATGGTGTGTAATCTACCTGATCAATCCCGATATAATCGGAGTTTGTTCCTGAAAGACCCGCACTGGTTACAAAGTAACGGAATGCTATACGACCGGAAGTCGGTGCAGGCAGGCCTGAAATAGTAACTGTGTACATTGTCCAGGTGGTTGGATAAACGCCCAATGTCAAGCTCGGGTTTACACTCATCAGTAAAGTAGTGTAATCACCAACAGTGGTTCCTGATCCGACATTCGTACTTGCACCATTCGTACTCAAACGTACTTCCAGGCGATCTGCATAATTATCCGGACTTGGTTTACGCGTATAGAACGTGATCACGTCGCCATTTCTAAATATGCGATTCGGAGTCATAAGCCAGTTACTGATGGTTCCGGTATTTCCCGTATTGTTGTAGTTTGCTCCAATGTATGCATTTGTCGCCCCATTGTATGAATCAAATGGTCCTCCTGCAGAAGTAGCATTTCCCTGGAACCAGCCTGTAGAACCAACAGCCACACTGACATTAGAGGTTACCCAGCCACTTCCGGCAAGCGTAGTGATATCATTAAAACTTTCCGAAAAGGATTGTGCCTGTGACTTTGAACCAAGGCCGAAAGCCAATAAACCGCAAAGAGCAGTTGTTTTTAAAATGCTTGTTTTCATCATTCAGTGATTAACGTGTTTGAGAATTCGTTACCAGATAACGTGTGATTTCCTCTTGCAACTGAGCTTTCAATTGCATATCCATAGTTTTCTCCAATTCAGCAGAAAGCAATCTTCGGTATTCCTCTTTCAATACACGAAATTCCTCAGTCAACTTGTTCATTTGTGCTCTGGAAGAAGAAACGGCTTGATTGATCTCAAACTGTTTGGAATCTAATTTTGCTCTTTGAGCATTTAAGACCGGGTTTGCTGAAACAGCAACAGGTATTGGCTCTTTTAGAGTTTGAGTTTCGGTCTGTCCATAGCTGAATTGTGCTGTAAAACAGAAACAAAACCCTGCGAATAGTACTTTTATTTTCATGAGTGTTTATGTTTAATTCCCTCAAAAATAGCTAACTATTATGCGCTTGGAAGGCTATCAAACCAAATCAGGGGTTTCCCCTTACTATCTCAATTACGAATTACGAATCCCTAATTACGAATTGAATTTCAGGGTGAAAGATGAAATTTGAAGTCTGCTTACAATGTTAAAAACATACAGAATTGATGCTGCACCTGCATGCGGTGCCTCACATAGCCACAACAAAAAAGCCGCTCATTTCTGAGCGACTTCTTCTTATTTGATAATTGCGTAACCCAATTATTGTTTTTGAATTCGGAAAGTGAAATGTTGGCCATCCACAACTCCATTTACAAAGTAAAGTCCCGGTACCTGATTTGATAAATCAATATCTATTGTTGTAGCTGCAGATTTATATGATCCGAAAGGAATTTCTTTCCCCTGGACATCAACTACATTCATGATAGAGAAATCAGTTCCTGAAGATACACTTGCAGTTAATTTACCATTTGTCGGATTCGGATAAACCTCCAATCCAAACTCCTGTCCGTTTTCCGTTAAGCCCAAACAATCACTTACATTGATAGTATATGTTGCCTGACCATCACATCCATTCCCATCCGTAAAGGAATAAGTAATGACATGATTTCCGGTACCTGCAGTTGAAGGATCTAACATTCCTCCACTCACTCCCGTACCAGTATACGTTCCACCTGCCGGAGTTCCCCCTGAGAGTGTCAATGGAGGATGATTCAAACACATGCTTGAAACAGGTGACATAAATCCAACTGTCGGAGCAGTGTTTACCGTAATACTTGTTGATGCACCATTCGCACAACCATTTGAATCTACATAAGTATATGTTACGATTTGAGTTCCAACCGTCGGATCGAAATCACTTCCGGTTACTCCTGTTCCGCTGTAAGTTCCTCCTACAGGACTTCCACCGGTCAAGGCCAACATTCCTGAGTTGCTGCAAACAGCTGAAATTGGACTTTGTGTAACCGTTGGGGCCACATTCACTGTAATTGTAGTAGAGGCATTATTCGAACAACCGTTCGCATCTGTATAAGTATAGGTTACAGTTTGAGTTCCTGACATCGGGTCAAAATCACTTCCGCTTACTCCTGTTCCGCTGTAAGTTCCTCCTGCCGGACTTCCACCTGTCAAGGCCAGCGTTCCAGAATTGTTGCATACTGCTGAAATAGCACTTTGCGAAACCGTTGGAGCTGTATTCACTGTAATTGTAGTAGACGCACTATTCGAACAACCATTCGCATCGGTATAAGTATAGGTTACAGTTTGTGTTCCTGCCATCGGATCGAAACTACCTCCGGTTACTCCGGTTCCGGAATAAGTTCCACCTCCCGGCATTCCATTGATTAATGTAACCATCCCCGCATTATCACAAGCATCCGGAATTGGTCCCTGGGAAACGATTGGGGCCGGGTTTACTGTAATCGTGTAATTCGAATTATAGGAACAACCGTAAGCATTTGTGTAATCATAGGTAATCGTTTGTGTTCCTGATGCGGGATTGAATTGCCCGGAAGAAACTCCTGTTCCGCTGTAAGTTCCACCTGCCGGAGCACCTTGAACCAAAGTGTATGGACTTGCATTGTCACATAAAGCCGGTGCAGTTGTAAAAGTAATCGGGTTTGCAGGACAAACAATCGTAATGGAATAAGCCTGAGAGCCTGAACATCCACTGGCATCATTTACAGTTGTTGTAAAATTGAACGTCCCTGTTGCAGTCGGTGTTCCGGAAATTGCTCCATTAGAAGCCAAAGTTAATCCCGGAGGAAGTGCTCCGGCCGTTACTGCAAAGTTCGGCGCTCCCAATGCACCCGTTTGCGACAATGATTGAGAATAAGCGCTTCCGGCTGTTCCCCCGGACAATGATCCCGGAGATATCGTAAACGCCGGACAAACATATGGTGTGTAATCTACCTGATCAATCCCGATGTAATCGGAATTTGTTCCTGAAAGGCCCGCACTGGTTACAAAGTAACGGAATGCTATACGACCGGAAGTCGGTGCAGCCAGGCCTGAAATAGTAACCGTATACATTGTCCAGGTGGTTGGATAAACACCCAATGTCAAGCTCGGATTGATACTCAATAATAACGTCGTGTAATCACCAACGGTGGTTCCTGATCCGACACTCGTACTTGCACCATTCGTACTCAAACGTACTTCCAGGCGATCTGCATAATTATCCGGACTTGGTTTACGCGTATAGAACGTGATCACGTCGCCATTTCTAAATATGCGATTCGGAGTCATAAGCCAGTTACTGATGGTTCCGGTATTTCCCGTATTGTTGTAGTTTGCTCCAATGTATGCATTTGTTGCTCCATTATACGAATCAAATGGCCCTCCGCCAGATACACTCGTTCCCTGGAACCAGTTTGTGGAACCAACAGCCACACTGGCATTGGTCATCACCCAACCGCTACCGGCAAGCGTTGTAATGTCATTAAAGCTTTCGGAAAAGGCCTGAGCGTGCGCTTTTGGATTAAGTCCAAAGGCAAATAAGCTGCAAAGAGCAGCTAGTTTTAAATGAATTGTTTTCATAAGTTCGTGATTAGCGGGTTTGTGAATTTGTCGTTTCTGAATAACGTGTCATCTCTTCCTGCAACTGAGTTCTCAATTGCGCATCTGTAGTTTTCTCCAATTCAGCTGAAAGCAATCTTCGGTATTCCTCCTTCAATACACGAAATTCCTCAGTCAACTTGTTCATTTGTGCTCTGGAAGAAGAAACGGCTTGATTGATCTCAAATTGCTTTGAGTCCAATTTTGCTCTTTGAGCATTTAAGACCGGGTTTGATGAAACAACAATAGGTGTTGGCTCCTTTAACGCTTGAGTTTCGGTCTGTCCATAGCTAAAATGGGCTACAGAACAGAGACAAAGTCCTGTGAATAGTAACTTTATTTTCATAAGTAATAGTATTTGTATTCGGCGAAAATACAAAGAATGTCAGGCTGTTACAAAAAAACGTATCGACAAATGAGTAGACTATACTTCTGAATTACCCAATTCAATGGTTGAGCAAATATTTAACACAACGTTAATAAAATACTAAATTTATAGTACAAACTTTCCGTATAGGTCGTAATGATCGGCAGAGGTAATTTCAACCAATGCAAAATCTCCGATACTTACATATCCTTCCGATTTTTTTACAAGCACCTCATTATCAACCTCCGGTGAATCGAACTCTGTACGACCAATGAAATAATCGCCTTCGATGCGATCAAACAGGACTTTAAATGTCTTACCGATCTTTTCCTGGTTCAATTTATAGCTAATTCCTGATTGTAATTCCATGATCTCATCCGCACGCTGACGTTTTACTTCATCAGGTACATCGTCTTCCAGGGAATAAGCATGTGTATTTTCCTCATGAGAATAAGTGAAAATCCCCAAACGGTCAAAACGCATACGTTCAACGAACTCGTACATTTCCTCGAAGTCCTCTTCGGTTTCTCCGGGGTAACCTGCAATCAGTGTCGTACGAATAGCAACTCCCGGAACTTTCTCCCGAATAGTATTCACCAGGGCTTCCGTTTTCTCACGGGTAATTCCACGACGCATCGATTGAAGGATCTTGGTTGAACCGTGCTGCAAAGGCATATCCAGGTACAAACATACGTTCGGATGTTTTACCATTGCATCCAGTACATCCATCGGGAAACCTGCAGGAAACGCATAGTGCAAACGAATCCATTCGATGCCTTCAACGGCAGCCAGTTGATCCAGTAACTCTGCCAGATTTCGCTTTTTGTAAATATCCAGCCCGTAGTATGTCAGATCCTGCGCGATCAGTAAAATTTCTTTCACACCTTGTGCTGCCAGACTTTTAGCTGATGCAACCAACTGATCCATCGGAGTTGAAACATGTTTCCCCCTCATTAGAGGGATCGCACAAAAGGAACACGGTCTGTCACAACCTTCTGCTATTTTGAAATACGCATAATGGGAAGGTGTCGTTAGTAAACGTTCTCCAACCAATTCATGCTTATAGTCTGCTTTTAATGTTTTGAGCAAGCGCGGCAATTCTCGTGTCCCGAAAAACGCATCTACTTCAGGAATTTCCTGTTCCAGATCGTCTTTATAACGCTGAGCAAGGCAACCGGTCACATAGACCTTGTCTACCAAACCTTCTTTTTTTGCATCCGCATATCTGAGGATGGTCTCGATTGATTCCTGCTTTGCATTGTCAATAAACCCACACGTATTGATAATTACAATCTCGGAATCATCTTGTTTGGCTTCATGCTCCACTTCAAATTTGTTGGCTGCTAACTGTGCCATCATAACCTCAGAGTCAAAGGTATTCTTTGCACAACCAAGTGTTATGACATTTACTTTATTCTTACGAAGTGTTTTTGTTTTCATGAAATCAACCAAAATGGGGCACAAAGATACACTAAATTCTTTGAAGTTTGGGAAGTGCAGAAATCCAAGTAAAAAAGAGGTTAGAAATTTCCCTGACGTAATATTGCGATATTACACCAGAACACAATAATTTGATTTTCAATATGTTGCATTTTGATAAAATAATAAGTGACGTAATATTGCGTTATTACGTCACTTAATTACTCTTTTATATTTTACGGAAGTGGTGTTGCAACCGCTTCGTCAAATTTCGCTTGTTCTTTTTCAGGAACTTTCCGGAAAGTCAAATACAATCCGATCAAAATGAACGGGATACTTAATAATTGCCCGGTATTCAATGCCCAGGAATCATCGCGGTCCGTTTGCCCGACTTTCACGAACTCAATAACAAAACGCGCAGTCCAGATCAAAATCATGAACATTCCAAACAGCCTTCCCGGAATTGCCTTCGCTTTGGTTTTCCAATACATTCTCATTAATACGATAAATGAGAACAGGTAAGTAATGGATTCATACAATTGTGCCGGGTGGCGTGGAACAACCTTTCCATCTACCAAATATTCCGGTCCTGCATTGAAGAAATTGAATCCCCAGGGAAGGTTTGTCGGAACTCCAATAATTTCATGGTTTACCAGGTTTCCCAAACGGATAAAACATCCCGCAATGGCAATCGGAGCAACAATACGATCCAAAATCCATAACATCGGTCGATGAGATACTTTTTTGGAGTACACATACAACATGACCAGGATCACAATAGCAGCACCGTGACTGGCCAAACCACCTTCCCAAACTTTAAAAATCGACATGGGATGATCAAAATATCCTTCTTCAAATTGCCCCTTGGCATTAAATCCGTCGTGATAAGGCCCGTAGAAAAACACATGTCCCAAACGTGCACCGATGATGGTTGCAGGAACCACATACAGCAATAACTTGTCCAGGTATTTTTCTGAAATGCCCTCGGATTTGAACATTCTTTTGATAACATAATATCCGAAGATCATTCCTCCTACGAACAACAATCCGTATAAGTTCGGGGTAGACCATCCATCCACTAATTGTGAATCTACCTTCCAGTCAATTGCTAATTCCACGTGTTTGATTTTGTTGGTCGAAGATAATTGTTTTATTGATTCAATTTCTGCAATAAATGCTCCGCTCTTCCTTTTTTGAATATTTTATTGCTGTTATCCTGGCCTTTTCTCAGCGCTTTTTGCTCTTCAAAAGAAAGATGAATAATCTCCTGGCATTCAGGTGTACAACAACTTTCGTATTTCGCATTGCATTTTTCACACTGAATGAACAGCAAATGGCATGCTTCATTGGCACAATTTACATGCACGTCAGCGGGTTCTCCGCATTGATGACAATTTGAAACGATATCATCCGTGATTCGTTCTCCACGTCGTTCATCAAATACAAAGTTCTTACCTATGAACCGATTTTCAAGGCCTTTTTCCTTGCATTCATTTGCATACTTGATGATCCCGCCTTCCAACTGATGAACATTCTTAAATCCACGGTGCTTGAACCATGCAGATGCTTTTTCACATCGAATTCCACCGGTACAATACATCACGATGTTTTTATCTTCGTTTCCCTTCAGGTAAGCGTCTTCAATTATTGGTAACGATTCACGAAAGGTGTCTACATCGGGAAGAATTGCTCCTTTGAAATGCCCCACTTCATGTTCGTAATGATTTCTAAAGTCGATTAGAATGGTATCCGGGTCTTGCGTCAAAGCATTGAATTCTTCTGCTTTCAAATGTTTCCCGATATCTGTTACGTCAAACGATTCATCGGACAAACCATCTGCCAGGATCTTATTACGGACTTTTACCTTCAATTTCAGGAACGGAAATTCTGCACCTTCTTCTTCCACTGCGATATTCAATCGAACACCGTCCAGGAAATCGATGGAATACAGATCCGTACGAAAAGCATTCAAGCGATCGGTTGGTACCGAGATTTGCGCATTAATCCCTTCATTGGCAACATAAATACGCCCAACAACCTGAAGGTTATCCAATAATTGATATAAGTAATCTCTGAAAATTTGAGGATTGGCAATTTTTGCATACTTATAGAAAGAGATCGTCACAAACTCGTGACCTGCCTCGCGCAATTTTTGCTCTAATTCCTCTTTACTAAATGTGTTCCACAGTTGCATGCTATGTTTGTTTTTGTAAAAAGTTTCACAGCGCCTATGCCATAGCTTCAGCGCCGGCACAAAGATATTAAGATATTAGGACTTCAGGATATTAAGACTTTAAACTTTTTATAAAAAAACGAAACTCTGAACACCTTTCGGCACTCAGAGTTTCAAGTTTAAACCTAACCCCGCTAATTCTATCTGGCCTTAGCAAGCCGTACCTAAAACACATCTATTACAGTTACCACACTGTAAGATGATTCATGTACGAAGGGAATTGCGTTTTGGATTTTATGAAGAACAAATTCCTAATTCCTAATTCCTAATTCCTAATTCCTAATTCCTAATTCCTAATAATCAATTCATCTTTTTTATTATCTTAAGTAAGAAATGCTATTCACATGAAAGGAAATATTATTCAAGAAAAAAGCTTTGACTTCGCAGTACAAATTGTAGAAACCTATAAATACCTGGCTTTCGAGAAGAAAGAATTCGTCTTGTCAAAACAACTTTTACGTTCAGGAACATCAATTGGTGCTAACATCTCCGAAGCAATTCGGGGCCAATCTTCAAAAGATTTTATTCATAAACTTCAAATCTCAAGAAAAGAGACCAATGAGACTCTTTATTGGTTAAAACTGCTTGAAACAACACAGTACCTGCAACAGGAAATTGCAATGAAACTTATTCAAGGTTGTGAAGAGCTACTAAAAATCCTAACATCGATTATTAAAACTTTGGAAATCAAGGTGAAATAATTCTGAATAAGCCAATTAAGATCAACATTCGTAATTCGTAATTCGTAATTCGTAATTCGTAATTCGTAATTCGTAATTCGTTATGTTTTTCGCTTCTGCTTCTTCGCGGCCGGGAACAAAATATTGTTCAGGATCAATCGATATCCAGGTGAATTCGGATGTAAATTCAGATCGGTTGGTGGATCCCCTACTTTGTGCTGGAAATCTTCAGGATCATGACCTCCGTAAAATGTCCAGGTTCCCTGGCCCAATTCACCGTGAATGTAACGAGCAGTATTCAATGCTTTGTTTTCGCCCATCACCAGAACATTTGATTTGATCAAATCACGTCTGAAATCAGTTGTCTGTCCCATGAAACCATCAATCACATCGGTGTGGCATTGCGTCAACATTGCCGGAACAACATCCCATTTGGCAGAAAAGTCGAATAATGTGAATTTATCCTGACTTTCAGGCAGTCGGTGCAAATCTGTTCCGTCGATATTCGAATATTCATACAACATCGGGTCCTGGACCAAAATAAAGTCCTTGAACGCAAAAGTCATGTTGTAGTCCAGTTCGTTCTGACAATTCGGATCTCTGGAATCTCCGTCAAACATGCGTTCACAAATATCTGTTTCGTGGGCCGAAAGTGCAATATCGAAACTGTCCGTTCCACTACACATCGTAAACAAGAATCCGCCCCCAATGACGAAATTCCGCAGGTTATTTGCAACAGCCAGTTTCAACTGAGAAACTTTCGCAAAGCCCAAATTTGCGGCATCTCTTTCCGCATCAGCCACCTGATTTATATACCAGGCTTCCCGATGAAAAGAAGCATAGAATTTTCCGTATTGACCGGTAAAGTCTTCGTGATGCAAATGCAGCCAGTCGTATTTGGGAAGAACTCCCATAACGATCGCCGAATCGTAAATCTTATCGTAAGGAATTTCAGCATAATCCAGCACCATCGTTACCGCATCATCCCAGGGCAACGCACTTTTCGGTGTATAAACAGCAATTTTCGGTGCTTTTTCCAGCTGAACAATTTCCATGTTCACTTCCGGATTGGCAATCTCGGTCCGAATGGCATTCACTTGTCCGTCAGCTACGATTTCGTAACTTACTCCACGAATGATCAATTCTTCTTCAATAGTTCTTAAATGCGGGAATAAAAAAGATCCGCCGCGATAATTCAGGAGCCATTCCATCACAACTCCGTTTTCAAGCACCCAAAAAGAAACGCCGTAAGCTTTTAGATGGTTCGTTTGTCTCTCATCCATCGGAACCAGGATCGAAGAAGCCGAAACAGTTTTAACAACGATCAGAAATGCGATTGCCAGGAAAAATCTCATAGTATTGTTTATGACAGACCTTAAATTTAATTCAAAAAAGGGATAACGCCTGATTTACAACATAAATTGTGAATCAGTACTTAAAATGGTGTTTCGTCCGGGCCATTGAAATCTTCGTCCGGAACATTGTTCATGTTACTTCCAAGTGTAATGGTTCTTGGCGCATCATCAAATCCACGATTCATCGACATTCCCGCACTCATTGCATTCGGATTGAAATCATTTCCCGGACCGCTGTTATACTGATCTTCCATGTTTTCGAAACGGGCATATTTCCCCACGAAACGCATCCGCACATTTTCCAAACCACCATTCCGGTGTTTTGCAATGATGATCTCACCGACTCCTTCATTGGAAGAACCATCTTCCGCGGTTGTAATTCCATAGTATTCCGGTCGATATAAGAACCCAACGATATCGGCATCCTGCTCAATCGCTCCGGATTCACGAAGATCCGAAAGCACCGGCCGCTTATCTCCACCACGCGTTTCCACCGAACGGGAAAGCTGTGAAAGTGCAATGATCGGCACGTTCAGTTCCTTTGCAATTTCTTTAATGGAACGGGAAATGGTTGAAATTTCCTGTTCACGGTTCCCGGTACCTTTTCCACCACCGGCCGACATCAGCTGCAAGTAATCGATGATAACCATCTGGATGTCGTACTGCATTTTCAAACGGCGGCATTTTGCACGTAAGTCAAATACGCTCAAACCTGGTGTATCGTCAATATAGATCGGAGCTTCCGCTAATTTGGTAACACGACTGTATAGTTGCTGGAACTCGTATTCTTCCAGTTTTCCTTTTCTCAATTTCTCTGCGGAAATCATACTTTCTGCTGAGATCAAACGTTTCACAAGCTGAACGGAGGACATCTCCAGTGAGAAGATCGCGACTCCCATATTGAAATCCACCGCGGTATTTCGTGCCATGGACAATACGAATGCGGTTTTTCCCATCGCCGGACGTGCTGCAATAACGATCATATCGGATCGCTGCCAACCTGAAGTCAATTCGTCTAACTTTCTGAAACCGGTAGGAACCCCTGAAAGTCCGTCGCTGTTTTTAGCCGCTTGTTCAATTTCCTTGATCGCTTCACTCACCACAATATTCATGGTTGAGACGGTTTTCTTCATATTGTTTTCGGCAATCCCGAACAACGATCCTTCTGCTTTGGTCAGCAATTCAAAAACGTCTGTTGTTTCGTCGTAAGCATCCCGCAAGGTTTCGGAACACATGCGGATAATTTCCCGTTGAATGTATTTCTGGGCGATGATCCGTGCATGGTATTCGATGTGTGCTACGGAACCTACACGTTGCGTCAGGGAAGAAAGATACACAACTCCGCCAGCTGCTTCCAGTTCTCCACGCTGCTTCAATTTATCTGCAACGGTCAATAAGTCAATCGGATTGGAAGTTCCGAACAGTTCACGGATCGCGCCATAAATGTACGTGTGTTTCGGGTCATAAAAACTTTCAGCGGATAACATATCGATGGTATCGGTCACGGCGTTTTTATCCAGCATCATTGCCCCAAGAACGGCTTGTTCCACGTCGATTGCCTGGGGTGGAATTTTCCCCATTTCATTTGCAAGCGGTAAAATAGTATTCTTGGTACGAGCTCCTACCCTACGGGAATTGTTCGGTTGTTGTTCTTCCATTGAGCAAAGATACAGAATCAAAAGCAGGCGATCGCGGTAAAGTTTAAGAATAGTTTTTAAGAATAAAGGAACATCGTTTTCAACGGGTTATTAACACTACTCAGATCATGAAAAAAAAGCCCTCCCGGTTGAACCGAAAGGACTTTCCAAACCAATATGAAAGCTTCAACTACTAGAATCTATAACCCAATGTTAGCTGAAGCCATTGATTTTTATAGCGTGGAGCGGACGAGGAACCATCGCCATGGTTCGTTTGAAAATCCCATCCTGCTCTCGGAGACACCACAAAGTGGTTTACATTTACATCGAAGCCGACAACTGCACCCAATGTATTCCGGCGAATATCCGTGTCAAAATCCCTGAATTCTGTTTCGGAAAATGTTCCGGAAGTGAAGTTGTCTTCCTGGCTCATTAAGAAGGAATATTGCGGACCCGCAACAATCGAAAAAGCAGGAAACGGTTTAAAGGTGAATAGGATCGGTATGTCCAGGTAGTTTGTAGTTCGTTTGAACGAATAGTTTTGTCCCAGCATCACTCCGGATCCCTGGAATCCCTTTTGGGAAAATAAAACTTCCGGCTGAACACCTAAGAATTTCCCGATTGGAATATGTAAGAAGGCACCTCCGGCAAATCCTGCTTTCCCGTTAGCCTCAAAATCGTTATCTCTTTCATCCCATACATTGGAGTAGTTTGCCCCGGCTTTTAACCCCACTTTTAATGCTCCTCTGTAATCTTCCTGCGCATTCAAATTCATCCCGAATATTGAAATACATGCTATTAGCATTATTGTAACCTTTTTCATCTTTCGCTAGTTTGAACGTTTGAAAGACAAAAGGCCAAATCCATGCCCCTAACAGGCAATCACACTCCTAAAAAAACTTAAACACCAAGCGGCAAAGGGGATTCAGAAGGAAGACAGAAAAATCAGGGCTATGCCAAAAAGAAAAATTCATTTCATTTTGGAAAAGGTGGGTTTCATTTTGGGAAAATTATATTGTCCGTTAAACAGTAGGGGCGCGATTAATTGCGCCCCTACTGTTTAAATATTCAAATTATCAATTATAAATTCAATTCCAATCCAACCGGGCAATGGTCAGACCCCATAATTTCGTTATGAATGGTTGCTGCTTTCAGATTTGGGACAAATGCTTCGGAAACCAGGAAATAATCGATTCTCCAGCCAATGTTCTTCCCTCGTGCTCCGGCACGATAGCTCCACCAGCTATATTTGATCTCATCGCCGTTCAATACACGCCAGGAATCAACCAATCCGCTTCCGACAAATCCATCCATTCCGTCAATTTCTTCCTGCATGAATCCAGCTGACTTGTTGTAATTCTCTTTTGGGCGTGCCAAATCGATTGCTTTGTGTGCCACATTGAAATCTCCGCAAACGATTACCGGTTTCTGTGCCTCCAACTTTTTCAGGTACCGCAAAAAATCTGCATCCCACGCCTGACGGTATGACAAACGCAACAACTCGCTCCCTGAATTGGGAACATATACCGTAATCAAATAAAATTTGTCGTATTCAGCGCAGATCACTCGTCCTTCTTCGTCGTGCTCCGGAATTCCCATATCGTAAACAACGGAAATCGGCTCTGTTTTTGAAATAATTGCCGTACCGGAATAACCTTTTCTTCCTGCTTCATTGGCATATACAAAGGGATACCCCAAAGGATTCACAGTTTCCAGTACCTGCTCCACAGTTGCTTTTGTTTCCTGTAAACAAATGACATCTGCCTGCATTGTTTTCATATCATCGAGAAAAGATTTCCCTGCAATTGCGCGAATTCCGTTTACGTTAAAGGATAAAAGTTTCATATTTGAAGAAGTTGAAAGGGTTTAAATGTCCAAAAAGTTCAAATCTGCTATACCTGCCGAAGAACTTTCAAGGAGGTAAAAATAGGAAAATGTTTCGTGCGTACGCCTAATTAATAGGAGCAAAAAAATTTAATCACCCTTCCAGGGTTATAAACCACAGAACCATTTTCATGACCTAAAATGGTTCTCTTTTACCAACATTTCTTTCACTGTTTTTGCCAGCTTCCAAATTGACATTATTTTTACACTATGAACAAATTTGATCAGCAAACACTTCACGATTTAGAATTTAACCAAATCAGGGAATGGTTGGCTGCGTTTAGTATTGGGGCTACAGCTCAAAGCCGATTGGAACAATTGACTCCAAACAACGATTTTGATGCCATCGAATTTGAACTGCTCCGGCTGAACGAATTCAAACGCATTCGGGTAGAAGGAGAATCTTTTCCGGCATTGGATTTTGAAGAACTGCTTGCCGAGATCAAATTACTGCCGATTCATAATGCGGTTTTACAACAGGAAGGTTTTGTACGGATCACCCGCGCTTCGGAGCTGGTGAATCACATGCTCCATTTCTTTGACAAGCGTTCACAGGATTTCCCGAATCTGTTCGCATTATTGAGCAACGTTTATTTCACACGTGAACTGATTGAAGCCATTGAAAAGGTTTTTGACCGAAGAGGACAAATCAAGGACGATGCTTCCCCTGAATTATTTGCGATCAGGCAACAAATTGCCAAGTTGCGCAACCAGATTAACCGCAATTTCGATAAGGAAATGCGCAGGTACCTGAAAGAAGGATTGCTTGGAGACACCAAAGAAGCATTTATCAATGAACGACGCGTCCTGACCGTTCAATCAAGCCACAAGCGAAAGATCGGAGGAATGGTGGTCGGATCTTCTAAAACCGGGAGTTTAACGTTCATTGAACCGGCTATCAATATTCCGTTGAATAACGAACTGGAAATGTCCCTGGATGATGAACGAAAAGAGATTTTCCGGATTCTCCAGGAGTTAACGCGGGAAATTGCACATCATCTTCCTTTGATCGAAGCATACCAGGAATTATTGACCGAATTTGACTTCATCAATGCCAAAACCAAACTGGCTCTTGACCTGAACGCTAACCTGCCGGGAATTGTCCGAAATACACGGATTGAATTAATCGATGCCTTTCACCCGATTCTTTGGAAAACGAACAAGGCACTTGGAAAGGTAACGCTTCCTCAAAGTCTGATCCTGGATGCCAACAGCAGAATGCTCGTCATTTCAGGACCAAATGCCGGTGGAAAGTCTATCACTTTAAAGACTATCGGGCTGTTGCAGATCATGCTGCAAGCCGGATTATTAATCCCTGTACATGAAAACAGCAAGTTTTGTTTCTTCCAGCAGGTAC
>CAMLLB010000041.1 GCA_946480815.1 uncultured Flavobacteriales bacterium
TGATAAGGCTGAATTATTTTGGTTCAGGTAATCCTGGACCATGTTCATGGCAGTAGCAAAAGTTGTCCATCCTCCGCCATTAGCGGTACCACAATATGCAGTGCTGAACCCGTGTTCATGATCTACGGCATGTCCTACTTCATGTCTTACGCTTGCATCGAAATAATTCTTTCCTGTAAATACGTCTTGCCCGCGATTGTTCCACTTATCAGAAAGGGTCCGGGAATCGGATTTTTTATCGGTAATGTCGTCATAGGCCATAGCCACCGTATTGGTGTCACCATACCATCCACCGGAACCTGTGAAACGTTTTAACTTTTCAAAGCTGTTATTGCTGGAAGCGTGTCCTTCCGGTAATAATTTCATGACATTGTATGCTCTTTTCAGACCTGCCAAATCCCAATCATGTTCAGCCTGAACCGTACCATCACCATTTGTTGGTTTCCCAACTTCCAGTCCCTTGATATTTGCTACATCTATGTCAAAACGCAGGGAAATCAACTTTTTCAATGCAGCAAGATCTGTTACTTTGTCAACAAACAGTGAAATAATGGCTTTTTGCGTCGCGTTTAAAGCGCTACCTTTCGGAAAAGCAAGCAGGATATCGGTCCCATCACCATTAATGAATGTTTGGTCAAGGATTCCAGGGAGTTCACCACCTGTATACAAACGTTCCATGGCTGCAATTTTCTGAGGATCACTTGTAACACTCAGGTACTCCTGTACCCAGGTTTTTGCTCTGGGTGCTTGTGAAACACCAATGAGTAAATCGCGGGTGGTATTCGAGTTCGGATCATCTACTATTCTTTGCTTGATTAGTGAATCCCGTACAATGGTCCCGTTTAACTGTTGGATTTCCAGGATTACATCTTCTTTAAAGCTCCGAACGGGGGCTAGTCGTTTGTGTTGAGGATCTTCCTGTTCCTTGTTTTGGATATATGTATTGGTTTGTTGGAGTACAATGCGGATCAATCGAAGTTTTTCCTGGGTATTTGCTTCCTGGTCATTCAAATCTATCGGTTGCAAACAGTAATCCTGGTATGCCTGAAGGGCGCGGTCAATTGCACCGATTGTCTTACGGCTTTCTCCCAGTGTGGTCAATTGCTTAAAAGCATCTACACTCATTACTGCCTGAATGGGTGCTCCATTTCCGGGGGAATTGATGGTGAGTGCTTCGGGTTGATCTGTGAAAGTCTGTTTTTGGAGGAGTATATTCGCTTTTTCTCCCATGAGATCTGCTTCTTTCTCCAATCCGGAATCGTCGTTGATATTGGTTTTTTCTTTTAATTGTTTGGTTGGCTGCACACGTCCCTGTTTTTGCTGG
Source organism: uncultured Flavobacteriales bacterium (assembly GCA_946480815.1). The sequence continues at coordinate 1,325 of CAMLLB010000041.1, forward strand.
ACTACATGCCAGGCTTCGTGCGGCAGGTGCTTTTCCTGTCCCGGAGCCACGTGGATATCGGTTCCTTGTGCGTAGGCATGTGCCTGAAGCGAAGCCGGTTGATCTGAATTGTAATGTACTTTCACGTCATCGAGTGAAATGCCAGAGAGGTTTTCAACTCCGGATTTTAAGTTGTCCGGAAGCCCGGTTTTGTTTTCTTTCTTTTGGATGAGATTATTTTGCAGGCTGTTATCGGCCATTTCCCGGACAGACTTTAATTGGGAAGCTTGTGGGCTATTGTCAGCAAATTCCTGCATTTTCTGTTGAACTGTAGAATTTGGCTGCTGATCAGGAAAAGGGGAAACAGATTTTCCTTTCCTTTTTTCTGAAGTCGACTGATTGCTTCGTTTCGGTATTTTCTTTCCGTGAAAGTTCATAGCAGTGAATAGTATTTATTTTCAGTTATACGGAGGGCCAATGTATGAAATTTTCCGAAAAACAGAAAACAAAAAAGGCCGGTTGTAAATTTAAATTACAAGCCCGATTCCGGTATCGGATTCTCAGTTGTTACTAAATCTTAAATTCAGCTGATAGCTTGTTAAATTAAGTCAAACGGGCCGGTGACTCTTAATGTGATTATTTATGTTTGGATCAATCTTTAAATTAATCTATGAAGTCTATCAAATCGCCTAAATCAGGCCTGGCTTTATCTGCCTTATTATTATCCGCAACAAGCTTTTCTCAAATCCAGGAATCTCCCATCAAAGGGCAATGGGGATTAAGTACAGGAGTGACCGGAGATCAATATAAAACCGGACTCATGTATTTTCGAATGAGAATGGGTGTTCTTCCGATGGTGACTTATACTTACGGGAAAAGTCAGTTTGAGTTGGGGTATCAATTTGAACCCAATAGATTGGGAAGTATAATAAATCGATACCACGGAATTACTTTTCACTACAAACGCTATTTCAATGGTTTTGGAGATCGTTTTGTTCCTTATTTGTATACCGGATTTAGTTTTACAACTTCCAAGTTTTATGATGTTTACTCCGGATATGATTCCAGGCAGACCGGGGTGAATATGAGTATAGGCTATGGACTTGAATGGCAGATGGGAAAAGGTTTTTATATGGGGTCTTCTGTTGGGTTTAATCCGGGGATTTATTCCGTGAGAGGTTTCCGATTACCTGAGTGGAATGAAGTAGGACCTCAGCCTCATAATCAAACCCTTTTTAAAATGGGCTTCAACGTAAATATGCAGATCGGTTACCGATTTGGTGGTAAGAAGAAATAATAAAAAGTAGGGCCGGAAAATTTTCCGGCCCTACTTTTAAAAAAATTATTTTCCGAGTAACACATCCACTGCTTTTTTCAATTGCGCATCTTCGCCTTTGAGCATGGTGTTGTAATCGTTTGCGATTTTGTAATCCGGCTCACACTGGTTGTTCTCATAGTATTTCCCGTCCATGGTCATTACACCGACCTGTGGAATTCCGAATACAAGTGAATTATCCTGCAGGGTTTCCCACCAAACTGCAGTTCCTGTTCCCGGAACCGGCATCCCGATCAGTTTACCGATGTTCAGTGTTTTGTAAACAACCGGGAACATGTGCGCATCGGAGTAGTTTCCTTCACCCATGATCACACAACTTGGTTTGGTCCATTTGGAGCCCGGTTCAATCCCGATTTTCTGTCCTCTCGGAACAAAATTGATGTATTGTTTCCCGGAAAGGAAGGTCGCCAGGTCGTCATGTAACCAACCACCGCCATTGAAGCGCGTATCTACGATTAATGCGTCCTTGTTGATGTATTTCCCCATGACCTGGTTGTAGAACTCACGATAGCTGTCGTCGTTCATTCCGCGAACGTGCATATAACCCAATTTTCCGCCAGATAATTTGTCGGTCATTGCCTGCATGCGCTTGATCCAGCGCTGGTAAAGCAATTCGCTTTGAGCTCCTGCGGAAATCGGTTTGATGATCTCTTCCCAGCGTTTGCCACTCGCAGGGTCGAAAATGGAAAGCAGTACGGTTTTACCTGATTTGCGGTTCAACAGGGAATAGTAATTCAATTCCGGTTTGATTTCCACTCCGTCAATCTTCTCAATGATTGCTCCGGCTTTTATTTTCGTTTCGGAGCTCACTAATGGGCCTTTGTCCAGGATCTCCGCAATTTTCAATCCGGTTCCTGTAAATGTTTCATCCAGGATCACTCCCAATTGAGCGGTTTCATCTGCATTCTGTCGATTCGGATAATAACGGCAACCGGTATGGGATGCGTTCAGTTCTCCCAATAATTCACTGCACATTTCTGCAAAGTCGTAGTTATTATTGATGTACGGAAGAAACTTCGCGTAGGTCGTTTTGTAATAATTCCAGTCTGTTCCCTGAAGGTCGGTGACATAGAATTTTGTTTTTACCTGTCTCCACATGTGCTCAAACAAATAAGCGCGTTCTGCATAGCTGTCCTGTGTGCGTTCCGCTCTGAAAGGAATGTCTTTACGTTCTCCTTTTTCCAGGTCTAAACGGGTCAGTTTTCCTTCGATAACGGCATAAATATTCTTCCCATCCTTATCCATGGAAGTGCTCCAAACTCCATTAGCCTTCAAAGGGATCAGCATTTTTGTTTCGTGATCTTTGAAATTTCGGACATACAGGTTCGTTCCGTCTTCATTTGGAGTCAGGTAATACAATTTTTCGCCTTTCGGGTCCAGGAATGCATCCTGCAAAAAGGAAGAATGTTCCGTCAGACGCACCTGGCGGTCCATTAATCCGTCCAGATCAATCTTTAAAGGTTCGGCCTTTTTGGTTGAATCTGCTTTTTCACCTTTTCCTTTTTTCGCAGTTTCGGATTCTTTGGATTTTTCCTTGTCTTTGTCGTTTTTTTCTTTTTGTTCCTTCCATAATTCGTAGTCTGCTTTTTTCATCTTGAACAGATCGTAAGCATTCTGATCCAGGAAAAGTGCATAGGCATCCTGCTGAGAGCCGTGACTTGCTACATTTTTCATTCCGTCGCGGTTAGAGAACCACACTACCGATTTCCCGTTCATTTGGAATTTCGGACCGCCGTTTGAGAACCCGTTTTGGGTTAATTCCAGCATTGGTTTTCCGCCACTTACATCAATCAGTCCGATTTGTTCGTGCCAGTTTCCGTCCTGCAGGAAAGAAACCAGGATGTATTTACTGTCCGGTGCCCAATTGAATGTTTGATCGCCGTCACTGTATGAATAGTTTTTGGTTGATGGCAGTACATTCCGGATTTTCTTGCTTGCAAGATTGTAAATACTTACCGCGGTTCTGTTTTCCAGGAATGCAACCTCTTTTCCATCGGGAGAATATTGTGGCTGGAATGATTCGTTTTCCGTTACTACTAATGGTTCTTCTTTCAGCAGGGTAGAAGCGTAGAAATAACTATCTTCTTTCCGGATCATGGTTGTTTGATAAATCCCCCAGATCTTGTTTCGTTCGGAAGCATAAAGGATTGCTTTTCCATCAGGTGAAAAGCTTACATTTCGTTCTTCTTCCGGTGTGTTGGTAATCTGCTTGGTTACGCCATTTTCCAATGAAACTGCAAAAACGTCCCCGTGACTGGTGAAGACTACTTCTTTACCGTTTGATGAAACAGCTATTTCACCGGCTCCTCCTGTTTCTACTTTGTTTTGAGTATCTGCATTGCGGTCTTCGGCATTGATCTGGATATTTACTTTCTCGGGATTCGAGCCATCTTTTTGCGTATAAATTTCACCATCGTATCCATAACAAAGGGTATTGTTTTCCGAGATAGAAAGAAAACGGACCGGGTTTTTGTCGAATTTGGAAACCTGGGTTGCCGAAGCCGGTGCATTCGGATTCATTTTCCAAACATTGAATGAACCGCTTTTTTCACTTAAGTAATAAATGCTGCTTTCGTCATTGTTCCAAACCGGATTGCGATCTTCTCCACCGAATTCGGTCAGTTTGGTGAATTTATCACCGCTTTTCTCATACATCCATAGATCGCGTGTAACGGAAGACTGGTGGTGTTTTCTCCAGGCGTCTTCGTATCCTTTTTTGTCGTGGAAGATCATTTTCGTTCCGGCTTTATTCCATTTAATGTTTTCAGCAGTAATCGAAAGTTCCTGTTTTTCGCGGCCCCCGTCAATTCCAACGGAGTAAATTTCACCTAACGCCCCATAAGGAAACTGGGACATGGCCGCATTGTCTACACGTGAAGCGATGAACACAATTCGTTTTCCATCCGGTGAAAGGCATTGCGGATAATCATTACTGGAATGAAGTGTCAATCTTTTCGTTGTTCCACCTTGAAGAGGGACTGAAAACACATCAAAATTTCCATATCTGTCAGACGCGAAATAAATAGTCTTTCCATCCGGGGAAAAGACCGGCATAAAATCGTAAGCATCACTTAAGGTGATTGGAGTTGCTGTTCCTCCTGTAGCAGGTACCTGGTAAATATCGCCTTTATAAGTAAATACGATTGTTTTTCCATCAGGTGAGATAATCGGGTAACGCATCCATAAAGGAGCTGTTGAAGTTTGTTCCGGCGGGTTAGGCATTCGAAGGCTCATAACCATTGCGCCAATCATGACCCAAGCAAATAGTTTCTTCATAAATTGAATTTAAGATTTTTAAAAATAGAGAAAGTTTGGAGAACATGGCAGGGACAAATGTGGGACGGTTTTTTTTAATTACGAATGCCTGATTCCTAATTACGAATTATGTCCTGATGTTATCTGAATATGAATTGCGAATGGGATGGCGGATGGAATCTTTTAACGATTTTTTTGATAAGGCTTTTCCAACCATTCAAAACACTCCGCGTTATTTTCGTAAATTATAATTTAAAATATTAACCCTATTAATTAAAAAAGCTTATGAAGAAATTTACTCAAGTAGTGATGATGTGTTTGGCACCGGTAGCATTCGGACAAACGAATCATACCATTAATGCACAAGCGATGTCCTGGTCGCCGAACGATCTGACTATTGATCTCGGAGACTCCGTAACCTGGATCAATAGTGGTGCCGGTTCACACAACCTGAACGGAACAACAGCTACTTATCCGCAAAACCCGGAGTCTTTCGGAATGCCGACAGTTGGAACAAACTGGACATTTGGAAAACGTTTCAATGTAGCGGGAATCTACATGTATCGTTGTGATCCTCATTCGCAGGCAATGACAGGAAAAGTAACAGTGATTGATCCAAGTTTGGGATTGGGAGAAACTGTTGCTTCAACGATCAGTTTCGGACCGAACCCGGCAACAGAAATGATTACCATTCAAACGAAAGCAACCGATTTCAATGTAGTCATTTATGACATGGCAGGTCACAAGGTGTTGGCTGAGAATTTAAAAAACAAAAAAGAGTTGAATGTTTCTTCTTTGAAACAAGGAACATACGTGATCGAGATCAGTGCGGAGGGTACGATCGTTCAGGATAAGTTTATTAAGAACTAATTTTTAGGACAAGAACTTAGGAGTCAAGAGCCAGGACTGTATTTTAAGTCTTGACTCCTGACTCTTTTGTCTTTTATATACCGTTCAACATTTCCTTTCAACCTCTCGCTAATTGAATCCCGTAGTTTGACCGAATTTTAAAATTTCGTTTCATGAATGCTAACAATTGTGTATATTTTTGTGCCTGCGTTGCAACACGATATAAAATTTAAGTAGTCATGGATACAAAAAATGAACTTTCAACTCCCCGAGTTTCTAAGCTTGCAGAACATATCATTGGTTCTGAGATCATCAAATTAGCCGCTGAGGTGAATGAAAAGATCAAACAGGGAGAAAAGGTTTACAATTTAACGATCGGAGATTTTAATTCGAAAGTGTTCCCGATTCCGGTTGAATTAAAGCAGTACATCCAGGAGGCATATGAAGATGATCAGACCAATTACCCGGCTGCCGACGGAATGCTGGAGTTGCGCCAGGCTGTTTCCCAGTTGTTGAGTAAGCGAGGCGATCTGGAATATGCAACAGATGAGATCGTGATTACCGGTGGGGCCCGCCCGGCAATTTATGCCATTTTCAAGGCAGTTGTTGATCCGGGAGATGCGGTGATTTTCCCGGTTCCATCCTGGAATAACAATCATTATACGTATTTGAATAACGCTCGTCCGATCCTGATTGAGACAAGCCCGGAAAATAATTTCATGCCGCGTGCGGAAGAAATTGCTCCGTTTCTGGGTGAAGCAAGTTTGTTGGCTTTGTGTTCACCATTGAATCCGACCGGAACTGTTTTTTCGAAAGAAGATTTGGAGCAGATTTGTGATTTGGTATTGGCTGAGAATAAGAAACGCCAGTTATCAGGTGCAAAACCTTTGTATGTAATGTACGACCAAATTTACTGGCCTTTGACCCATGGGGCCATTGAACACTACAACCCGGTTTCTCTTCGACCTGAAATGCGTGATTATACTTTATTTGTGGATGGAATTTCAAAATCCCTTGCCGCAACAGGAGTTCGGGTAGGTTGGACGATGGGGCCGAAGTTTGTCATCAATAAGATCAAATCTATTTTAACCCACGTAGGTGCCTGGGCCCCGAAAGCGGAACAGGTTGCAACAGCGAAGTATTTGAATGAACTGAGTCTTTATGATACGTACCTAAATCACATCAAGTCTGAGATCAATGCGCGCCTGGTTGGTTTTTATAACGGAATTCAGTCTCTGAAATCAGCAGGCCATAAAGTAGATGCAATTGCTCCTGAAGCAGCAATCTATTTGACGGTCCGGTTTGCATTACATGGTTTGAAGACCGAAACAGGAACTACTCTGGAAACGACGCAAGATGTTACGAAATACATATTGGATGAAGCAAAAGTGGCAATTGTACCGTTTTACGCCTTTGGATCTTCGAATGATTCCAGCTGGTACCGACTTTCCGTTGGAACCTGCAAACTGGAAGATGTAGATGGTGTGATCTCGAATTTGAAAGTTGCATTGGAAAAGTTGAAATAAGAGCCAGCTACGGCTGGCGATAACAAACAAGCGTTAGCGCAGTTTATGATAAACAAAGAATTTAGTTAGTCGGTTAATTGCAACTGACAATTCACAGAACAGACCGGATAGTAGTAAAATTACTGTCCGGTTTTTTTGGTTTCAACGAGTTATATTTTACTGCTTTACCAAGTGTTTTTGTGAAATAAATTCATTGAGAATTTAATTCATTCAGGTAGAGATGAGCTTTTCGAAACGTTTTTTTGATTAAATTTCACTCCCAGAACTATAAAACTATATTCTAAATTAAACTACGCTTATGAGAAAACTCGTCTTTTCTGTGACACTGCTATGTGGATTTACGTCCTTTTCGCAGGTTGCGCAACCAAAGCCTCAACAGTTTGTTTCTCCGCAAGAAGTTGAGAAATGCAGCCAGCATCATAAGATGCAGGAAATGCAAATCAAAGATCCGGCACGTTTTGCAACAATTTTTAAGGATCCTTTGCCAAATCAGGGAACAAAACACAAACCGAATCCCGGAACTGAGAAATTAACCGGTGTTATTTATACCATTCCTGTTGTTTTCCACATTATTCACAACAATGGTTCGGAAAATATTTCGGATGCTCAGGTTCAGGACGCTTTGAATATCCTGAATCGGGATTATCGAAAACTGAATGCAGATACCAGCCAGATCGTAGCTGCTTTTCAAGGTGATGCTGCAGATGTGGAAATTCGTTTTGTTTTTGCTACTGTAGCTCCAAACGGCGCATGTTTTTCAGGAATTACGAGAACTGTTAGTGTACTAACTAATGATGGTTCTGACGGTGAAGCCCAGGTAGCTGCTGTTGTTAGCGGGAATAATGTTTACCAGGGAATCTGGCCGCATAATCGCTACTTAAATATCTACATAGCAAACGACATCGGTGGTGCTGCCGGTTATACCTTTAATCCGAACAACGGGGGAACGGCCCAACAACAAATGTATTACAATGGTATTTTTGCTTTGGAGAATTACACCGGGTCAATTGGAACTTCGAATATTACGAACAGCAGAACACTTACTCACGAAGTTGGCCATTGGTTGAATTTGTCTCACGTGTGGGGAGCAAATAATAACCCGGGTTCGGCAGGCTGCGGTGGTACGGATAACGTAAATGATACTCCGGCAACACAAGGATCAACATCTTGTGCGACTACCCAGAACTCTTGTTCAACAGATAATGCTTATTGGGGATTTGACCAGATAGACCAGGTGCAGAATTACATGGACTATTCTTATTGTTCAAAAATGTTTACACAGGGTCAGGTTGACAGAATGCGTGCAGCAATGATCAGTTCGGTGGGAGGAAGAAACAACATCTGGACAACTGCAAACCTGAATTTAGTCGGCGGGGGACCAGGAACTTCACTTTGCGCATTGGATTTCGATGCTACCCAAACAACGATGTGTACGGGAACAACCGTTACGTATACCCCAAGTCAAACTTCCGGAATTGCAACATATTCCTGGACTTTTCCGGGTGGAACACCTTCATCTTCTACGGTTGCAAGTCCAACGGTAACTTACCCGACAGCCGGAACATACAATGCAAGTTTAAGTGTGACAGCTACATCAAATGGAGCAACTTATTCCAAATCGAAAACAAATTACATCACGGTAAATACGAATACAACTGTAAGCTTACCAATCAGTGAAGGATTTGTTTCAACTACTTTCCCTCCGACGGGCTGGACCATTTACAATACGAACAGCAGTTCCACATGGGCAAGAACTACATCAGCCGGTTATACCCCAACAGCAGGGAATTCGGCAAGATTTGCGAATTACACGATTAACGATGCAACATATGATGAGTTGCGTTTACCAAAAGCGGATATTGCAGCTTATTCAAGTGCTACCTTAACATTTGATGTTGCTTATGCTCCATATGATGCAACAAATTTTGATGGATTGGAAGTATTGGTTTCTACAGATTGTGGAGGAACATTTACGACCGTTTACTCCAAATCAGGAACTACTCTGGCAACTGCGATTGCAACTACCAGTGCCTTCACTCCGACAGCTGCACAATGGAGATCTGAAACAGTGGATCTGACTCCTTATGTTGGAAACAGTTCGGTTTGGATTGCTTTCAGAAACCTGGCAGGTTATGGAAATAACTTGTACGTAGATAATATCAATGTAAGTGGAGTAAGTGGTACTCCAACTGCTCCGGTGGCTTCGTTCTCTTCTACAAGCCAATCGATTTGTGCCGGACAATCAGTAACGTATACAAGTACTTCAACCAATAACCCAACTTCGTATAGCTGGTCGTTCCCAGGTGGAACACCTTCTTCATCCACTTCCGCAAGCCAGGTAGTGACGTATTCAAGTGCCGGAACTTATAATGTTACGTTGACAGCTACGAATGCCGGTGGATCAAATGCATCCAACCAAACAGGATATATAACAGTGAATGCTGCTCCTGCTGCTCCTACTATTACTTCAGGCGGAGCAACGACATTCTGCCAGGGAGGTTCGGTTACGTTAACTTCTTCTACCGGTTCGGCAACAACCTGGTCTAATTCTGCAAGCGGAGCTTCGATCACGGTTTCTACTTCAGGAACATATACAGCTACTACAACTGTGTCATCTTGTCCGTCTGCAGCATCAAACAGTATTTCTGTTACGGTAAATCCGAACCCAACGGTTAGTTTCAGTTCCGTTCCGATGCTGTGTGTATCGGATGGGCCTTATACCTTGGTTCAGGGAAGTCCTGCAGGAGGAACTTATTCCGGTTCAGGTGTAACAGGAAACCAGTTTAATCCTGCAACAGTAGGAATCAGTAACACAACGGTGACGTATAACTATACGAACGGAAACGGTTGTTCAGGATCAGCTCAGACGACAGTGGTAGTTGACGGCTGTGCATCAATCGCTGAAAATGAACTGGATTTCATCACGGTTTACCCGAACCCGTCGACAGGATTGTTTACAATCTCTTCCGGAGAAGTGAATTTGAATACTGTGAAGATTTTTAATGCACTGGGACAGGTTGTTTACGAAGTAAGTAATCTGCAGGATTCAAAACAAGTTATTGATTTGAAGCAGATGGCAAAAGGTGTTTATACGATCCGTGTTTTGACGGAGGTGGGAACACAGCATATTCCGATTGTATTGGAGAAATAAGAATTGATTGATTAAATAGGAAAGGCTGTTACGTTGTGTAGCAGCCTTTTTTTGTATGAGTAAAATTTTCCAATTCGCCAATTCGCAATATTACGAACCGTAAAGAAAAAAGTTATTTTCTTAACATGAAATAAGGGTTACTGTTTTATTTAAAAATGCTGTACGGAAAATCGCAACAACAAAAATCAATATGCAGAATTCCGTTTTCTATTGTTATGCATACCTAGCAAATTTGTCCTGAAACTTAAAATTGTGAAACCATGAAAAAAATAATTCTATTGTGCCTGAGTTTATATACGTATCATTCATTCGCACAAACTCCACAATTGCCTTCTATGGTAATTGCAGGGATTGAAGTGAGGAACATTGCATCCAATGAAGATATCCTTCGATCCGTAATATACAAAAGCCTGGTCAACTCCAAAAAGTATGTAGTAAATGACCGATACGATGTTGCTGAAAAGCTTGGCGATAACAAAATGAAAGAATGCATGGGGAAAGACTGTCTTGGAAAAGTTGGGAGCCAGTTGAGCGCTGATTTCGCCATGAGTGCCAGCTATGAAGGTTTGGGAGACCGGATTCTTATTTCCATGAAGATTGTCAATGTAAAGACAGGTGAAATCGAACAAAATGAAATTGAGCAATTTGAAAATCAACCACGTGAGTTGAACCGGATGACAGACATTATGATCTACAAATTACTTAAAATGGATGTAGATTTCACGGTATATAAAGCCTTGTTTTTCAAAGACGGACCTACGGCAAGTGCGGGATTGGGGAAAATGAATAATTCAGGGCCCCGGATCGGTTTTGCAGTTGCCACGGGAGAAAACGGCGAGTTTTTTACTAGGAGTGAACGTGATGGCGGGGTGGGCACAATGCCCGTTTTGTTCAACATCGGTTATCAGTTGGAGGTTCAGTATGCCGGAAGTGAAAAGTTTAGCGGCTTGTTTGAGTTTTTGGGAAATGTTGCAGGCATGGAACATGGTACTCCGATACCTTCATTGGCTATTATGCATGGTGTCCGCTTTGGGAAAGGTGCCTGGGAAATTGCAATGGGGCCATCGTTTACAATGAAGCGTTTGGTTTCAGGAACAACGGATTACGACGGTGAATTCCATACTTTCCAGGAATTGAATGATGACATGGGAGTGACGAACGCTGCTCATATGGATTATTTCAAGCGGCCGGATACCCGCGGAGCAACTTATTTTTCGACCAATTTCATTTTTGCAGTTGGAAAAACTTTCCGGCCGGGAGCATTGAATGTTCCGCTGAATTTTTATGCGAGTATGAATAAATACGGAACCACCTATGGGGTTTCACTTGGAATCAACATCACCCGATCACGTAAATACACCTACACCAAATAAATCAGCGCCCTCGCCGAAGCTATTGATGACATGCGATCAGCGGAGGAGCACAGAAAGAGGAGTGGAGAGGAGAATCCCCGGTCACTGAGTTTAGTCGAAGTGCCGGGGATTTTTTGTAACTCAAACTTTCAATCGTCGGGTAAAGCTCATGATTGCAGCAAGAACAACGAATAATCCCAAACTTCCTACCAGTAAAGCATAGGTTTCGAGGTTTACAATCACATACAGGAAGCTGTAAAGAATGGAAATCGCGGTAAAAATAGTGAGCGCAAACTTCAGCGATCGAAGAACAGAATAAGCATACCAGCTCAATAAGGCGAGGATTCCGGTACCTGCTGCAAGGTAGGAACGTGCAAATCCAAATTGTTCTGAGAAGGAAAGAAGAATCGCATAAAAAAGAATGAGTGACAATCCTACCATCAAATAATGAATCGGGTGGATGCTCATTTTTCCGATTAATTCGATGAGGTAAAACACCGTAAAGGTTAAAAGGATCACCAGGATCGCATATTTTACGGTTCGTTCATTTAGCTGATACTGATCAACACTTTCCAGGAAATCTATCGATGCTTCGGATAGTTTTGCATAGGGTTTGGAGTGATCGATTCCAACTCTGGGATTCTGAGCAATGTTCATCATATTCCAGGAACTTGTAAAACCTTTCTTGTTTTCAAAGGAATCCGGATTTGGAAGAGAAGTCCCCGAAAAGGACGGATTTTCCCAGTTTGAAGTCATGTTGTATACGCTTTTTTTTGCAAAACCTTTTAAAATGACCTTCCCGGAACCATTGATGGTATAGCTTGTATTGACGTTGATTTCGGTGGTTGTTTTGTCAATAGTGAATGGAGCCGTTGCGTAAAATAACTTGTCCGGGCTGCTTTCTGCCATGGTTTCCTGTTCAATTTCGAGTCCCTTTCCATTGATTTCTATTTTTCCCATGTTCGAAATACGGGTTTCAGCAAGTGCCAGCAAACCGATCTGTGCCTTTGAAAGATCCAGGTTCCCATTATCCAGGTTCGGGACAAATTTGGCCGAAGTATAATTGTTTGATTGAAAAACAGGAAAATGATAAATTCCGCGTTTCTTGGTACTTGCACTTACATTGAGACTTGTTTTTTCATTTTCAGGGAAGAAGAACAGGTACTTTTTGTTTTTGCTGTTTTTGAGCGGGATCCGCAAGACTAATCCTTTGTATACGAAGTCACTTCCCCATTCGGAACGTATTTCTTCCTTGATCATTTCTGCGCGATCTTTCCGTTCCTCAATTAGGAACATAACTCGCGCCAGGGGAGGCAGCAGGAGGATTGTAATTACTCCGATTAAGAGAAAACGTCCGAAAGGTGCGTTTAAGAACTTCATGAATTCGCCGGTTTCGGATTTGTCTGATTTTGATTGATTTTCCATTTTGTTTTAGATTAAAAGAGCTTTGAAATTCAAAGTAAATGAATAAAAAAATAGCTATTTACTTGTTTTGATTAATTGCTCAAGCGCGGCCAGATGCTTGGCAAATGTCTGTTTTCCCAATAAAGTTGCTTCATAGGTAGTATTGGGCTTTTTACCTATAAATTGCTTCTTGATATCAATGTATTCCGATTGTTCGAGTGCTTTGATGTGAGAAGCCAGGTTCCCGTCGGTGACTTCCAGGAGCTCTTTCAAGCGGTTAAAGTCCACCGTGTCATTCACCATCAGAATAGACATAATTCCCAGCCTGATCCGATGGTCAAATATTTTGTTGATATCTGATATGATACTTGTCATTGCTTCTTGTAATCGTATTTCAGGTACATGTACGCACCGTAAAAGATGTGGCAAATTCCGAAACCGAACATCCAAAAGTACAAACCATAACCAATATAAAGGCTGTTTAACAATCCGAGAATGATAAAGATGAACCCCAGGTTTCTCAGAGTTTCATAAGAGTAACGGCTTGCGCTCACCAGTGCAAGACCGTAGAATAACAAAGTAACGGGTGAAACCAACCCGATAGCTCCTTTGGTGATTAGTATGATAGCGAATAATCCTCCTGTAACCAAAGGGACCATGAAACTCATGATGAATGATTTTGACACCTGGTTCCAGATCACTTCTTGTTTTCTTCGTGCTTTGCGGACAGAGAAAACAATTCCTGTTACAAGTGAAAGTACCATAACGAGTACGGCCGTGGTTACAATTGTAATAAATTCAACGGAATCAAAACGAATAGAAGAAGTCAGGCGTTCTCTCATGGAATAAACAATTCCGGCCCCAATTAAAGCATAGGTTCCGGCCAGAATTCCGGAAACACCTGACAAGGACAAAAACTTCGAAGATTTTTGCATCATCGACTGAATCTCCCGAAGCTGTGCTAAATATTTTTCATTTTCCATAAAAGAACTTTGTAATTCAAAGTAAATTAAAATAAATGAATTGGGAAAATCTTTTTGTGATTTTTTTTGAACCTGTTTTAATCTTTCTTGCACGAGCACTTCTTTTCTGGAACGGGATCGTAACCAAATCCGCCCCAGGGATGGCAACGGCTGATTCTTCTTGTTCCCAACCACAAACCTTTGATCGGTCCATGAATTTTGAGTGCTTCGATCATATAAGCGGAGCATGTTGGATCGTACCTGCAGGCATTCGGAAGAATAGGGCTGATGATCCACTGGTAAATTTTTACAGGGACGATCAGTATCGAAATAAAAAATTGTCGGATATATTTCATGTGCTTCTTCCATGCAAAGTTACGTAACAATGGAACACTTATTTTGTAATTTTAGCCAATACTTATGGAAGAAATTCAAAAGAAGCGAAATAAGAGCCTTGCATTTCGACTAGGGAATACGTATTTGAGTAAAAAAACGGCGGCCATACGGAATGTCGAAAGACATGGTTATACGTTGAATGATTCACAGAAAAAGCAATTGAAAAATCTGCAACTGAAGATTTACCTGATTGCCGGAATAATCGGAGCGTGTGCTGTTATGATTGTGATTTTCCCGTTTCATTTCACCAGCTTACTGGATGCACAGCATTTTGACCTGTTTGGCTACCAATTCGATTTTGAATTGTATTACACCATGTATGCGGTAGCAATGATTTTTCCCGAGATCTGGCTGCTGAATATACTGAATATCTATGCAGTTCGGCGCATTTGTGAGATTTACAGATATCCTTCCACTTCACAGGATGATTACCAGGAGCAAGTAGCGTTGCTGACTGAAGCCGGATTGGAAATGCCTGCCAAGCATATGCAATTATTGGAAATAGATCCGTATGTCGGGCTAACAAAGTTCTCCTATTATGCACTTTTGATCGGTACAAAACTGAAGGCAACGCTTTCAAATGTACTGATGAAATTCCTGGTGCGGCGTCTCCTGGGAAGATATGCACTGCGAATCGTTACAGACCTTATCGGTGTTCCGATTTTTGCTTTCTGGAATGCATGGAGCAGTAGACAGGTAATGAAAGAAGCACAAATGCGTATTGTTGCAACAGCAGCTACGAAAGATTTCATGAACGAATTTTCAGAAGAAGAACTATTGACCGTAAAGCATAACCTGAATAAATTATTCCATTTCGTAGCCCAGCAAAAGCGCCAGTACAATTTTGCGCTGTATTCTTTTATGAAAGAAATGCTGCTGGTCTTTCCGGACCTTTCGTTAAAATATGACAAGGAAGTAAAGATTGATGAGTTATTCGGCCGGGACCCGGAAGAAAACAAGCTCATTGCCCGCTTGCTCATCTTCGGATTGATTGTAGACGGAACACTTTCCGTAAAAGAGCGATTAACGATCCGTAAAATAGCAAAAGAGGAGTGGTTTCCCGTTTCAATTGATGAAATGGAACTGATCCTGAAAGGGTATGTGAATGGAGAAGGGTTAAAGCGATTCTAAGATCGGAATGAGAAACAGAGCGAGAATGAGGATGGAAATATCAGTTAGTTGCTTAGATATTTAGTCATTGCATAAGAATTCTTGATAGTTCATCTGCTTTTTTCAAAAAGGAATTGAAAGTGTCTGTATTAATTGTATTAGAAGCATGAAGTACATCGAGAATAGTAATACATTCGAAAATCGATCCTCTGAAATCACAAAAGAAATGACGTCTATTGGGTTTTGAAAATCTTCCGGAGTTCTCAGGAATGTTAAGGGTGATACTGAAAGATGCCTGAAATGATTCTAAATGAAAACTTTTGTAGACCTCAAGATTCTGAAATTCAAACATAGTAGTGACGATTGTTATTTTAATATACGAATCGTGATCAGAATTACAACACTCCCATTCTGTTTCTCATTCTGAAAAGGCTCCCAACCGTTAAAATTTCACAGGCTTATTGCAATTTTCACTCGCTTTTCTTAATTTGCATCACCCAAAAACCCACAACAACAATGAAACGCAACACTCTCCTTGCAATACTTGCGTGTATTCCATTTATTGCTTCGTCACAAAATTCTACCTGGGAAAAAGAAATGATCGCTGTTACGGAAGGTACCTCGGAACACATTATTATGGGAGCTGCCGGAATAGAAGCAGCACAGTGGGATCAACTTCAACATCCTAAATTCTGGCAACAGATCATGATTCTCTCACCGGATTCTGTTTTGGTGAATGTAGGGGCTACCAGACAGATTATAGCAAAGATGTCGAATAAAGACTGGCATTCTCAAACGGAAGCACAAAAGACACTTTTTAAAGACAGTATCCGCACCTTGTATGGTTTGAATGCAGACGAACGCATCAATGTCACAACCGGGAAAAATGATTTCTATCGCTTTGACCTGGTTTTTGAAAGTCTGCCGAAGGGAGTTTCTGCTTTTGAAAATTTTGGCGTTGATCCATGGTATGCACAATCTATTTTGCTGATCGAAAGTCCGGGAAGAATGCAGAAATCATCTGTCGGAGCTTACGGTCCGTTCCAATTGATGCCTGCTGTTGCCCGTTCCATGGGGTTAACCGTGAATCGTTCGGTAGATGAGCGAAAAGATTTTATGCGTTCGGCTTACGCGGCGTCTCAATTATTGAAACGGATCTGCATTCCTTCGGCGAAAGGTATTGCAGAAGGCGCAGGTTTGGTAGTAGATGAGCAAGCGATCTGGTTCCGTTTACTGACCATGCATGTTTATCATGCCGGTGCATTGAATGTAAAGGCTGTAGTAAATGCAATCGGGCCTGTAAGTTCGGGTGAAGAATTGATCCAGAAAATGTGGATTACCAGCGCTGCAAGTTTTGGGAATGCATCACAAAACTATTCCCAATTGGCTTTGGCAGCCCACATTCAGTTAAACCAAATCATTCAGCGAAAAGGTGTTCCGGTTTATAATTGTAATGCGTTAGTTGAATAACTAATAGTTATCCTTTCTGAAATAAAATACTTAGTGAGTTTACGCAATGACGTGTGTCTTTCGGTGTGAATCGTTCACCTGTGAATACGTGCCCTAAATGACCCTCGCAATTTGCACAGATGATTTCAACACGTCTTCCGTCGGGATCGGGAATTCGTTTTACACTTCCGGGGATTTCATCATCAAATGACGGCCATCCGCATCCTGAGTCAAATTTATCGGAGCTTTTATACAAAGGAGCTTCACATCTGCGGCAGACAAAAATGCCTTGCTCGTTCCATTTATTGTATTGACCGGTGAAAGGATACTCTGTTCCTTTTCGAACAATGATACGTTCTTCATCGGGTGTTAGTGTGTTCCAGTCTTGTTTTTCTTTCATTCGTTTTTTTTGGTAATACAAGGTACAAAAAAAAGGAATTGTGGAGTTTGGTTTTGGGAAGTTAATTGAAATTTAATGTAATAATTAATGTGTTGATTTTCAGTCTTGTCCCAATGTTGGAAAATAGGGAATTCGGAAATTCGGGTGTTCCCAAAGATACGAACAGATTTAGTTTTAATTATCTGTTTATCAAGTGTTTGATTTTTTTAAAATTTAAAAAGGGCTGTCCAAACTAACGAACAACCCTTTCTGATTTCTTTTTGGAAGTTAAACACCCATCGAATCCATGCGTTCCATAATCTGGTTTGCATAAAAATCAGTAGTCTGTTTCAGGATATTTACATTCTTCTTTTTAGCCGCAATCACCATTTTCGAACCATCTCTGTTTGTGTTGATAGTCATATATTGAAGAATCTCAATCACTTTTGCACCATCTTCCAATTCCAGGCTTTCTACATCCATTTTTTCAAATGCGATGAACATGGAGAAACTATCTTCCCCGAAATTTCTGGCGTAAGCAGGCAAGTTTAATTTTCCGCCTTTTTCTTTTCCACTTGAAGTATAGATTCCTTTTCTTGTTGATTTAAGACGGAAATTGTCCAACGTATACGTGTCTCCTTTCTTTTGAGCAACGAAAGAAAGTTGTTCGTCCACTATTTTCTGAATGAAGTCTCCTTGTGAACCAAGTCCAAGATATCCGTTTTGCTCGAGCTCCATTCCCATAGATGATTTCGGATCTCCGGTGAAAATCATAGCTGCCTGACCTGAGAATATTTTCGAAAAAGGATTATCACCGAAAGCCATGAGTGCAAACCGGTGTTTGGCAGAAAAATGATCTAACAATCGCTTCTTGGTATTCGGCAAGTAATCGTTCAGGAAACTTTCTCCTTTACGCACGTCCAGGTTCATTGCAATTCCCATCCATGGATCACCGCCTTTTAATTTATTTACAAGTGTTTTACCGTTATTGTCTTTGAAGAATAATTCGTCTTTTAATTCGTCGGAGAAAATATTTTCAGACTCAACCGTAACCATTCCATTTTCAAAATTTGCTACTGTTTTGATGTAGGCATTTTCTACCAATTCATCCAGGTGTTCCTTCTTTTCAGCAGGAAGTTTTTCCAATTCGGTATTGGAAGTGGTTAATAGACGTGCAACATCAATTCCCGAAACGATATCACCTTTTTGTTCAATAATTTCCTCTGCAGTATTTTCGGAAAGATCCCCTTCGGTTAGTGTGAATGCTTCTTTTATTTTTGCTTTTCCGTCGTAATCGCCCGGTTTGCTGATGATGATCAGCAATTTATTCCGGATCCCGAAAGTTACGTCATCTTCCTGGTGATAGGAAATATCTCCGTCCTTGTCCAATGCATAACCCATTTCGCTGATGATGGATGCAAGACTGTCCTGATTTTTAATGTTGATTAATGCGTAAACCGTTTCAGGGGTACCGTCGTGACCAAAAGGAGCTTCTAAAGCATAGTAAATCGGTTTGTCAATTTCCAAACCTCTTTTCCAGTTTCCAAGAACGCTTCCCAAAATAGTATTGACTTTCGGAATACTTTTATAATCTGCTTTATTCAAAATATTCATGGCACTTACATGACCAAAAGCAACAATTTTTTCATTACCTTCAATCATCGCTGATGTTGCTTCTGCTGCATCCCGCTCGGAAGAATCGGATGAACAGGAACTGAAGAACAAAATCCCGCTGACTAAAAAAGAGCTGATTATTAGTGATTTATTGTATTTTTTCATGGGTAAATTTTTGTTTCAAATGAACACTCAAATGTAGACTTTCTTTTTAATTTCGAAGTTCATTTTTACAATTTTTATTCCAAACTTAAAAAGCTGATTCTGTGCATTTTATTGAGCCTTATTTTAATTGGAGACACCTTTACATTGCTTCGGAGGATGCACTTTCACCGTTTTATGACAGGGAGTACAGTGAATTTGAGTTTACGGACCGGATTTATAATTTTCTGATCCATCCGCAATGGGATAATATCGGTTCACGAACACTTTTTACGAAGATCCTGTTTGTGGATTATGAAGAAGGTTATGCCATCCTGGAGTTTATCGGGGAATGGAACGATGCGATCGAGAATGACATTATGACCTTGAAGCGAAATGTGATAGAGGAGATGATGTCTCACGGAATTAACAAGTTTATACTGATTGGAGAAAATGTTCTGAATTTTCATTATTCAGATGATTGTTATTACGAAGAATGGTTTGATGAAGTGGAAGAAGGATGGATTGCGTTGGTCAATTTCCACGATCATGTCATTCATGAATTTGAAAAAGCACGGGTTGATCACTATTTCGTGATGGGAGGAGATCTGGAAGATATTGAATGGAGAACCGGTACACCGGCTCAGTTCTATGAACGGGTGGAAGAATTGGTACAGCGAAGAATTGGTTGATTGATCGTAATAAACCGGTAGGTACGTGTAAAAACCAGTAGGCGCGCGATTAATCGCGCGCCTACTGGTTTTTTGGATGTTTTATTATTTGGAAATAAAGACTCTTTTCATCGTCATGTTATTATCTACGGACACATTCACCATGTAAATTCCGTTGTTTAATTCATTATCCAGTCGAACTGAAAGTGCACTTTCACCTGCACTTACATTTCCCAGATTTTCTGTGAAAACAGACTTTCCATTGAGGTCAACCACGTTTACAAAAACAGCACCGTCAAGTTTACTGTCTAAATGAATATTCAATGAATTGGTATTTGCCTGGTAACCGATTTGGGTTTCCACTTTCGCTGAGGTTTCTGTTACTCCGGCCTGCGATCCGAATACATGTTGTGAAGTACGGATAACATCACCGTCGTCACTGCTGCTGCTGTTTGTTTGGTTGGTAGCCAAATAGAAGGTTACGTTTCCAACATTGGTTGCGGGTGATGTCCAGTTGAAAGTCCAACTTGTTAGATCTGTGCCTGCCAATTTATGTGTAACACGCATTTTTCCACCTGATGTTATGGTTTTTGTGTGAGTTGCATTTGTAATAGTCCAGGTTCCTGCAACTGTATTGTTCGGGTTCAATGCAACGATCTCGAATCCGTTTTTAGCATTGGTTGTAGCCATACTGACCATAACCTCGTAAGTTGTGCTCGGTTCATATTCTGTAACCGGGGTTCCGCCATCTGACAGTGTTACGGAATTAAATCCGGAACCACTTTGAACCGTTCCGGAATGGCATTGTGTACAGACTCCGTCACCTGGGGCACCAGTTCTTCCTCCCGGGCTACCGGCCTGGTTTAAAGTGTGATAATTTTTGCTGAATTTTTTTAGGGTCTGAACAGATCCGTTTCCTGAAAAGCTTAACAGAAACCCTGACGCTGCCAATAGTCCGATAAAGATGTAGTTTTTATTCATAATGTAATTTTTCTGTTTGTTCATATGTGTCCGGTGATCGGACCACATCGTACCTCTTGTTTGGTTACTAAGTTATTTGTGTATGTATTGTTTATTGTTATGAAATTGCCGCAAGAAATTATGAATTTCCGAAGCCGGTATTTTTTTTCTCATACCAGCTTGGAATTCTAACTGTATTGTTCCCTTGTCTTTTTTTGAAATTTTTTAATTATCCATTCTTCCTTGTTGCAGCCAACATTGAAATTGTTGAATAAGTGAATCAGAAAGGGCAGGACCTCCCTGAGGCATTAATTCGGGAGTCCCACGTAATGCGTGAATGATTTTGTCTGCATTTTCAGAAATTTCAGCGTGATTGGACAGGACGGGAAAGGTTCCTGCTCCGACTCCATGACACCCGGAACAATTTTCTTCAATCATAGGAGCTATTTGCGAGCTAAATGAAACGGTACCCGTGCAGATAACTTCCGGTAACGGCGGAGGTGCTTTTGCTTTTGAACATGCGCTTGGAATCAATAATGTTACGATTGCAATACTCCCCAATGCAAAGAAAATAGATCGTGTTTTTTTCATTTATTTGATAAATAAAGGTTTAAAGCTCATCCAGGAAAGTGCCGGAATGAACGCAATTGGAATCAGATAGCCTTTGAAATAGTCAATCATGGCCATAGCGTCTTCGTTCTTAAACTCCGGATCGTTCATGGTGAAAATGTAGAACACCAGTGAGATCGAAAAGCCTGAAAGAATGAAGTTGCAGATAAAACCTGCAAGCGATTTGCCTTTTACCAAGGCGTAGATTCCGGCTCCGAGAATGCTGATTCCCAATGTGATCATCAGGGAAAAGCATAACAAGTGCCAATAACCGCTTACTTCTGTAAAATCAACAATTATGCTCTTGTATACGGACGAATAAATCCATGCTACGAGTGAGGAAAAAAGGCCTGCAACCAATGCAAGAAAAAAGAAGCGTTTAAACATTCGGTTTTACTTTTCGGTTACAGGAATAGAATAGGAAATGTTCATGATATCCGGAACTGCATCACTTTTGTGACCAACTCCATAATCGATGCGGTTTACCGTAAACTTACCACTGAAAGTCAGGTCATTTCCTGATTTCGATACTGTTGCCGGGATCTTTTTCTCTTTTGTAACTCCTTTCATGGTCAGTTTTCCAGTGATGGAATAGGCATCCCCGGATTTTTCCACCTTGGAAGAGACAAATTTGATCGTCGGGTACTTACCGGCATCGAACCACTCGGAGGTTTGAGCTTTCTTGTTCTGCATCGAATTTCCGGTGTTGATGGAATTCACATCAATGGAAATTTCAAACTTGGAATTAGCCAGGTCACTTTCATCGAATTTGATGGTTCCTTTTGCTTTTTTGAACTCCCCGGATGGGTCTTTACTTTTAAATGCAATGGTAAAACCTTCTTTGAAAGTGTAGTCTTTTGACGCGGTAAGTGTCACAAATGCCGAACTTGCAAACAAGCAAATTGCTAAAGCGGGATAAATTAACTTTTTCATAATCAGTTGTTTTTAGTGGTGGCTTCGACTCCGCTCAGCCACCCTCTTAATAATTTTTCGAAAGGTCACTGAGCGGAGTCGAAGTGAACCTTTTGAGCTTAATTATTGTCCGAACTCGAACTTTCTTCCGATACAAAAACCAATCCTAAATTGACCTTTTAACCAATTGTCATAAGTATTGGTAATAAATTGTGTTTCCCCAAAACCACGTGCATTGGTCAGGTAAATCGTGAAGTTATGTCCGAATGTCAGCCATTCAACGGCAAAACCAAGACTGTTGAAGTTTGTTTTACGCATTCCCTTGTCCTGGAAAACCTGGTAATATTCGACCATAATTCCCCAACGTTGTGTAATGGACCAACGCATGGCCCCACCTAAAGAAAACAGGGTGTTTTGATCGTCGGCTGCAACATAATTTCGATGTACTACGGTTGGCATTACAGCTAAACTCACCAGGTTTCCGAATTTTCGTGCAATGTTCAATTGTGCCGAATAAGAGAACCGGTATTCTTGTTTAGGAAAATGAGCAACTGCATAGATATCCGGCGATGCTTTCATATAAGTATAAAACATACTTCCGACAACAGCCAATGAAACAGGCATTTTCTTTTTGCGTTGCTGAAGAATCCGGTATTTACCAAATCCATCGATCAATGAGCGATAAGGTGTTCCTGTTCCTTTACTTCTTCCAATACCAACCATAATATTATTGGTAATTCCGTATTCAAATCCCAGGCGGATATCACTTGAATTATCCAATCCAAACCAGTTGTGAACTCCTCCGTTTGAACCCGCAAGGTCCCCAAAACGATGTTCAACCCGGAATTCAAGGACTCCTTTTCGCAAACATTCTACAGAATGACCACTTACAATTCGTGTGGATTGAAAGGTTTGTTCAACCAGGTCCGTGTCAACTGAAGTTTCTGTTTCCACAGCCTCCGTTGAATCCACTTCCTGAGCAATTGAGAAGTGTGTCATGCAGCAAGCTGCTCCCATAAATAATAGCCTTTGAATCATTTTCGTTCTTTTGTTTTGTTTGCCAAGATAATATTTACCCGGATAAATAACTACCGATTTAATACACAATTTACGGGATGGTTGGAATGCTTTTGAAAAAACAGTCTACTTTATTGATAGGAAATAGGGAGTAAAATAGGAATCCTAAAATAGGATGTTTGTCGTATTGGTGAGTTGCGTTAGATTACTAACTTTGTAATACTGAAACAGATAAAGTGTTACGGATTTTCTTTACTTGCGTATTTGTATTGTTTTTTTTGAATGCATATTCAAAAGACCGGCTTGTAATTCTGGAATGGAAGTTCAAGGGAATCGAAACCGGATACGATCATCTAAATAGAAGTAAAATAACCGTTGACGGTGTGGCTTTACCTGTTTCATCCTCTTGTCACCAAAGCGATTGGGGAACTTATTCCTTAACTCTTTCAAAAACGAAACATCAAATCAGGTTGGTGAATGAAGCCTTTTGCGGAGGTAAGTGGGTAGAACATACCTTTGAGAATGAATTCAGCATCAATGCAGTTTGTGAGTTTGAAATAAATGCAAAAAAGGTTTCAAAGGTGCAGATTGAATTCGACCTGAACGGATCAACTGTTTCAATTGTTCAGTTCGATCAAAATGGAAATGTCTTACTGAAAAAGATCCCGGAATTCAAGGGGAAACATGTTCCGATGGAGATCAATTGGCGTTTCATTCATGTGGAGAACGGGTACGATCATGCTTCGCGGATGCAGGTGTTCGTTGATGATATTGAGTACGGGACCTCTACTCAATCTTTGGAAAGCGAAGGGGGATTGTTTATCCTCAAAATTCCAAAAGGGACTCACCGGATCCGAATAGTGAACCAATCTTATTTGAACGGGGTATGGCAAGACCATACGATTGTGAATAATTTTTCGATAGAAGCCGTTTACGAAAAAAAACTCGAGGTGAAGAAAAATATCCGGGTCACTTTGGTAATTGATTTGAATAATGAGCAGACAGTGAATGAGTGGGAGTGACTTCGACTTCGCTCAGTCACCTTTCAATTGTCTAATCAAATGAGAAAATCAGTGATTTCAAAAACTAAAAAGACCACCCGAATCTGGATGGTCTTAATAATAACGTATTATAATAACTGAGTGTAGTCCAATTTACGGTAGCTGAGCGTAGTCGAAGCTATCCGTTCCAAACACCCATTGAGTTGAACTTTTCAATCCGTTCTTCAATCCGTTGTTCCGGACTCTTTGCATCCAATTCTTTCAAATACTGAATGATCTTATCTTTCACATTCTGAAAACTTGCTTCCTGGTCTCTGTGAGCTCCTGCAAGTGGCTCTTCAATAACATCGTCAACCAATTTCAAACGCTTCATATCCGAACTGGTTAATTTCAACGCTTCAGCAGCTTTTTCTTTGAAATCCCAGGATCTCCATAAGATGGAAGAACAAGATTCCGGAGAAATAACAGAATACCAGGTGTTTTCAAGCATCACAACTTTATCTCCGACACCGATTCCCAATGCTCCACCTGATGCACCTTCACCAATGATGATACAGATTACAGGAACTTTCAATTGCATCATTTCATAAATGTTGCGTGCAATTGCTTCACCCTGACCTCTTTCTTCTGCTTCCAATCCCGGAAACGCTCCCGGAGTATCAATGAATGTTACGATTGGCTTATTGAATTTCTCTGCCAGTTTCATCAAACGCAAGGCCTTGCGGTATCCTTCAGGATTCGGCATCCCGAAATTACGGTACTGGCGCATTTTGGTATTGATTCCTTTCTGCTGACCGATAAACATCACAGTTCTTCCGTCAAGTAAACCAAAACCACCCACCATTGCTTTGTCATCTTTCACCGTTCTGTCTCCATGCAATTCCTGGAATGAAAAACCGGTAATTGCATTGATGTAAGCCAATGTATAAGGTCTGTCAGGGTGACGGGACAACTGAACGCGCTGCCAGGGAGTCAACTTACTGAAAATTTCTTTTGTTTTTTTTGTGAGCGCTTCTTCCAGATCATGGATCTTATCCGACATATCAACACCGGTACTGTTACCGATCTCACGTGTTTGTTCAATTTGTTCTTCTAAAGCCTTTAAAGGTTCTTCAAAATCTAAATATGTAGACATAATTGCTATTTTGAGGGGCGAAATTTACGAAAATAGTTCGCATCTATTAATTTTACAGCATGATTAATTTTCCAACATGCAAAATAAACCTGGGCTTGCATATCCTGAAAAGACGGCAGGATGGCTTCCATGATATTGAAACTACGATGTTGGAACTTCCTTTGAATGACATCCTTGAAGTGGTTGAAAGCGAACGGTCGGCATTTACGACTTCTGGTCTGGAAATTCCGGGAACAGGGAATCTGGTGCTGGATGCGGAAACCGAATTCAGAAAACAGTATTCCATTCCCACACTTGCTTTTCATTTGCATAAATTGATCCCGATGGGAGGTGGTCTGGGAGGTGGATCTTCTGATGCTGCCTTTGCACTAAAATTAATGCGTGATATGTATGCGCCGGAAGCAAGTAATGAAGACTTGAAGATCCTGGCTTCCCGAATTGGTTCGGATTGTGCCTTTTTTATTGAAGGAGGAATTCAGTATGCGACTGGAAGAGGTGAGGTTTTGAGTTCGTTGAATTTGGATTTCAGAAATAAGTACGTGGTATTGGTGAATCTCGGAATTCATGTTTCTACAAAGGAGGCGTATGAAGATGTGGTTCCGGATAATGGACGTGTTACTTTGAAAGAAATCCTGGAAAAACCCATTCATACCTGGAAAGACCAATTAGTTAACGACTTTGAGAAACCTGTTTTTAGAAAGTATCCAGAATTGGCAACAATTAAAAAGGATTTGTACGAACATGGGGCTGTATATGCTGCTATGACTGGTTCCGGATCAACCCTGTTTGGAATTTTTGAATCGGAAGTTGAACCCGTTCAATGGTCACACCAGGTTGTTTATGAAAGGTATCTGAAACTTTGATTTTTTGCAAATTTAGAAATTTGGGTGTTCCCAAAGATACGAACAGATCTCTATTTAACTATCTGATTTTTAGTTTTTAACAAAATTCAAATGCTCAATCTTTCCATCCATTTCCAGGACAAAATAATACGTGCCGATACTTAAACTGCTTACGTCAAGTGTCATTCCTGAAAGTTCTACCGCTTGCTTTTGCCCGATACTGTTATAGGCCCCATGCAATTTCAGACCGGAAGAAGCTCCGTTTTTTGAGAGGATTTGAACGAATTGATTTCCCGGGTTAGGGAATAGGACCAGGTTCGATTCAATCGTCCATTCATTCAGAGAAGCAGTGCTTAAAGGATCTGCTTCAAAAAGGAACAACCCTCCCAAATCCTGTCCGACAAATAGATTCAGGAAACCGTTCCCATCAATGTCATTTACAAAAACGGAACTATACAATCCGGTTTCCAGGTCCAGGTAACTGTCCGAATACAAACTAAAAGTGTCGCCATCTGTGATGTGTCCGTCGATGTTCCGGTAATAATTCAATTTTCCATTGTAAGCTCCGACGAACAAATGAGTGGTATCATTCTCACGGAAGAAATGTGGGGCAGCATATCCGTCCGGGTTGGGAGAAATATCCACCTGGCCCAGGTTCTGGGTAATTAATGTGAAAATCGCGTTGTTGGCGGTGCCGGTATTCTGATAATAGGAAATTTCCCCGGTTTTCTTCCCTGCAATCAGGTCAAGGAGCCCGTCTTTGTTGAGATCAAAAAGTTGGGGGAACGCATAGGATACAGCAGTAATTGGTGTTCCGGTGTTATCTGTCACAATCACAGATGTCCCGAAATTCAAGGTATTTCCTGGACCTGCACTATTTGTGAAACGCACCAGGTTCCCGTTCTCTTTCCCAATAACCAGGTCCAGGTCGCCATCGCCATCCAGGTCACCAAAAGTCGGTACCGCCCTTAATCCCAATCCCATGGAAGAAAGGCCTAAGTAATCGTTGTTTACAAGCGTGAACTCCGGGTTGGAAGCGGTGCCGGTGTTTCGGTATAGCTGGAATACGGATTCCAGGCTTAAAGTAGGTTTGTAACGGACGAAATTCGCCACGAGTAAGTCTTTCAGGCCATCCCCATTTTCATCCACTAAAACCGGAATGCTTCCCAAACCATGATCGATCATGTCTTTTTGCAGGAAATTGTTTTCCTGGAAAGCGAAGGTTGGGAGTGCGTTTGTTCCGGTATTTTTAAAAAACTGGACACTATTTTGGTTTTCTGAAACTGTTCGTGCATTCGGGGCGACAATCAGGTCCTTTTTTCCGTCGAAATCGACATCTTCCCAATACATTGCGGGAAATAATTGCATGTATCCGGGATTGGCTGCAGAAGGGTAATCGTGAGTCTGGCTGATCATTGCAGAATTGGTGTTCGGTGCCGATCCGCCGTTCATTAATAAGGTAATTCCCGGATAGGAAACATCACCCAGGATCAAATCCATTACGCCATTGTTGTTTATGTCAATAGCAAGCAGGGTAGAACCTGAGTGCCTGGTTACACTTTCATTCTCATTCTCGCTCTCATGCTGATGACCCTTTCCGGGGTTCTCGGGCCTCAGTGGATTGGGAACATCCCCGTTTTCACAAGGATAAGCAGTTTCATTCAGGAACAGGTCATTGCTGTTCTCGTCTTCACTGAATTTACCCCAGCATTGGTTTTTTAAGACAAAGATCAATGAATCAGGAATTCCGTGGAGTTCTATGCTTTGGTTTTGATGATACAATACATTTTGCCCACCGATATGGAAAGTCAGGATGTCCATATCCCCATCGAAATCCACATCAGTATATGCCGGAATATCACTGGCACTCACATATAAGTTGGAAATGTCTCCCACATAATCCGTCTGGAGAATATCTGTAACCAACTGCCATTGCAAACCGATTGACGAATTACCGATGTTCCTGTAAACTTTAATTCCTCCGATCCCATAAGTAAACAAATCCTTTCTGCCGTCGGAGTCATAATCCACGAAAGCAGCCCGGTATTTACAATCTGAAGGAAAATAATAAAATCCTTTGTAAATGTATTGATAACTGTGAACAGATGCATTGACAACATGTTCCATTAAAACGAATTCGTCACCGCTTCGATCAAAGATTACCAGGTCGTCCAAACCGTCGAAGTTGTAATCGATCGTGGAAAACTGTCCGTAATTGATTCCGCCGGCCCAGGGATTTTTCAGTGTTGTACTTCCCACTTTAACCGGGATATTCGGGTTATATTCAAATCCTAAATAAGTCTGTGAAAGAACAGCTTGTGAACTTAAGGTGATCCAAATAAAGACACTAAAGACGTTTTTCATTTGTTTAGGATTACAATATCATTCGTAAAATAAGGCAAATATTCGGGCAACTCCAAAACAGTAAACGTTGTTTATGGATAAAACGTGTCAAAATGAAAAAAAATACCTGTCCGCTGTGGTGGATCCTCTCCCTCTTCTGTTTTCCACTTGCTCATTCAATGGTCTATGCACAGGATTCGATTTCCGTTTTGTTTATCGGGAATAGTTACACTTATGTAAATGATCTTCCGGGTACACTTGCAGCACTGGCAACCGATTTGGGTAAGGAAATTACGATTGATTCCAAAACAAACGGCGGCTATACTTTTCAAAATCATACTACCGATCCATTAACCTATACGAAGATCCATTCCAAACCATGGGATGTTGTTGTGATCCAGGGACAGAGCCAGGAACCGAGCTTTCCGGATACGCAGGTGGATTCTCAAACCCTTCCGTATGCCGTTCAATTGTCAGACAGTATTTGGGCGAACAATGCCTGTGGTAATGTGATGTACTTTATGACCTGGGGAAGGGAGAACGGAGATCCGCAATGGTCAGAGATCAACACCTTCGATAAAATGAATACGCGTTTATACAATGCCTATATGCGCATGGCGGATTCCAGTGATCGTGCCATGGTTTCTCCGGTTGGAAGGGCTTGGGCATATGTACGTGAAAATCATCCGACGATCAATTTATACAATGGAGATGGATCACATCCATCGGTTGAAGGAACCTATTTGGCTGCGTGTACCTTTTATGCATCCCTTTTTCAGCAATCGCCTGTCGGATCGAATTATTACGGTGGGTTAAGTGCAGCAACCGCCGGAATTCTTCAAAACGCTGCCACAACCGTTGTTCTGGATTCGCTGGAGCATTTTCACCTGCATCCGGTGGACGAACCGACCCAGGCATCTTTTTCCCTGATTCAAAATGGTGAAACGATCCAACTGACCAATGA
The DNA here is from genome assembly GCA_946480815.1 of uncultured Flavobacteriales bacterium. The sequence goes on from CAMLLB010000041.1 coordinate 30,682, forward strand.
AAGTTCGAGAGCAGCAACTTACAACTGGAACTTTGGTGACGGACAAAGTGCAACTGCCGAGCATGCACAGCATACCTTTGGTTCGAATGGAAATTATACTGTTCAATTAGTCGCATCATCTACCTGTAATTCGGATACTTTTTCAATCCAGGTCAACGTAACCTCACTCGGATTAGCTGATCATCATTTCGATCCGGTAAAAGTGAAAACAGGTAATGAATTGATTGAAGTGAGTTCTTCCGAATCCGGATTTGTGGCCGAAATATATGCAGCTGATGGAAAACGTTTAATGGAAAAACATGAATTAAGTGGGAATCCGCTAATCATTCCAAGGATGAATCAGGTTCAAATCCTTCAATTGACCAATTCCAAAGGGATGATAAGGATTATCCGAATTATCTGACACCAAATGAGTTGATTTAAAACTTCAAGAATATAGTTGATTGCGTCAACTATATTTTAACAATTTTGTTAAAACGTATTTTTTTGAAATATGTGTATTTAAAAACAACAAATAGTCTTTAAGACTAACATGAATGCGCCTTTTTGAAACTGGCTTTTGAATCAGGCTACGGATTGTCTCAAATTATTACGTTAAATAATTAACAAATTTTCATTTTCTTGTTTACCGTGTTTGAAGTTAATTTACCCGGGTTTTTACTCAGGTTTAACTAGTTATTAAGTTTTTGTGAAAATCCACTAAATCGGTTTACCAAGTCAATTAATGTGTTGTCAATTGGCATGTCAATTTTGTTTGTAGCCGGGATAGTAACACCTTTGCAGAGTTACTTAATTTATAGATTATGTTGAAAAACGCGACCATGAATTTTTCAAGGTTCATTTTGTGCTTTGCACTTTTGACCTTTGGTTCGGGAAGTTTGTTCGGGCAGGTCTCAGGAATAAAAACTATTCCAACAGACTATGCAACGCTTGCAGCATTCGTCACCGATATCAACACAAACGGCATTGGTGCCGGTGGTGTTACTTTAAACATTCCTTCAGGCTATACGGAAACAGCGCCTGCAGGAGGATTTTCGATTACAGCTACCGGTACGGCGGCAAATCCGATTATTATTCAAGGGACAGGAGGTGCTCCTAAACCAATTTTCACTGCATCTGCTGCTTTAACTGCTGGTGCTTTGAATGATGGAATCATCAAATTGATCGGAGCGGATTATGTTACACTCTCAGGACTGGACTTAAGAGAAAATGCAGCAAACACAACAACAACGGCTGCCTCAAATAACATGACTGAATTTGGTATTGCATTGTTTTACAATACAACCACAGATGGATGTCAGAATGTTACCATAACGGACAATACGATCGGTTTGGGGGCAGCTTATCAGAATGCGATGGGGATTTACGCAAATTCCATTCATAATGCGACCAACATGACCACTGGGGCGACCGCAACTACTGGTAACAATAACAATTTAACGATTAAAAGAAATACAATTTCGTCAGTTAACTTGGGGATTGTAGTTCTGGGACCGACTGCTGCTGCTGATCATGCATCTGGCTTGATAATCGGTGGTGCTTCAGGAGATGGGAACTCGATTACCTTCGGATTAACAGGTACATTTTCTGGTTTTGCTAATGTTTCGGGAACTGTTAACGGGATTTTAGTTCGTAACGTAAAAAACACAAATTGTTCCTATAATACGCTTGCCAGCAGTGGAACGGTTACTGCAGGTACTTTGAATGGAATTCAGCTTCAGGCATTTTCCAATACTCCTACAGGAACATTTTCACAAGTGATTTCTAATAATACATTTAATTTGATGTCTGCTGTTGTAGGTGGAGCTGTTGTGGGGATTACATCTCCTTCAGGATCTGCTTCTGCTACATCGACACTGGATATGTCAAATAACCAATTTAATGGTTTTGGACACAGTGTGGCTTCTCCAACAGGTACTTTGACATTTATTTCTACTACCAGTACGAACTTAACCACAACAATTAATAATAACAGTTTCAATAACCTAACTGTTACAACTACTGGTAGTGTTACTTTTGTGTCTCATTCTTTCACGATCCCATCGGGTGGTTCAACAACGATTTCCAATAACGCCATTGGAACTCAGTTTACAAAATCAGGTGCGGGTGGAACTGTAACATTAACGACTACAAATGGTTCTTCTCAGAATGGGACAACAGCTACCTATGCAAATAATAATTTTTCGAATATTAATTTAACCGGAGGGACTACTTTCACCGGTTTTAATAATACGGATGGTAATGGTACCGGAACAACAACCAAGAGCATTACCGGAAATACGATTAATAACCTGACAGGAGGTACTTCATCAATTACTTTGTTGAACGTTAGTTATTTCAATGGGACTCCTACAATTTCAGGGAATACATTTACCAATATTACCGGACAGGGGTCTGTGACGGGAATGAGTATTAATGCTTCATTAAATACTGCTAATCCGTTGAATGTTAGTTCAAATACGATTTTTGGATTGTCTTCTACTGGAACTGGTGGGGCTGTTATAGGGATTACTTCTTCAAATACTTCACCGGTAGTTAACATTTCAAATAATGATATCCATGGACTATCTTCAACTGGTGCAAGCTTGGTAAGTGCAATAGCTGTTTCGGGAGGAACAATGACCAATGTCAATGCGAACCGTATTTATTCGCTTTCTTCCTCAAATGCCGGGGGTACAGTTTTTGGTGTTAGTATCACCAGTGGTACAGGTGTAAATGTATCGAATAACATTATCAGCGAATTGACTGCTCCGGTTGCAAGTGGTGCCGATGTTATCAGAGGAATTAATGTTAACTCTTCTTCAACAGGTGCTGTTTATGGTATTTATTACAATTCAGTTTACCTGAGTGGAACTTCTTCGGGGGCAAACTTTGGAACATCCGGGATCTACCATCAGGTAAATGCAACTGCTACAACAGCTGCATTAGATATGCAAAATAATATTATTATCAATGAAACAACTCCTGTTGGAACTGGAATTGCGGTCGCTTTCCGACGTTCCGGAGTTGCATTGAATAATTATGCCTCTGCTTCGAACCGTAATTTGTTTTATGCAGGAACGCCATCAGCGACTCGTTTAATTATGTATGACGGAACAACATCTTATCAGACTTTACCTTCTTACCAGGCTGTTGTTGTTCCCAGGGATGCGAATTCAATTACAGGTGAAGCTACATTTACTGGTGCTGGTTATGGAGTTGCGGGAAATTTCTTTATTAGTTTGACTGGTTCAAGTTCTGACTTTTTGCGTCCGGTTGCCGGAATAGTAACACAAGTTGAAGGTGGAGCTGCTCCGGTTACTTCCCCATCCATTACAACAGACTTTACAGGTGCAGCACGTTCGGGGACCCCGGATATGGGAGCTTATGAGTTTTCAGGAACAACGCCTGCACCGGTTATTACTTTGAATTCGGTTACACCATCAACAACCACTCAATGCGTTGCAACAGCTCGTTTGGTTTCTGTAAATATTACAACTTCTGCAGGAACTATAACAGGTGCCACTATCGGATATTCTGTGAATGGTGTTCCGCAAACAAATATCGTTATGACGAATGTTTCCGGAACTACCTGGGAAGGAACAATTCCTGTTCCATCACCGTCAAATGCAACAATTGCATGGGGGGTAGCAGCAACAAATTCCTTAGGGATCAACAGCGGTTACACAGGAACCACTTATTTTGATGAACCATTATTCGGAAGTACTGCAGGTACAACGGCGTCTTCATCGTCAATTTGTGCATCTTCATCAACGAACTTAACGGCATCCTTGATTAAAACCGGAACTGTGGTTACGGGTAACGCTTCAGGAACTTCATCATCATCAGGGATTTCCCCTTTCTATCATGGTTACGGAGGTGTTAAAACGCAGTATATTTATCGTGCGTCTGAATTGACAGCGATGGGATTAAGCGCAGGAAACATTACCTCATTGTCTCTGAATATTACCAGTTTAGGTACAACGACAATGAACTCGTTCACAATTAATGTGGGACATACTGCGCAAAATGCCGCTATCGCAAATACGGCAATTGTGAGTGGACTTACTCAGGTTTATTCGAATGCAGCTCAAACATTGACTCTGGGAACAAATAATTATGTGTTCTCTACTCCATTCAATTGGGATGGTGTGTCTAATATTGTCATTTCATTCAATTATTCAAATGTTAATACGGGTGGAAGCAGCACTTCAGTGACTACTGATGCATCGGTAGCCTTTACTTCCTCTCTTGCAATATATGCTGATAATGCATCTGCATCTTGTTTATTTACAGCTGTATCTTCAGGTCAGGCTTGTATGGGTACAAGCTCCAATACAACTACAAGTACTCGTCCGACGTTTACGATTGCTGGTAATAAGGCACCTGCAATAACATCTGTTTCATGGTCAGATGGAGTTGGAACTGTTGGAACAACGAACCCATTATCGGTTTCGCCGACAACTACAACAACGTATACAGCTACAATTACAGCTGCCGGTTGTACGGTTACTCCATCGCCATCAACAACTATCACGGTAAATCCGCTTCCTGCGACACCAACTGCGACGAACTCTGCGCAATGTGGTACACAGGTTCCAACAGCTTCTGTAACTTCTACAAGTGGTTTGCCAACTCCGGAATTTAAGTGGTATGATGCGGCAGTTGCAGGAACTGTTCTTCAATCAGGGACCTCAACAACTTATACAACGGCAATTTCATCAACCACTACATTTTATGTAAGTGAGTTGAATACTGCTACAGGTTGTGAAAGTGCACGTGTTGCTGTTACAATTACGGTTTCTTCACCAGATGCAATTTCTGCTTCGGCATCCGTTTCGGCTGTCTGTGAAAATGGATCAATTACACTAACTGCTGCGAATACTAATCCGACACCGCTTCAAAATTACACCTATTCATGGTCGGGTGCGGCAGGAAGTGGAGCGGAAACTCCAGTTGCCGGAAACCCTGTAACAATTAGTCCTACTGTTGCCGGTACTTATCTTTATACAGCAACCGGTACAGATGGTGGTTGTGTAACAACAAACACGGTTTCTGTGACAGTTAATCCAAATCCAACTTCAGTTACAGCGAATGCTAACGATGTAAGTATTTGTAATGGAGAAATGATTAACCTGACAAGTTCGGCAACATCGAATTCACAAATTGTTCCAACTACAGTGCTTTCTCAGGACTTTAATTCCGGATTTGGAACATGGACTACAACTGCTTCAGGAACGGCTCCTGCAACAGCTGCATTCGTTCTTCAGAACCCACCATATAGTTATACGACTTACTTCACTAATTTCGCGACTCCGAACGGAGGAGGTTTTGCTATGTCAAACGCTGATTTGACCGGTTCAGGGAATAAGATCAGAACTACATTGGTTTCTCCTTCATTCAATACAATGGGAATGACAAGTGCGAGCCTAACGTTTGAAAACCTATACCAAAAATGGAATACAGGAGACAGTCTTGTACGTCTTGAAATTTCAACTAACGGAGGTACATCCTGGACAACACTGAAAGATTATTTGCCTCTGGGAAGTCAAGGTGTCGTTACATCTGGTGCTCAGGTTCCGGCAAATGAAAATGTATCATTGGCATCATACTTGAATGAGTCTAACTTAAAAATTCGATTCAATTACGTTACTACTTACGGGTACTATTGGGTTATTGATAATGTTATTGTGTCAGGGTTACAGTCTGCAGCACCGACTTACAGTTGGACTTCGGCTCCGGCAGGATTTACTTCAAGTGTTCAAAATCCAGCCGGTGTTGCTCCAACTACGAGCACTAACTATACAGTTACAGTAACAAATAGTTATGGATGTTCTGCTTCAGGTTCTGTTGCAGTAACGGTAAATCAACCTTCAAGTTCCAGTGTTTCTGCAACAGTTTGTGATACCTATACATGGGCTCAGAATAGTGCTACATATACGACTTCGGGAGCATATACTGCTGTCGTTCCGAATGCGGCAGGTTGTGATTCAACAATTACATTGAACCTGACGATTAAGAACAGTACGAGTGCGACAGTTGCCCATGCAGCTTGTAATACCTACACCTGGCCGATCAACGGTCAGACGTATACGACTTCAGGGACACATACAGCAACCATTATGAATGCTGCAGGTTGTGATTCGGTGATCACATTGAACCTAACGATCGGAAGTCCTTCTGCATCTTTGTTCCCGATGACGGCTTGTTCATCTTATACATGGCCTCAGACAGGATTGACATATACAACTTCGGGTGCTTACAATGATACAGTTCCGAACATGTATGGTTGTGACTCGGTTATTACGTTGAGCTTAACAATCAATCAGCCAACTTCATCAACTGTTTTGGCAACAGCATGTACTTCATATACCTGGGCACAAAACGGAATGACTTATGTTGCTTCCGGTATGTATAACGATACGATTCCAAATGCAGCAGGCTGTGATTCGGTAGTTACATTGAATTTGACAATCAATCAGCCGACAACTGCATCTGTTTCTGTAACCGAGTGTACATCGTACACGTGGCCGCAAAATGGAATGACGTATACAACTTCAGGAGCATACATGGATACTATTCCAAACGCTGCTGGTTGTGACTCCGTGGTTACATTGAACTTAACGATCAATCAACCAACAGCGTCCACGTTTACTGTTTCAACTTGTAGCCCGACCTATACCTGGGCTCAAAACGGAACTGTTTACAATGCTTCCGGTATGTACAATGATACAATTCCGAATGCTGCAGGATGTGATTCAGTGGTGACTTTGGATTTGACAATCACTCCGTTTGTTGCAACTGCAACGGATAACGGGAACGCGACGATTACAGCTTCTGCCGGTACCACATACCAATGGATCAACTGTACGACAAATACTCCGGTAGCCGGTGCAACGGCACAGACATTTGCTCCAACTGCAAATGGTACCTATGCTGTCTTGGTTTCTAACGGAACATGTTCGGATACGTCCAACTGTGTTGTGATCGCGAATGTTGGAATCAAAGAAAATACAGTTTCTGCAATCTCGGTTCATCCGAACCCGACTCACGATATAGTTATCGTGACAATGGATGCTTCTTCAGCTATTGTTGAAGTAATGGATGTTCAAGGAAAACTGGTTCAGACAACTCAAATTAAGTCAGGAGATCCAATTGATCTCAGCACTTACGAAAGAGGTGTTTATACATTGAGAATCAAAACAGACCTGGGTACTTCTATCGAGCGAATCGTGAAGAACTAAGGATCTGATTTCTTTTAAAATGCGAAAGCGGTCATTCGAAAGAGTGGCCGCTTTTTTATTGGGGATAATTTGGGATCAAGTAATCGATATGGCTAAAAATAAAACCACATAGAACACATAGTTTTCATCATTTGGCAAGTTTAATATTATTCTGACGCTTCGGATTTTATGTATTTACTTACTCG
>CAMLLB010000042.1 GCA_946480815.1 uncultured Flavobacteriales bacterium
AATCGATTGGGTAGTTGCTCCGGTTGACCAGGTATTTCCACTTGCTGAAGAGGAAGTAAGAGTGACGGAACCTCCCGAACAAAATGTAGTTGGGCCTCCGGCTGTTATTGTTGGTATTGCCGGAAGCGGGTTTACAGTAACAGCTGTCGCTGTTGACGTTGAAGAACACGATCCATTCGAAACAGTAACTGTATAGGAACCACTTGTTGTGATTGTAATCGATTGGGTAGTTGCCCCGTTCGACCAGGTATTTCCTGTTACAGAAGAAGATGTCAAAGTTACTGATCCTCCTGAACAGAATGTTGTTGGGCCACTGGCAGTAATCGTTGGTACAGGTGGAGTTGGATTCACTGTAACAACAGTTGCCACCGATGTTGATGAACAAGAACCATTTGAAACAGTTACAGTATAAGAACCACTTGCGGTCACGTTTATCGATTGAGTGGTTGCGCCGGTTGACCAGGTATTTCCGGTTGCAGATGAAGACGTCAATGTCACGGAACCACCGGTGCAAAAAGTAGTAGGGCCACTGGCAGTAATCGTTGGTACAGGTGGAGTTGGATTCACTGTAACAACTGTTGCAACTGATGTAGAAGAACAAGAACCATTTGAAACAGTTACAGTATAAGAACCACTTGCGGTCACGTTTATCGATTGAGTGGTTGCGCCCGTTGACCAGGTATTTCCGGTTGCTGAAGACGATGTCAATGTTACAGAACCTCCTGAACAAAAAGTAGTCGGACCACTTGCCGAAATGGTTGGTACCGGTGGAGTTGGATTCACTGTAACAACAGTTGCCACCGATGTTGATGAACAAGATCCGTTTGAAACAACAACGGTATAAGAACCACTTGTACTTACACCGATGGATTGAGTTGTAGCTCCGGTTGACCAGATATTTCCGGTTGCTGAAGATGAAGTTAATGTCACGGAACCACCGGTACAAAAAGTAGTCGGGCCACTGGCGGTAATCGTTGGTACAGGTGGAAGTGGATTCACTGTAACAACTGTTGCAACAGATGTGGAAGAACAAGAACCACTTGAAACAGTTACGGTATAAGAGCCACTTGCAGTCACATTTATGGATTGAGTGGTGGCTCCGTTTGACCACGTATTTCCTGTAGCAGAAGAAGATGTTATGGTAACGGAACTTCCGGCACAGAAAGTCGTAGGACCACCAGCCGTAATTGTTGGCACCGGTGGAAGCGGATTGACTGTAACAGTTGTTGAAGCCGGTGCAGAAGTACAGCCACTCGCTGAAACAGTTAACGTATAAGTCCCTGAAGTACTTACTGTTATTGATTGGGTTGTTGCACCGGTTGACCAGACATTTCCTGTTGCAGAGGAGGAAGTCAAGGTAACAGAGCCACCGGTACAAAATGAGGTTGGTCCGCTTGGAGTAATAGTCGGTGCAGGTGGAAGCGGTGTCACAGTTACAACAGTTGCTGCAGATGTGGAAGAACATGATCCGGATAAAACAGTAACCGTATAAGAACCTCCGGCTGAGACCGTAATGGATTGAGTTGTTGCACCGGTTGACCAGGTATTTCCGGTTGCAGAAGAAGACGTCAGGGTAACAGAACCACCGGCACAAAATGTAGTTGGACCACCTGCTGTAATCGTTGGTGGAGTTCCCGGAGTTACTGTAACTGTTCTGTTACTGGTAACCTGATTGCCACAAAGATCCGTCACAATCGAATAAAGAGTTATTGAACCGGAAGTGGGAAATGCAATACTGACACTTGTCCCGGTACCGATACTCGGTGTACCTGTCGGGCTAAAGCTCCAATTGTAATTATATGCCGGGATACCATAGATTGCAGACGTAGATGCCGTAAGTGATCCTCCCTGGCAAACAGTTGTTCCGGAAAGCGTGATCGGTGTTGTTGGATTGGTGTATTCCAATGTTCTGCCTATGACATTCATCACCCAGGGTGAAGCTGCACCGATACATGTATTTGAACAACCGGCCGCGCCCCAGCAGGAACGGTAAAACTTCAGCGTAAACGTTACGTTTTGTCCACCTGCAGTACAATTCGCTACAGAAGGTGCTGGTATGCATGCAGCTAAATCGGTATACACTGTTTGATTGGTTGCAGCACAGGTACCGCCACCTATTGCATTACAAAACCAGTAAAACCCAGCTGCGGAAGGACTTGTACAAGCACCTGTAGCAATACGCATAGCTCCATCCTGAAGCCAGCAAGTCGTTCCATTTGCTGAGTAAGTAAATGAGAATGTTAAATCTGTGATGGTAGCGCCCGCAGGACATGGAACCGTAAGGTTGTAGTCACAAGAATTTGTAAAGTTACACGTACCATTGTATCTCGATCCTGTAATCGAAGCCTGGGCCAAAGTAGCTGTTCCGGTCACCAGGGGATCTACAATCAATTGGTAAGAAGCGATATTTTCATTGATCCAATCGTAATCAACCATCAAGTCAATCTGATTGGAATGAATTTCATATTCCCCGGAACGCGCCAGGCTCTTAGGACCGTTCTTTGCAAACAGTTTTGCTTCGTCCATTACTGCCAACTCGGTTGAACCGGATAGTAATTTCAAACTTCCAACACCGTGGGCGTGCGATCCAGCTAAAAATTGAGCATGAACAGGTGAATCTCCTTCCAAGGTTTCACGAAACAGCAATTTATCGAAAGTCCCGAATTCATTGGACTTAATAATGAAGCTGGTCTTAATCGCCCCTCTTTGAACAACCATTTCAGCATCGATCCCCGGAAAAACATGATGGATTAATGCTCCGTCAGAACCGACCGTATAATCCGACCAGTCTGCTACAAATTCATCGGATGCTATTCCGTTGCGAATTACGATTAATTTCCAATTGTTAAACCGGAGTGTACCATGAGCTGTTTTCAATTCTGTTCGTGCAGCAGAAAAATCGATCGCAGGTTGATCCAGCAAATAACCCGATTCATACCTTGTGCCGGAAACGGGATGTAATTCGTGTTCAATAGAAACCCATTCCCCATTAATGAGCTGGTGCAGATCACCCAATGCTTTTTGTGAGTAAAATTCACTTGGGCGATTGATATTCACGAAATAGCGCTCATCAATGCTTCGTTTCTCCAAAACCTCAACACAACTGTCACAGGGAGCATTTTCCGGAAGCTTTCCAAATTCAGGATGCGTGTAATATTTCGGATCATTGAATTTTTTCCAACTCTGCAAATTTTTCGTTTCACGCACTGCAAAGCCATCCAAACGATGCGCTTTCGGCTGCATTTGAGAAAAAGATAAATTGATCTGCGTTATGGAAAGAAAAACGAAAGCCGAAGCAACGAATCGAATGCTCCATTTTTCAATTGTTTGTAGTAGTAATTTCTTCATCTATCGAGAGATAAATACTTATTATAAGTAGTGTAACAAAAGGTAACGCAATCTACAACAATTTTATCTTAAAAAACAAAATTTTTGTTGCTCTAAATGACGATGCGTGAAGCTTTTAGTTGCCCTTTCCGATAAATTTAAAAGAAACCTGTTTCTATTCTAAAAATTAACAATAGAGTTCAATTTTAACAAACTAAAATCACAATCCCCTTGCTTTCTTAACGTTGTCATATGCTTCCTGGATCCGCTGGAATTTTTCCTTTGCTCCTTTTTGGTATTCTTCTCCCAAAGAAGCTACTTTATCCGGGTGATAACGCACCGCCATCTGACGGTATGCTTTCTTAATGTCTTCGTCTGATGCAGATTCGTCAACACCCAAAATCTCATAATCTGCGTTCAGGTTTTGTTTGAACATTCCCTGTACGGACCTGAAATCCATTGGCGGAACCTGCAACAGGTTCGCGATGTATTGAAGTGTTTTGATTTCCAGATCAGATACCTGTCCATCGGATTGTGCAATTCCAAATAAATAATGAAGCAGCTGGATCCGGATTTCTACCTGCGCGCGCATGCGGATATCCGAACAGATCTGATCGATCGGGATTGTCGGAGCATCCAGGAAATGTTTGAGGGTTTGTAAGTGAGATGTATTAAACTGGTTTCCGAATTGCTGCGCAAGGAACGTTTTCACAAAATTCAATTCCGATTTTACCACTTTCCCATCACTTTTCATCATATATGCTGAAAGTGCCAGGAGTTGGGTAGGGAAATCGTAGCGCTGAGTTTGCTGTGTGTAATATTCAAAAATGTCCTGGAACGACTGACGGTTTCCTCCGCTTTGGCCGTTCTGACCACCCTGGTTATTTCTCGATCTCATAACCTGGTCAACAATCCCACCGATAAAAAACCCGATAATTGCCGGGATAATTCTCCCTCCCGAAACGGCAAATGCTACAATTGCAAAAATGATACTATACACACTTCAAAAAATAAAATCCCCGTCACACCTCATTGCCCGACGGGGATTATTCATTATACAAATGAGATACTTCTCTCAATAAATTTATTCAGCTCCTCACCTTTCAGCATTCCCTGAGCAAGCAGTGCAAGATCAGTAAGTTGCTTCACTTTCGTTGATTTTTCCGAATCATCGGACAAGCTTAAAAGTGCTTCTACTTTTTGGTGATTAGCATTGACAACCAGGTTATATGTTTCCGGGAACGCTCCGAAGAAACCTCCTCCGCCATATTTTTGCTGTTCCATCATTCTTCGGATAAATTCGGGTTGAGTAACAATGATCGGTGCATCCGATTCACTCATCGATTTGAATTCCACCTTGAATTTTTGATTATCCACAGCAGACTCGAACAAAGGTTTCAATGCAGACTGCTGTTCCTCTGTCAATTTTGCAGGTAATTCGCCTTCTTTTTGGATCAATTGATCCAAAGCATCTGCATCCACACGTGTAAAGCTGAAGTTCTCGAATGTCTGTTCGATTTTGGAAATCCAATGTGAAGCAAGCGGTCCTTCAATAACAGCAACCTGGTAACCACGATCTTTCGCCTGTTTTACAAAGGAAAAATGTTCTTCCAAACTATGGGTGTAAAGCGCAACGACTTTCCCGTCTTTATCTGTCTGAAGCGCTGCTATTTGCTCTTTAAACTCATCAACAGTGTAATATTTCCCGTCTGTATTTTTGATCAGCGCAAAACTTTTTGCTTTTTCAGCAAATTTTTCATCGGAAAGCATTCCATATTCCACGAAAATCTTCAAATCGTCCCATTTTGCTTCAAAGTCAGCACGGTCCTTTTTAAACATCTCAGCCAGTTTATCCGCCACTTTTTTAGTGATGTGTGCTGAAATCTTCTTCACGTTTCCATCGCTTTGAAGGTATGAACGCGACACGTTCAATGGAATATCAGGTGAATCAATTACCCCATGAAGTAAAGTCAAGAATTCCGGAACAATTTCCGCAACCGAATCCGTAATAAACACCTGGTTGGAATACAGGTTGATCTTATTTCGCTGAACTTCCACATTTTCCTTGATCTTCGGGAAGTATAGAATTCCTGTTAGGTTGAACGGATAATCTACGTTCAAATGGATATGGAATAAGGGATCCTCGAAAGACATCGGGTACAATTCGCGGTAGAATGCGTTGTAATCTTCGTCTTTCAGGTCAACCGGAGCTGAAGTCCATGCCGGTTTCGGGTTGTTCACCTGGTTCGGAACGTCTACAGAAACACGTTTTACTTTTCCATCTTCGTCTTTTTCGCCCTCCGGTGAGTCGATGTATTCTACTTTTGTCCCGAAGAAAACCGGGATCGGAAGGAATTTACAGTATTTATCCAAAATTCCCTGGATTCGGGATTTTTCCAAAAACTCAACAGACTCGTCATTGATATACAAAACGATATCCGTTCCACGGGTATCTTTTTCAATTTCTGTCAGGGTAAATTCCGGTGAACCGTTGCTTTCCCATTGTACTGCTTGTGACCCCTCATGACGTGACAAGGTACGGATCTGTACTTTTTCGGCAACCATAAATGCAGAATAGAATCCCAAACCAAAGTGGCCGATAATGCTTTCAGCACCTTCTTTCCCTTCGTATTGTTTTACGAATTCTTCAGCACCTGAAAATGCAATCTGGTTAATGTATTTGTCAATTTCATCGGCAGTCATACCGATTCCGTTATCACGGATCGTGAGTGTTTTGGCTTCTTTGTCTAAAAGCACTTCTACTTTCAGATCTCCCAACTCACCTTTATATTCACCGGTTGAAGCAAGTACTTTTAATTTCTGACTTGCATCTACGGCATTTGAAACCAACTCACGTAAGAAAATCTCATGGTCGGAATACAAGAATTTTTTAATGATCGGAAAGATATTTTCCGTTGAAACATGTATTTGTCCTGTTTTCATACTTATTTGAAATTTGGGATTGGTTTGTCAAGGTTTGTGCCAAGAGAGATTTCGTGACAAAATGACAGATTTAAACAATTGAAAATGTAAAATTAAGTTCCGATTGTTATCGGAATGAAAAGTCGATACAGTTTATAATCGATTAATCCATTTTCCCCTTTTCAATTAATCCTCGAAGGAATGCAAATAATATTATCGTGGCTCGGCAGGTCTTGCGCATTCATGATTTTTTTCAATCTTCCTCTGCGTTCTTTGGTCCCATTGTGCTTGAAAAAATCATAGGGTCCGATCGTTTGCACCAATTCCATGATTTCCAAAGGACTTGGCCCCACTTCTTTCTCCCGTTTTTCGGAAACTTCAATTATGAAAACCGGCAATTGCTTTTTGAACCAATTCATGCCACCGCGTATCACCTGAGGCTCGAAACCTTCCACATCAATTTTCACCAGGTCAATTGTGGTGTTTTCATCGAATAAATCATCCAGGCGTTCCATCTTCACTTCTATTCCTGCTTGATTATCACCTTGTGAGATCAGCGATGCCCCTCCGCGATTGACTTCCCAGTTTTCGAAAAGGAATGCAGTTCCCTGTACATCTGAAAGTGCAATAGGAAGTACTTCCACATTTTTACAATTATTCAATTCGAGGTTTGTCTGTAAAATCGGAACCGTTCCGGGATTTGCTTCTACCGCATAAACTATTCCGGACTTCCCCACAATTTTAGATGCAATAACAGACATGAGCCCGATGTTTGCTCCGATATCCAAAAACCGTGATCCGGGTTTCAAATAGTTCTTCATGAACTGAATTGTTCCTTTCTCGTAAGTCCCCGTTTCAAAAAGTGACAATTCTACTCCTTTATCCAACGATGGATCGATCATCATTTTAACACCGTGAATGGTCTTCAATACGTGTTTTCCAACAGATTTCGGATTTGGAAGAAGCAGTTTGGGCAAAGTCACCGAAAGTCTGCGAATTCCTTTTATATCCCAATCACGAAGGGAAGAAATGAGTTTGTGACGGAATAAAAAAGATCTTTCAGGAATTGACATTGACGCGAAGTTATCACTTATTGTTGGATAATTCAGCTGAGTCCAATCCAGAATCGGCAAATAATGATTTCGTTATATAACGAATACATAATATCATGATATCATTTTATATTTTTTGTTTCAAACACTTGTTTCAAATCATCTTTTCTACTAACTTAATTAGGAAACAACATTTTATGGGACGATCTAAACATCTACAGTATACTGTTCAAGAATTAAATGGCGCCAGAATTGGCCGCGCTATTGCCGCATCCGCAAGAGTGGTTATTCTTCAGGAAATCAGTAAATATCATATTGTTACAAACAAATATATTTCTCAGAGAGTAAGCCTTAGCGGTGCAGCTGTATCACAACATATCCAAATTTTGAGAGAAACCGGTTTTATTGAAAGTAAATACCTAGGAGATGAGGAAGGTTTCCAGGGTTACACATTTACGAAACAAGGTGAAGCTGATTTCGATAACCTTAAAGGAATTCTATAAACACCTCCAAGACAAGGAATCAAAATGAAACCAGCATCAAAAACTAGTTGATCTTTTTGATTACTTCTTCCAACATGGACTGCTCATTGAGATTTAACTTCTTGCGAAGCCGTAAGTGGTTCCGTTTAACAGAGTCCGAGGAAATCCCTAAGGTCTTACCTATTTCGTTTACGGATAAATCCAGGCGAATCAATGCCGCCAATCTTAAATCTGCCTTTGAGATCGTATCCGCCATAGATAACAGTGTCTCAAAAAAAGTTGGGTAACGCTTATTGAATAAATGCCTGAATTCATCCCAGTCGTCGTCAGTTAAGATCTTGAATGAATTTAAGCGTTCCAATAATACTTCCTGTTCTTTCCTTTGATCGATTGAAAGAAACTGATCTTTAAAGCTACTGATCTCAAACTGTAATTGGTTTACCAATTCGTGTTTTTCAGAGAGATTTGCCAGGATCTGTTTCATACTTTTTTCAGTACGAAGTAAGTCTTCCTCTACCAGCTTCTTTTCCTTTCTTTTACGAAGGATATATTGACGGGTAATAATAAAGGTCCCCACCATGATCACAAATATGAAAGCCAGGATCAGATTATATTTCTGTTCCGATTGTTTTTTTCTAAGCGCCAAAAGATCCAACTCCGCTTGCTTTTTATGGAAATTGATCTGAAATTCAAAATTCAGGAAATTCTCAATGTTTAACCGATTGCTGATCTGATTCAAATAATTCAAATGTTGGTCCTGGTGCTTATAAGCCAGTTTGAAATTTTTCATTTTTTCAAAGTATAAGGCAGCTACGTGGTGGTATTCAGACTTGATTCGTATATCCGCATCAAAGCTGTTCAATAATTCTTCCGTTTGCTTTATTCTCAAGCTGGCTTCTTCCATTTTGTTTTGTTTGACCTCAATTTCTGCCAAAGCGATTGATGCATAGGAAGCACTTTCCCGTTGATTGTAGTTAACACCGGTCTCAAGGTCGATAGTGAATAACTTCCGGGCTAAAGCTAAGTTCCCTTTTTTTAAATAATATTCACCCAGGTTCCCCGAAAGGATACCGATCCACTCTATTTTATTATTGTCTTTTGCAATATTGATCGCCTTTTCAAAATAATATTTTGAAATTTCATTCCTGCCGATTCTTTTGTAAACCAATGCAATCGAATTATTATTATTGATTTTAGACTCAACGCTGATATCCGGATTTGTCAAAGCAATTTCGAAATGCATTTTTGCCAGGTAATTTCTTCTAAAGAAATAATAGACATTTGCAATACGTTCATGGAATTCATAATAGTAACTGACCTCATCCTGTCTTTTGTCTTTGATCAGTTCTTTTACCCTGTTTAAATAAATATAAGCTTGAAAATAAAACCCGTTCATTTCCAGGTTCCTTGCAATATTGAAACAAATCACGTCATAATGTTCCTGGTCTTCTTTTTTAATTTGCTTCCCACAAAAATTCAGGAAATCTACCCATTCGTACTCCTTTTTAAATTCCTTTTTCCCCCACAGATTTACATATTTCAGGGTAATGTCCAGGGTCTTATCCCGATTATTGGAGAGTTCTTGATAGTATAGAGACTTAGCTTCTGCCAAAGTCAAATCTTTTTGATGACTCTGTGCAAGCACTGAAAATAATGCCAAGGAAAAACAGATGGAAAGCAAAAGTTTCATTGTGTGAAAATACGTTCTAATGGATACCTGACCTGTACAAAACTAAACAAATAATAATACAGACGACAGAAAGTCCCTTCAGCTGCTTCAATTCAAACATCATTCGATCCTAATTTTCTGTTGATAAATCAATTATAGTTCAAACGCATTTACTAATCGAAAGTTGGAAAAACAACCTTTCCACCAAACATTTCATAGCACATTTCCGAAATTCCTATTTGAAATCAACGGTAAAACCACCTATTGGAACTAATTTTACCAAACATATAAATTATTGATAATCAACAGTTTAATTATTAAAAATTTTATTGTCCGAGCTTTGTCGGAGCAAATAATTTAATTGCGCATTGGAATTCTCTAACCTTGCATCAACTACAAACAACTTAGCGATATTAACATGAAGAAAAAATTCACGCGTAGGATTTCGTTTCTGATTTTATTCATTTTGGCAAGCTCTCATTCCTTTTGCCAGGTCAGCTCCAATTCGTTTACCCAATCTACGGGTACATTTACTGCTATAACGGGTGGTACCGTTCTGTGGAGTGGCACATTCGATGAGAATGTTTCAAGTGCTATTACTATTCCATCTTTTACGTTTAACTGTACTGCATATACGGAGGTCTATGTTTCATCAAATGGATTTATTTCATTTGGTTCTGCTCCGAGTTCAAATGATTACAATCCAATCTCTGGAAGCGGTTCATCTGCAGGAATAATCTCTGCTTTCGGAGCGGATTTAAATAATGCTTCAAACGGAACACAAGAGGTCAGATATCAAAATGTAAGTGCTTCCAATGAGTTTGTAATCCAATGGAGAGACGTGAAACGATTTACTGAAACTGGTGAGCGGATCAGCTTCCAGATTCGATTGAATTACTCGACCAATTCGTTTAAAATAATCTACGGAGGTACAATAAATGCCAGCTCCTCAACTACTCCTACAGTACAGGTTGGTTTACGCGGTACTTCCAATGCAGATTTCCTGAACAGAACAACAACAACAAACTGGGCTGCAACTACCGCCGGAGGTACCAATACAGCTTCCTGCCAATTTTCAGGAACAATCAAACCTGCTGCCGGTTTAACATTTACCTATGCTCCTACTGCGATGACATATACGTCGTGTACTGCTTCGCAACCTACCACTTCAGGTGTTCAGAAATGTAATATCCAACAGGAAATTTTACGACTGGAAGTTGTAACAAGTGGGTGTACATCACCAATGAGTTTGACTCAGATCGTGATGAACATGACCGGTTCTACTATCCCCGGGACAAATACCAATGATGTCTCATTGATTCATATCTATTATACCGGAAATTCAAGTACTTTTTCCGCAACCAATGCATTCAACGGAGCGGGAACTTCGGTTGCAGCGGGATCTATTACTATTAATGGATCTCAAACACTCACCTCCGGAACGAATTATTTCTGGATTGCCTATGACCTCAATAATGCTTCGGCAACTATTGGAAATACCGTTGATGCACAATGTGCCTCCATGACCGTTGGAGGCACATTAAGGACTCCTACATCAACAAATCCGGCAGGAAACCGATCTATTATTGCTTGCGTGGGTTCTCCGGGTGGCGTATCAAACGGATTAAGCGTTTGGTATAAAGCTGACAACAGTTCAAGCATCGTTATGGGAACAGGTGTTGCTACATGGAACAGTACCGCAGGTAGTGCCGGAACATTCCCGGTAACTCAAGCTACAGCCGGACAGCAGCCGGCAATAATCAGCGGGGCAACAAGTCCTAAGTTATTTAACTACAATCCGAGATTCGATTTCGTAGCAGCTTCCAATACGTTTTTGTCAAATACGGGCACCAGCCCGGATTTAATGACTTCTTCGGGAAGTTACTTTGTTGCCAGTGATAACAGTGTCGATGATTTTACCGGTTTTTGCTATTCTTCCAATATGAATAGTTACAGACATCAATTCAAGCCGGGATTCCGGGCTCAATCTTCTGATGCAAGTTTAAATGGCTGGACATTTGACTGGACAACTCCAACAGAATATGCCAATACATCCGCATCCATGACCTCGTCAACTGGAAGTGGTGCTACACAATTGATCAATAAAAATTCAGTATCAGTGGCTGCTGCCAATTCCAATAACTCTACGTATACACCGGCCATATCTACTGGTTTATTTATCGGAAGAAACGGAAACGGTGGAGAAGACACCGATGCCAATATCGCAGAGATCATTATGTATACCAATACTCCCTCTGCAACAGATAAAAACAAAATTGAAAGTTACCTGGCTTTAAAGTATGGCCTTACCAGAGGTGGAAACACAGGAACTGCAGTTACCTATAACTACATTTCTTCAGCAGGAGCAACTGTTTGGAATAAGACTACAAATTCGGGTTATAACAATGATATCGCAGGTATCGGGAGAGATGATGCTTCGGCATTGAATCAAAAGCAATCGATCAGTGTGAATAATAATGAGCCTGCAACTGTTGGTTTAATCAGCATCAATAGCAGCAATCAAACCAATGCCAATAACTTTACTTCGGACCAAACATTTTTAGTTTGGGGGAATAATGGTTTAGCAAACCAGGTAACAACGAACCCTGTTTGTTTTGCCAATTTACCGGCTGGAATTTACGCACACATTGAACGCGTGTGGAAAAGTCAGAATACCAACTTCTCTCAAAATGTAACCGTTGGTTTTGAAACAAGTATGCTCGTAGCGTACACCCCGGTTTCCAACCTCCGATTATTAGTTGATAACGATGGTACCGACTGGACAAATGCAACCGTATATTCGGGAGCGGTTATTAACGGAACTCATGTCGATTTCTCAGGGATCACTTTGAACGGTACAACTCCCTACTTTACATTGGCAACAATTACTCCGCTAACGCCGCTTCCGGTTACTATTATCAATTTTGAAGCACATCCTATAAATGACAGGAAAGTACAACTGGATTGGCAAACATCCTCGGAAATCAACAGCAATTACTTTTTAATTCAGCGCTCCAATGACGGAGTGAATTGGGAATATGTTACTACTGTACTGGCAGCCGGTAATTCAACAGAATTACTGAATTACCAAACCTTTGACACCAAACCATATGCAGGAACTTCCTACTATAAATTGGTGCAGTACGATTTGAATGGTTTGATTGCTACTACTGATCTGGCAGCCGTATACCTTGATCTATTCCTCAATTCGGATATCTCCGTATACCCGAATCCTGTTTCCAATTTTGCTTTCATCAAATCCGGTTCACATACGATTTCAGACTTCCATGTCTACAATGTATTGGGTCAGGATATCAGATCAAGCATCCCATTCTTTGATCAGGAAGAAGGAGTTATACTGCTTGATATGACAGACGTTTCACCTGGAGTTTACACCATTAGATGTGGTGATCAATTCATTCCTGTAATCAAGAATTAATATTGGATTGAAACCTTCAAAAACGAAAAAACATCCTGCCATGGAAACGCAGATTTTGACAATAGAAAATAAAACAGGTGATGTCTTTATGGACAATATGTTTTCTGCTCCGGTATTCCCTATTCAGAAATGTATTGTTCAACTTAATGAAAAAATAAACGAGCTTCAAAAAGAAAATATTCGCTTAAAACGCATGTACGATGATCTGAGCTTAGATCACCGGGTCTTAAAAAAAATTCTCAAAAGAATCAGTTGATCGCCGATTCCTTTATTTCCAATAAAGTACACTACAACTTAAATGGTCAACTAAAAGAGCATCTGTCAATTGACAGATGCTCCTTAATTAAGGATACAATGGAACATTTACACTTACTCCATAACAAATTGATCTTTACAAATTGCGTTATCGGAATCAATTTGGTTACCATACTATTTTCCTTAAGCCGCTGTATCGGCACATCTCCGGATTATACCCTATCACTTCTGATCGGAGCGATTCTTTCATGGAGTTATGCCATTCTGAATGGTCTTAAATACAAAAAGAACGTTGTATCAACTTTCAGGATTAATTATCAGAAACGGTGGCAGGGATCAAAAAATCAAAATGAAACATCCATCACCTATTTCAACCGGGTTCATTATGCAAGCTATATAGGAGTCCTGTTTTATTTTGTCTGGTATCTTTTGCATTCAATCTAGAAAAAGTGATCTAAGCGATTAAATATCCTCACGAGCCGATTATAACATACAAGAAAGGGGGCAAAATCAAGATTTGCCCCCTTTCTCTTTTTATCTTTTTTTTTAAGCGTATAATTCTTCCTGTAAACTTGCAATTTTAGCATCCTGTAAGTAATCATCGTATGGCATCATTTTGTCAATGAACCCATTCGGAGTTAACTCAATGATTCTGTTTGCTACAGTAGAAACCAACTCGTGGTCATGAGATGTGAACAACATCGTTCCTTCGAAAGCCGTCATTCCATTGTTCAATGCCGTGATCGATTCCAGGTCTAAGTGGTTTGTCGGTTCATCCATCATCAGGAAGTTTGCTTTTGCAAGCATCATTCGCGACAACATACAACGCACTTTTTCACCTCCGGAAAGCACCGTTGCACTTTTCAAAGCTTCTTCTCCGGAGAATAACATTCTTCCAAGGAATCCACGCAGGTTCACTTCTTCTTTTTCCTCGTCTGTTTGTGCATATTGACGTAACCAGTCGATCAAAGACAGTTTATCCTGGAAGAACGAAGAGTTATCATTCGGTAAGTAAGCAGTTGTAATGGTAGTTCCATAGGTAAACTCCCCTTTATCTGCCTGCATATTTCCGTTCAATATTTCAAAGAATTGGGTGATTGCCAATGAGTTTTTGGAAACGATCGCCACTTTATCACCTTTGTTCAAGGTAAATGACAAGTCTTTGAACATGTATTCTCCTTCGTGCATTTTAGTCAATCCGCTTACCGTCAAAATCTGGTTTCCTGCATCACGTTCCTGTTGGAAAGTAATTCCTGGATAACGGCGGGAAGACGGTTGAATTTCTTCCAGATCCAATTTTTCGATCAACTTACGACGGCTTGTTGCCTGCTTGGATTTTGAAGCATTCGCTGAGAAGCGAGAAATAAAGTCCTGCAACTCTTTCTTCTTATCTTCTGCTTTCTTGTTTTTATCCGCACGCTGACGAGCTGCCAATTGGGATGACTGGTACCAGAAAGTATAGTTTCCTGTAAACAGGTTGATTTTGCTAAAGTCAATATCGCAAACATGTGTACAAACCGTGTCCAAAAAGTGACGGTCATGCGATACAACGATTACCGTATTTCTGAAATCCAACAGGAAATCTTCCAACCAGCCGATCGTTTTCAAATCCAAGTCATTGGTAGGCTCATCAAGCACCAGTACATCCGGATTACCAAAAAGTGCCTGAGCCAACAAGATACGAACTTTGTATTCTGAAGGAACATCTTCCATTTTCATGTAATGCTTGCTCTCATCGATACCTAAGTTACTCAACAAAGTAGCTGCATCTGTTTCAGCGTTCCATCCTTCCAAATCAGCAAATTCCGCTTCCAATTCCGAAGCACGCATTCCGTCTTCATCCGAAAAATCAGGTTTTGCATACAAAGCATCCTTTTCGGTCATGATCTCGAACAAGCGTTTATGTCCCATGATTACGGTTTGTAACACTTCAAACTCATCAAAAGCAAAGTGGTTCTGGCTTAATACCGCCATACGTTTTCCCGGCTCCAATTCCACTCGTCCGGAAGTTGGGTCTTGCTCGCCTGTTAAAATCTTTAAGAAAGTAGATTTACCGGCACCGTTTGCACCAATAACACCGTAGCAATTACCTGAACCGAATTTGAGGTTTACGTCATCAAACAAAACGCGTTTACCAAATTGAAGAGAGAGATTATTTACTGAAATCATTAGAAATACTTGGAATTTGAGTGCAAAGATAGCACATATTCCCCCGTTAAAAAAAAGAATTCCATAAATTATCAATTATTAATGATTTAATTATCAAGGGCAATCTAACCAGATCCGCCCTTGATAATTCATAATTGATAATTACTGAACAATTACCCTGTGTGTAGACTTCGCAGTTCCCTGAACGGCAGAAAGAATGTAACATCCTTTTGCAACATTCATCGGGATATTTATGGTTTGAACTCCTGAAGATGCAGCAACTTCTGTTGTTGAAATAATGGCACCTTTCAGATCCATCACCAATAATTTCATTCCGGCTTCAGAATTAGCGATCTCAACCGATAAATCAGAACCACTTGCAACCGGGTTCGGAGCAAGAGAAATGGCAGAAAGCAATCCATTGTCCTCAATACCCAAGGTTCCTGTGATGTTGAAATTATCAAAATAGAAATTGGAAGAGAAGTCAGAAGCAATAAACTCGAATTTGAACTTTGTTTTGTTATCCGAAGCATTCGGTGTGTAAGTAAAGCTTGCTGTTTTCCACTGGAGATCATTGTTCGGAACGAAATCTGTGTTGCCGACATATCCTGCTGTTAATAAGTCTGTCCCGGTAAACATTTCTTTCTGGATCCATGTTTTACCGCAATCTCTTGAAGAGTATACGATCAATTTTTCCGTAATATCTGTAGTTTCTGTGGCTTTTGTACCGTAAGCGTAATCAAATGAAACAGTAATATTTGAGGTGTTTCTCAAGTCAATTGCCGGTGAGATCAGGTAGTCTTTGGCATTTCCCAGGCGATCATCGTAATACCAATCCTCTGTAAACATCTGAGCCGTGGAAACGTCCTTGAAGTTGTTTAACTTGAAACAAGCGGTATTTCCCCGTCCACCTGAACTAACACGATTAAATGCTGCGTAATTATCTTCCGGATTGTGTGTGATCCAAAAATTGCCGTTTTGGTTGAAATCTTCCATTCCTGGACCTGTATACTCAGCCCAGTCACCCTGAATATAAATCATGTTGTTGATTGTTTTTGTGTCCGTACCTGCAGCATTGGAAACAGTCAGAGTAACACTATACCAACCAGGTAAAGCATACGTAATTGTCGGATTCTGGTCTGTTGAAGTTGAAGGAACTCCGCCCGGGAAACTCCAGGACCAGGAAGTAACTCCGGCTTTCCAGGAAGCGTCCTTGAAAGCGATGGGATCATTCACACAAGCAGTCATTGCATTTGCATTTTGTGCCAGATTTCCATTTATTCCATTGACATCCACATAAAAATCTGCTACTGGAATACACGTAACGGGAGTTAAGGTTTCGGTTCCTGTTTCCAGCAGGTTGTTCGCGGTATGTAAGTTATTACGACCGCTTGTTTCCAGATCCAGGACGTTATTCATGAAATCCCCTTGCCCGTTGGTAAACATGAATCTGCAACCCGAATATTCCATGAAGTTCTGCACATTATCAATAACATCGTTGGGATACCAGTAATCGGATGGATTCGTACCGTCAGTACACGAATTTGACGTTAACTGACATGAGGTGACACCAATACAATTCGGAGTATCTTCCACTCCATCGTCGATACTGCAATTGGATGCCACACCGGGTGTATTGGAATTTCCCCAGGTATGTGATAAACCCAGGAAATGACCTACCTCATGGCTCAGGGTACTTGGATTCACTTGAGTAGAAGTTCCAATTTCACCCACATAAGTATTCAATACCACGACACCGTCTCTCCAGAACCCCGTTCCGGTAACATCCGTTGGGTAATGTGCGAATCCCGCAACACCTGCATCTGCCATTGTTTTTACCACCCAGATGTTGAGGTATTTATCACGATCCCATTGATACAGTTTCGAATAACTATCTCCCTGATTGGTGTTGTGATTATAAATGTGTTCGATACCATTTGTACAATTACCAAACGGATCTAAGGTTGCTAAACGAAACTCCAATCCCACATCTCCGATGATTGAGTCGAACGGTTCCACAATCTGGTTTAGTCCCGGATTTAATTTCTGGAAATCGCGGTTCAGGATCATTACCTGGTTTTGAACCTGCTGATCGGTAATATTTTCAGTTCCGTACTCATGAAGAATATGAAATACCACGGGAATAATGCGAACCGTAGTAGATTTCCCCATCAACGTCCGGGTTTCTTTGCATCGGTTTACCAATTTCCTGTAATCGGCTTCAAGACCCGGATTTTCCGCGTACATTTTCTGGCGTTCTTTTTCAAGGCCACAGCCACTTGTGGTTTCTTGTGCAAATAAGTTTCCCGAGAGGAATCCAGTGAAAGTGATTGCACCTAAAAGTAAATTTTTGCGCATGTTTAATAGTTTAATAGATTGGACATCATTGATACATGATGTGAATCTTTCAAATCCGAGGGCCCATTCGCATTTTAAAAATCACATGAAACAAATGTAGATGAAGTAATTATACGTTTTGTTAAATGTTCAATCGTTTAGTTAAATGTGTCTGATGAGAATTTAACCTGCGCAAAAAAGAACTGAATGGTGGTTAATTGAGGGAATTATCAATTATAAATGGATTAATTATCAAGAAATTGAAAATGTAAAATGGAGAATTGAAAAGCTTTTGAGTTCTTTTACCTTTTCAATTCTCCATTTTCAATTACTTATTCATCCACTTCAAATTCAAGCTGTAAAGGAAGATAAACAATCCTGAAATGATCAGGTTCATGATCACGGAAGCCATCGGAACCATGTGAGACGGTACGATCAGGAATGTCCCCCCGACGCTCAGCAAATTGTAAATAATGTATAGGTGAAATCCTAATTTTTTCCCTCTGAACATAAAGAGCACTCCTACAAAACCAGTGATCATCGTTAAAGCATTGATAGCCAATACAGACCAATAACGGTGTTGCTGATACATTGTCAATTCCGCTCCCTGCTCCAACATGTCGGCAATGGTTGTTAATTGCTTGTCGCGCATATCGCTCGCCATTTGAACGATTTGATTGTATGCTGCTTCAATTTCTTCTGTTGTCGGTTCTCCACCGATCAGTGAAAACAAAACTCCCAATAAACCGAAACCAACTACAATAAAACTCAAGATGCACAACACGGTCAATAAAACCGGTCTTTTTTTAGGTTGTTCTGTTTCCTGATTTACCTCTGTATATCCTTCACTCATATTCCTCTTTTTACAAATTCTTTACTTGATTGCATCAACGGGTGCATATAACCGTCCTCTTTTACGAAAGGAACTTTTTTTCTAAAGTTAGCAAATATCTCTTCCTGACGCTTACCCGAAGTTGCCGGCCTGCGGAATTCCAATGATTGGCATGCATGCAGGATCTCAATTCCCTGGATGGAATAACAATTGTCAATCACCCGGAATAACTTTGTGGCAGCATTTGCTCCCATGGAAACGTGGTCTTCCTGTCCGTTGCTGGAATCAATCGTATCGATACTTGCCGGTGTACACAATTGCTTGTTCTGGCTCACGATGGAAGCACAGGTATATTGTGTGATCATGAAACCGGAGTTCAATCCTGGTTTTGCCACCAAAAATGCAGGCAAATTACGTGTTCCTGAAATGGATTTGTAAATCCGGCGCTCACTGATGCTTCCCATTTCCGCTAAAGCAATTGCTAAAAAGTCCATTGCCAGAGCAAGTGGCTGCCCATGGAAATTCCCCGCTGAAACCACGATATCGTCATCCGGAAAAACGGTTGGATTGTCCGTTACTGCATTAATCTCGCGTTCTACTATCGTTGCGCAATGTTCGATCGTATCATAAGAAGCTCCATGTACCTGTGGAATACAACGGAACGAATAAGGATCCTGAACGTGTGCTTTCTCCCGGTTTGCTAATTCACTATCAGCCAATAGATTTCTGAAGATCTCTGCGGTTTTAATCTGGCCGACCTGGTTGCGAATCTCGTTTACCTGCACTCCGAACGGTTCTTTTCGACCATCGTAACCGTCCAGCGAAATAGCGGCTACTTCATTGAACTGTTTCCACAACTTGCGCGCATGTGAGATCGCGTAAGAAGCGTATCCTGACATAAACTGTGTTCCATTCAATAAGGCCAATCCTTCTTTCGACCGCAAAGCAATCGGCTGTAAACCAAAACGCTCATTGATTTCTTTCGAAGTGTATTCTTTTCCTTCGAATAGTACGGTTCCTTCTCCTAAGATCGGCAATACCAGGTGCGCCAACGGAGCTAAATCTCCGGATGCTCCCAAACTCCCTTGCTGGAAAACTACCGGGTGAATGTGATTGTTGTAGAAGAAAACCAAACGTTCTACTGTTTCCAACTGCACGCCTGATGCACCATGAGAAAGTCCCATAACTTTCAGGATCAATAACCTTCTCACAATTTCTTCCGGAACGCGTTCACCCATTCCACAAGCGTGAGAGAGTACTAAATTTCGTTGCAATTGCTCCAAATCTTCGGAAGAAATTGCAGTATCACACAAACTTCCGAACCCCGTGTTCACTCCGTAGATCAGCCGATCACTTTTCGCCACCTTCTCATCCAGGTAAGTACGGCATTTTACAATTGCTGCTTTTGCATCTTCACTGATCGCAATTTGCGCGTTTGATGCCAGTATTTCGTCGAGTTTCTCTAAAGAAACCCATTGATTATCTATGATAAAATGGTCCATCTTAATTTAAGCTTTAAAAAATTGAAGCAATTCTGTTTCAGTCAATGCTTTCTGTTCACCCGATTCCATGTTCTTAATCTGCAACAAACCTTTATTCAGTTCATCTTCACCGATCAATGCAACGTATTTTACCTTTCGGTTATCGGCATACTTGAATTGTTTTTGCATTTTGGCAGCACTCGGATATACTTCACAATCCACTCCGTTCTGACGCAATTTCTTGCTCAATTTCATGCAATATGCTGCTTCCTTCTCACCGAAATTCGCAAACAACAAGGTCAAACCCGCGTTTGTATCTTCCGGATACAGGTTCAATTCATTCAATACATCGTAGATTCTGTCTGCACCGAAAGAAATTCCAACTCCGGATAGTCCAGACAGTCCGAATAAACCGGTCAGATCATCATAGCGGCCACCACCACAGATCGATCCCATTTTTACATCGTGTACTTTCACTTCGAAAATAGCTCCGGTATAGTAATTCAATCCGCGGGCAAGTGTTACGTCGAAGACCACTTCAGCGCGTTCCAAGCCCAATTCTTTGGTTTGGTTTAGTACGAATTCCAACTCTTCGATTCCCTTCAACCCGATTTCCGAATCTTTTAAAAAGGATTTCATTTGGTCCAAACGCACTTCGTTACTTCCGTTCATTTTGAACAACGGTGAAATAATCTCAATAGCTTTGTCGGAAACACCTTTTTCTTTCAGTTCTTTCACTACTCCTTCTTCACAGATCTTATCCAGCTTGTCGATAGCAACTGTAATATCAATCAGCTTACTGCTTTCACCGGAAACCTCTGCAATTCCCGAAAGGATTTTGCGGTTATTGATCATGATCGTAAATCCGGGAATTTGAAGATTCGTCAATACCTGGTCGAAAATCTGAACAAAATCTACTTCATACAATAGGGAATCCGAACCAACCACATCGGCATCGCACTGGTAAAACTCCTGGTAACGGCCATGTTGCGGACGATCTGCTCTCCAAACCGGTTGGATCTGGTATCGTTTAAACGGAAAAGACAACTCGTTCTGATGCTGCACCACAAAACGTGCAAAAGGAACCGTCAGATCGTAGCGCAATGCTTTTTCAGCAAGGGAATTTGCAAAACGCGCCAGGTTCTCAGATTGTAAGGCTTCCAAATCTGCCTTTTTCATTTTTTCTCCCGAATTCAAAATGCGGAAAATCAAACGATCTCCTTCTTCTCCATATTTCCCCAATAAGGTAGTGGAAAGTTCAAAAGAAGGTGTTTCGATCGGTGCAAACCCGTAGTTTTTGAATACAGACTTGATCGTATCGAAAATATATGTACGGCGAGCTACCTCATCAGGTAGAAAATCTCTTGTTCCTTTTGGAATTGCCGGTTTCTGAGCCATTGTAACTGAATTTGCGGCAAAGTTACTTTTTTATTATGAAATCAGTGATATAAAACAGTAGGGGCGCGATTAATCGCACCCCTACTGTTTGGTAAATTTATTCATGGTATCAACTCCTGCAATTCGAATTTCGGAGCACCTTTTACACCATTTGCATCGTAATAATCAATGAAGCGCAATTTATAATAACGTCCCAAAATGGTCTTCACCACGAAGGTACGGTTGCTGCTTACAACATAGGTCCCGTTATCAAAATCATAGGTTTTCCAATCGTACCCGATCACATTGATGCGGTCTTCAAACGCGGATTCGACAATGTCTGAATGTTTCAAATCTGCAAAAGGAATACTCACTTCCTGTACCTTCACCCCGTAACGATTAGACAACACTCCTACAACCGAATACGGTGTGTGAATATCAAACACGTGACAGTAAGCCGTAAATACCAAATCCCAGGTTTCTTTATTCGGCTCAATATCTTTTATCTCCCCGCCTCCGGTCATGGAGAAATAAGTAAATCCGGCTGTAATGGATTTTGGGATCGTAAACGTTTGGAAAGAAGTACTGTTTAAATCCGCGAATTGAATCTGGTATTCGGTATTGGATATGGAAAGTACTTTGAGTTTTTTCTTTCCTAAACTTGCACCTGTCAAAGCTGTTCCCAAATCAATTGCATACACTTTGCCCAAACTTTGCCAATCACCGATTGCAGTTGAATCTAAATTTCCGGTATGAAAATCCCAGGTGTAAGTCAAACCTGCATCGGAAGTCAAGGCATTGATATCTGTTTCTGTTGAAAGAGCTGCTGCCATGATCCGCGATTCATTCAGTAGAATATGAAAACCATTGTCTCCGGATTCAAATGCCAAATCCCATACTTCCCGGTTATTTTGGCGGATCAGGGTATTGGTTTCCAAATCGTAGTAAATCTGATTGGCATAATTTCCACCTAATTCAACCTGAGCGGTTGCAGCTCCCGAAACAGGTTTTTCAACCGGAATCTCCTTTTTAAAGCAGGCGCTCAAAATTGGAATAAGCGCAATTAAAAGTCCTTTTTTCATTGCTTTGATTTTATCAGGTAAGTAATATTCAGGTAGAAACTTCTTCCCCAGGCAATCGGCGCTGTTCCTGAACCTGAAACGTGGGCACCACCGGATGTTCCGCTACCTGCATTGATATTCGTCACGTTCAACAGATTTTTTCCACCAAGTGAAACACTCAGGGTTTTCTTCAGGAACCATTGCTGTACCTGTAAATCCAATAAGTTGTAGTCCGAAATAAAGGATTGTGTAATGGAAGCATCTTCATTCACGAAATAAGCAACCACTTTTCCGGTGTACTTATAAAAAGCGCTGAATTTGGTCGTTCCGTTCTTCAATTGCCAGGAAATAGTCGAAATCAATTCCGGAGAGTAAGCATAACGCCCGTTCGAATAATTGGATGCCGTTCCGATGTAATTGAATCCGGCGCTGACATTCCACTGTTTTTGCCCGATTTTCACCACCGACTGGATTCCTCGTGCATAGAACTGATCGATGTTGAAATAGCTGTAATTCACTCCATCTGCGGACTGTGACAAACTGATCCGATTATGAATATCCTGGTAATAGCCGGACAGTTCAAATCCGAACTGGAATTTCTTTGGTTCCCAATTGAAGTTATACCATCCCTGAATATGGTTTGCAATTTCCGGTTTCAGGTCCGGGTTTCCATGAATGTTGTGATTGATATCCACAAATTCCATGAATAACTCCTTGATGGAAGGTGAACGGAACCCAGAAGCAATACTTCCGCGAAGAATGTGCTTCTTATTACCCAATTTGACATTCAATGCAGGCATCAATGCTTCTTTGTACAAAGAATTGTAGGTAAAACGAAGTCCGGGCTTCAGGGTTAACCAAGTCCACGGTGTCCAATTAAAGGTCCCGAAAAGCGCATAATCACCAATTTCTTTTCGTTTGTTCTCAATGCGACTTCCATATCCTGTTTCGTAATTGATATCGTACCCTACTTCGTAGTTGAATTTCCGTTCGGTGTTGTTTCGTGTCAAAGTAACCCGGTTGAAATACAAAACGAAGCGTGAAGTATCCTGTTCTGTATTCGCCAATAATTTGCGGTCCAGTGTTGTCAGGTCTGTGAGATACGAATTCTTGATGCGTTTGTAATTGGAATAATTCAATTGAACATCCAGTTTCAGGTTCGCTTTCAACCAGCCAATGATTTCCAATCCGGCATTCTGGCGGGTGGTCAGGTATTCATCATCAAAAGCTGAAATCTGGTAAGGTGCTCTCGGATAGCCACGGTTCACAATTTTCTCCCGGAACAAATCCAATGATGGGATGAATTCCATTTTTTTGATCTTATACCCATATTTCAAACCACCCAAATACTGTTCTTTCATCTTCCATTGCTGAAATCGTCCCGAATCTGCCAATTCCTTTTTCGGGAATTCAATCGGGTTATCTCCCGGTGTCCAGCCATCAAAAAAGTTCCGTGCACCATATGCAGAGATCGAATGGTTCTTAATGCGGGACGTCACTCCCAAATTCAGGTTGTAATTCCCAACTGTTTCGTAGAATGCTCCCAGGTTTATGTCGTAGCCTTTATTTTTCGGCT
The DNA here is from genome assembly GCA_946480815.1 of uncultured Flavobacteriales bacterium. The sequence goes on from CAMLLB010000042.1 coordinate 23,959, forward strand.
TTTTTGTAATCAGATTAATGGTACCTGCCATGGCGTTACTTCCATAGTTGGTACTGAGTGGTCCTTCCACGATTTCCACTCGTTCGATGTTGGACAAATTGATCTGGCTCAGATCAATATTCCCGTTTTGACGACCGATAACCGGCACACCATCAATCAATATCTTTACCCCTTCTCCACCGATTCCCAGCATAGACATACCGCTTCCGAGGATCTGGTCCTGGCTGATACGAATGTTCAGCTCATTTTGAAGCAGGTCACGTAAATTAACTGCTCCTTTTGCCTCGATGGTTGCCCGGTCAATCAGTTTCACTTTATTCGTGGAGCCTGTCAGGGAACCAACTCCCAATTGTCCGGTAATCACTACTTCACCGATATCTTTGGTATTGGTTTTCAAATATACGTGGTGGCTTTTTCCTTTTGAGATCGTATCGGTTTCCAGGTGAAAGCCATCCGTGCTGACTTGTATGATCAACTGCCGCTCCGTTGAATAAAGAGAATTCGGAACGACCAAAACTCCTTGTTCATTTGACTGAACATAATTTATTTTCTTCGCATTCAGATCCTGAATTGCGACTTGTGCAAACGGCACAGCTGTCCCCGCTTCATCTTTGATATACAAAGTATCCTGAGCAGTTGCCAAACCACTCAGAATACTCATTAAAAGAAGCAAATACGCTTTTTGGACCATGATTTACAATTCTGCGATCAATTTTCTCCAGGACTCCAATTCCGGAATTCCAGGTTTACGTGCTCCGAAAAGCGTACAGATCAATTCTTTTTTCTCATTGAACAATTCCAGGGAAGTTACAATTCCATCTTCTGTGGGTTTGCGGACAATCCACGATTCTGCAATTGCATCCTCTTTTGCATGCAGGTTGAACATCGGATCCAATACATTGATCCACGGACCGTGTTCCACGATGTTTTTCACTTCACCTGTATGGATTTGGATCATTCCCGCATTTCCAACAAAAACCATGATGGAAACCTGCTCTTTTGCCGCTGCTTCCAAAGCTCTGCGCAGTGCTTTATTATCGATCTTACTTGCATATGTTTCGTCCGGAGCGAAACGCAAAGCCTGTGTTCTGGTCAATTTGTGTTTTCTCAACAAACCAAAGAATTCATGTGTATCCTTTAAATTGATCCATCCTTCCTGGAATGCTTTCACATCGATTTCACTATCCGGTAATTCGGGAGATTCCAATGGCAACAAAGCACCGATTTCCAATTCGGAAGATTGGTTTTCATCTTTGTACTTGTCAACCAGAGCTTCATATGCTTCCATGTTACTTTTGGATTCCATATAAATCTTGTGTGTAGCAACACCGTCAGTTGTAAAAAACTGTAAGCTGTAACGTGGCTTTTCATCTCCTTCAGTTACTGCGAAAGCGTAGGCCCATGAATTTGGAAAAATACGCAAATCGATATCTTTTCCAACAAACAGTGAGGCGTGCGGTGTAGTACTGAAATTCTCATAAATTCCTTTGCGCTCATGAACCACATCATCATTTCTGGTCAAAGCCATTACAAAACCAAGTGATTCAATTTCCCCCAGGATTGCCACGAATTCCGGACGTAAACGAACTGCTGTTGTTCCAATACCCAAAGCAACCAATTCTGCTTCGGAAGCATTCAAACGCTTCGCATACTCTCTGATTCTCAATTTCGGTTCGCTTTCTTTCAATTGTTCGAAAGCTTCTTTTAATGACAAAGTTGTTTCCATTGTATTTCTATTTAATTTATTGTTGATCCAACAGACTTGATGAGTAAGAAATATGCCTGTAAAATATTTCTCCGTCAAGAGACTGGATCTGTTCTAATTCAATTTGGTACGTTTCACTTAACAATTCAGGGTTCATGACTTCATGAACGGTTCCGTCTTTAATCACTTTTCCTTTTTGCATGAGCAATACGCGGTCTGCATACTGGTAGCACAAATTGATATCGTGCATGACCATGATCACACTTCCGCGTTTTTCGTCAACGAATTTGCGTGCGTATTTCAATAATTCAATCTGGTAACGCACATCCAGGTTATTCAAAGGTTCGTCGAGGAACAGGTATTTGATAGGTTGAATTTCAATCCTCCCCTCTGACGGAGTCTGATACTCGTCAGAGTCATCAGACCTCATTCCCCTCTGACGGAGTCTGACACTCATCAGAGTCGTCTGACCTCCAAAGGGGGAAACCTTATCTTCATTTTCCAATTGCAACAACACTCTGCCGAACTGTACCCGTTGTTTTTCTCCCCCAGAAAGGAAGTTAAACTCCACATCCAATAATGCTTGCAGGTTTAATTCTTTCACGATCTTTTCAATAACTGTTTTATTGAACTGATTTTTCGTTTCAGGATAGCGATAACGTGCCATTTCCAGTACTTCACGAACGGTGAAACTCGAAGCGATCATACTTTCCTGGTGCATGTATGCGCGGTGTTTTGCCAGAGCATCCGGAGTCCATTCTTTCAGATCTTTTTCATAATAAGAAACGGTTCCGGTACTTGGTTTTAGTCCATTCGAAAGCAATTTGACAAGGGTACTTTTCCCCGCGCCGTTCGGACCAAGGATCACGATAAACTCTTCCCGATCAGTCGTAAAAGAGACCGGTTTCAGGATTTGCTTTCCCTTGACTTCAAATGCTATGTTTTTTGCTTCGATCACACCGAGAATTTACGTTTGTGTTTAAAGATGATCGCGATGAAAACCGGGGTTCCCATCAAGGCGGTAATAATTCCGATCGGTACTTCTGTGGGAGGAAGAATGGTACGTGAGATCATATCTGCTGCAGAAAGCAAAATCGCTCCGAAAAAAGCACTGAACGGTAATAATAACTTATGATTCGGGCCTGATACTATGCGAATGATATGCGGAACAACCAAGCCCACAAAACCAATTACCCCAGCCATTGAAACCGCAGAACCGACCATACAGGTTGAGCAAACAATTACCACCAGTTTGATCGTTTTCACTTTATAGCCCATGTATTGTGCATTGCTTTCTCCCAACGACAGTACGTTCAAATTTTTCGCCTGGAAGAAAATGATACTCATGGGAACGATCGTAAAAACAGCCAATAACCAAACGGAATCATTGTTTGCAGATCCCAGGCTTCCCAGTGTCCAGAAAGTCAGATCCCGCAACTCATCATCGGTTGCAAAGAAGGTCAGCAAACCTGTTAATGCAGCTGTCAAAGCATTCAATGCAATTCCTGCAAGGATCAAAGTCAAAGAATTGATCTCGCCATTGCTTAATGAGAGCCTGTAAACAATAAATGCTACGATGGAAGCTCCCAAAAAGGCAACGATAGAAAGGGAAAGTCCCTCGTTGAACAGAATCAACCAAGGGACTAATCCATTGAACAAAATGAATAGTGATGCAAAAAGAGAGGCACCTGTTGAGATTCCGATCAATGCGGAATCGACCAACGGATTTCTGAAAATTCCCTGTAATGCTGCACCTGAAACTGCTAATCCTGCTCCTATTAAACAGGAATAGACTGCTCTTGGAAATCGGATGTTGTAAACTACATGGTATTCGATTTCCGTTATTTTGAGATCAGTTTTAAAGCCAACTGTTTCCATTAAACTGCCAAAGACATGGGAAATCGGGACATGAACATTCCCTACTGACAGGTTTACAACGAAGCAAACTATCAATAAAACCAATAACGAAAGACCTATTATCCCTTGTCTTGACATACTTTTTCATGTTCAAAGAGTGGCTTTCCCGAAACTTCGGGACTCAGCCACCTTTGATATTCTTACTTTAAATTCGTTCAGGGACGCTGAGCGAAGTCGAAGTGTGAACTATTTGATCTTTTTAAACTCTTTATTTAACTCCGTCAATGCTTCAGCTACACGAGGGCCAAATCCGCTTAGTAACTGACCATCCATCTGGATCAATGCTTTATTCTTTCCGGCATTTGTTGCACTTACTCCGGGAACATTGAAAATTCCGTCAGGTCCAAGGCTTTGAGCTCCTGAAGTGAACATCAAGATCGCATCCGGATTTGCAGCAATCACGGACTCACTTGTCAGAGGTTTGAAATCCGTAAATCCTTTCCCGGCATTTTCACCTCCGGCCAAAACAATCATTTTCTCAAGCGGTGTATTTTCTCCGGCAACCATCAATGTTCCGGCACCTCTCGCGTACACGAACAACACCTTCGGCTTTTTGTCAAGCTTCGCCAGTTTCTTAATATCCGTATCCATTTTAGAAACGATGGCATCGGAAGCATGTGCCATCGCTGAAGCTTTTGGCGACATGCGATCGGCTTTACCCAACCACTTTGCTACGTCCCTCACCAACGATTTTGCATCTGCTACACTGTTCGGGTGTTTGAAAGTCACCAATTCGATTTTCGCCTGTTGCAATTTAGATTTCAAATCCGGAGAAACTTCGTCCTCCAGCATCACCACATGCGTAGGGTTCAACGCTAATAAACTTTCAAGAGCCAGTTTGCGCACATGTCCCAAATTCGTCAGTTTTTCTGCCGCTGCAGGATAAGTGCTTGTTACATCAACGCCAATGAGTTCCTTTTGGGAACCCACTGCGTAGATGATTTCTGTAATAGAACCGCTCAAAGAAACGATTCGTTTTTCTTCGACTTTTTCCTCTTTCTTTCCTTCTGATTTCGCACCTGAATTACAAGCGGTTGTCAGCGATAAAAGAGCAAGAAATAAAAAACCAATTTTTTTCATCTTATTCTTAATCTGGAAATTAATGTTGTACAACCAAACGTTGTGTCGTAGTGGAAGTTCCGTTAGAAACCTGAACCAGGTAAACTCCGTTTGTGAACGCTTCTGTTGAAATGCTCATTGCTTCCAATCCATTGGATACCGCAGCATTTTCAAATACCACTTGTCCTGTCATGCTTACGACTTTCACAGTTGCGTTTGATTTTGAATCAACCATAATTGTTACATTATCAGCAGCCGGATTCGGGAAAATTCCGAAGATCAATTCCTTATTTTCATCCACATTCAGTGTAGCTACTTTTTCTTTTTTGAAAACTGATTTTCCCAATGAGCTTCCGGAAAAACCGGTCATGATCAATCTCCAGTAATCTCCGGCCACATCTTTCACGAAATAAACCAATGAATCTTCAATCGTGTAAGATCCTGCATATGTTTTCCAGTCATACCCGATTGTATTGATATCTTCTGAGTATGTTGCAGTTCCGAAAGACATGTCTGTTTCAGGGTTATTCACCGGGTGAACTTCAGCCACTTCTACTCCAACATTATGCAGAACCCCTGTCACCATATTGTAAGGATAAGGCGCTCCGTTATCTGCTGCATATTGTGTAAACAATAAATCCCAGCTTGTAGAAGCAGGATCTCTATCCACTACGGCTCCACCCAGTGGCAAGTATACAAAGTTCTTTGTTGAATAAGCCGCAATCCCAACAGTTGCAGTTCCTGTTCCAGAGTGATCTGCATTTGAATAGTCTACAGTATATTCTGAAGACATAAACGACAAGGAAATGGTAAACAATTTAACCGAACCGTTTGTGTATTTAACAGCAAAAACGCGGTTTGCAACAATTCCCGTATGATTTACAGCATCGTAATCTCCCCAACCGTAATCCGTTCCACCGGTACTCGCTGCATTCAAAGCTCCCTGGCTCCAGCTTGCTTCAGAATTGTAAAGTTGGGTCCAGGACGCCATACCTGTGGTATCAGCAGTAGCCAGATCATCTCCATCCGTACCCGGAACAGCGTAAACCGATCCGATCTTGTTATTGAAGATAATGGACGCAGCCAATGGATTGGAAGGGCTGATTGTTGTAGCAAAACCCAAATCCCAGTTATTTGCTGCCTGAGCTGTTCCCTGCTCGTCATTCTGCAAGCTATACCAAATGTTGTTTGCATATCCGGCACCCATTGTTACCGAGTCGCTTACCAACTGTGCATTTGAAAATCCAGCTAGTGTCAGGAATGATAGAAGTAATCCTTTTTTCATGTTTTTGTTTAATTTATTTTTTATTAATCCGTGCGAACTATTTTACCTAACTGGGCTAATCTGCCTCAGCAAGCATTATTTATATTAAGTCTAAATAACGTTTACAAAATTAGTATCGGAATGGAGTTGATACAATCGCCAAAATCAGCGGAAACTTATACCTTTCAGAGGGTAGATCTATTTTTGAACACCTGATTTTCCATTTCAAACAGTAACAATTCCGATAAGGACTTCACTTTTAATTTTTTGAAACAATTCTTGCGATGTGTTTGAATGGTATGAGGACTTAAGCCTAGTTCTTTGCTTATTTCCGAAGTAGATTTACCATTCAGCAAAGACTCGACAATTTCTATTTCACGTTTGGTGAGATTGAATTGTGTTGGGGAAGTAATTTCTTCATCCTGGTTCAGGATCTTATTCCAAACCAATTCACAGTAGTAGTTCTGGTTGTGTAAAATTTTTTGGAGTGCTTCTTTCAATTCACTTTGTGTACAATTCACATCGATGAATCCCGAAACACCATGAGATACTAATTTAGGCAGATTGGAAACGTCTCCGTTCAGGATCAAAACCACCTTAATACAATTCGTATCCTCCGGATTTTCTTTTAGATTATTCTCTATTTCCTGATAATTTCCGGAAAAGTTGTAAACCATAAGTTGTTTTTCATCACTCAAAACCTGCTCCATTTTTGGATTTCCGGAATGCCATTCAACCGTAAGCTCACCAAGGATAGATTTGACTAACTCTTTGAATCCGAGACTGATCAACTGATTACGACTATCTAAATACAGGTTCATACTATGTAGAATAATTCTAAATAGCAAAGTTGCCTAGTAAATCAAGATCGCACAATACCATAAATATGGTAATTCCGAATTAACGAGGATCATGGCAAGAAAAAATTTGATAATAAAAGGCACTTCGACTACGCTCAGTGACCTTTTAAGTCTTATATTCAACGGTGACTGAGCGTAGTCGAAGGCACAGTTGAATCAGGAATTATCGTTGTTTTATATGTCCTTTCTTTCCTTGTGGAATCCGGAGTATCCAATCATAATACCCAATAAAATGGGAATCAAAGTAGCCTTTGTGTTTGTATGAATTGGCAGGGATGTAGATACGTTGTTCGGAAGTTAATCCTTTTACAGCAGCCTGTGGAGCAACTCCGTCCTGCAAGCATGGCGCATCCTGGTTAACGGAATTCAAATTACTGCCGTATTGCCAGATTTGTTTCCATTCTTTTGAATAGACGGTTCCGGCTGCTGCATTTTCAGGGGCGAGAATATAATAAGCTCCAAAATTTATTTTGCCCCGCAATTGTTCAATCATTCCCTGTGCATAGGCAAATCCCATGCTGTGAACAACCAGGTATAGCGTATCGTTTTTAGACGAATTCGGCAATTCGTTGAGCATTTGGTATAAATTCCGCCCTGCAATTCTTCCACTATTAGAACGAATGGCAAATCCCCTTTTATTGGATTTTGTTGCCAGCAAGCTGTAAGTCCTGGCTTTTTTAGAGCCGAAAATTTTGAAGCCAACGGTATTTGTCGAATAGCATGTATGAATTTTCGGATTACGGCATCTTTTCGGATAAACTCCGGAATTGGTACTGAAATTCAATAAACTTCGGTGGTTGGAAGTTGAAACGGAATGATGTCCATCTGCATAGTAATACTCCGTGGGATTGATTCTCAACCGGAAGGTATCGTCAATCTGTTTCCAAGGATGCCAGTAATTGTAACGGTCTTCTGCGAATAATCGATTGAGTGAATTGGGAAATTCCAATCCGTTACTCCGAATACCTTCAAAGTTCTCTTCGAAGGTACTTCCCAGGGAAGTTGGCCGGTATCCGTTCACAAAAATCAACACACGTTTTGGCGGATCTTCTAATGTCAACTTGGAAGTCAGATCTACACCCAGGTGATTGTAAACCTGGTCTCTGAGCCATTTTCCTTTGGCTGAATAGATTTTGACTACAACATAATGGCTTTTTGCTGCGATCGGCTCTTCCAGCAAGGAGGTTTTTAAGGAATCTGAATTGGCGATCAAACGCAATTTTACAGGAATGTTCTCCCTGGAGACATTCATTTTAAAGTAGAGCACTTTCTTGCGTTCATACAGGAAATAATTCTTATTGCGTTTGATGATCAATTCTGAGCCAATATTTTCTTCTTCCAGTTTATTCGGATGCGTGTTATCAAATAAAAGATCAAGTACTTTCTTCTCCTCTAACCCGGAGTAGGATTTTATTACTCCATCCGTGACTTCAAACCAGGAATACCCCAAATCAACTGCTTTAATTAAGACATAAGAAAGTACCAGCATTCCGATCCATTGAATTAACCTGGAAAGAAAAGAAACCAAACGGGGCTTTTTCATTCGTGCCCTCACCCACGCCCTTAACTTCCTGAAACCATAGATAAATCCGGCAATTGAAACTAAAACACTCAGTATATGCAAGGTGTTAAATGGTTTTGACCGGATGCGAAACAATGTTTTGTATAATAGGTTATCGATCTGAAGGTGGTACGAATAAGTATTCTTTTTGATCGGGCGAATGACAGAAGCCAAAAAACTTTTGTTTTTGAGTACAATGGTCCCGTCTTTTGCCTGTTCGAAGAAATAATATGCGATCAGCCCATTGTTCGTGACCACTTCTTCATAATCATCAATAATTGAATAAATGCGGGGATTTTTATTAATCCGGATCCATTCTTCGTTATCCAAACTCCAGGTTTCCAGATCTCTTTGTCTTGCTTCAATTGCTTCGATATTGGCAAAACCATCCAGATACTCATTTGCCATTTCATATGACAATTTCCTTGAATCATTTTTCACCAAAAAACCCAGGGATTTGTTTTTCACCATATACCCTTTTAGTTGAGGGTTCACAAATTGGGGAATTACAAAAAAAAGAAGCGTATTGGTGGTTTTATCTTTATAACTATTCTTGTATATATCCCGGACATGACGCATTTGGTCGGTGTATTTCAACCGATCAGAACCCGGGTTCTCAAAATATCCGGTCATTTCAAGTGCATCATTTTGAAATACCGGATCTACTGTTACTTCAAAACGAACATTTGCCGGAGCAAAGAAGTCATTCAACTCATTCTCCAGGCTATCGCGATTGATCCGGGCTTTCAACAAGGGAACTACCCGGACTTTTTGTATTATAAGCGGCAATACGGAAACATGTAAAGTGGATACGGTTGTTCCCCTGAATTTGGAAACAAGGTCGTAATCTTTGTTTGAAGCCGGCAAAAAGATCCGTTGTTTGATCTCACCTATCCGCGTACTTGCAATGCGGGTTCCACGAATGTAAAATTCAATCGAATCAATTGAAGGGAATTTCAGGCGATTGATCTTAAAGTCTACGACATCTGTTTGAGCTTTTCCCACAGATTTGAATACCTCCACATCGAATTCGTCTTTGCCTGTTTTCTTCAGACGCTCAAAAAAACCAAAACGCTGATTGTGATTCTTTACAAAACGGCCGGATTCAATAGGTAAATGATCAAGCGAGTCTTTTCGTTCCTGTGATAAACCGCAGAAACGCGTTAAAAAAAATAAAGTAAAAAGAAACAGACTCTTTGGAAGCATGATCCTTATATTGAAGTCTTTCCAAGCCAACGCAATACGTTATCACACCAAATTGCGTCTGATTCTTTTTGGTCCAAAATTCCTACTTCAACAGCAAAGTCAATTACTCTTCCCGGATAGGAATTCGCTACACCTTCCATTTCACCCAATGGATACGGATCATCCAAACCAGAAACAATCTGAGAAGATCCAACCCGGATTTTCAGCAATTGCAGTGTGTATGAATCATGAACAAGCGTATCGAAAAACAGGTTCGGATGTCCCAGACTCGCACGTGGATCCCGAGCTTCGGTAAACAAATCCGGGCGGCCATCAAAACCTTGCAGCCTTCTTCCGTAATTTGCTTGTCCTAACATACAACCATGAGCAAAACAGGTGCGAATGTCCGGATACTTATTCACAAAGTCTTTCAGTGCGTACATGTGCAGGGTGTCTGCAGTTTGGGCCATCATCCAAACCAGGTGAAAGCGCCAGTACATATCTTTCAGGGCAACCATCTTTTCTCCGTCATACGGATGAATTTCAATAGCCAGTTTGTATTCGTTCGCCAATTCAAATAATGGTAAGGTTGAATCATCCACTACCGAAAGCCATTCATTGTCCTTATTTAAAAAATGTGTCGGGAGACACAATAAGTTCATGTTCAGATCTTCCACACAGCGACGAACTTCATTCAAAGCATCGTCCATATAAAGTGGTTGTACGACAAACCCGCTCGTAAACTTATCAGGCCGGCGTTCCTGCACGCTTGCATTGAAATCATTTTGCCATCGGATCGCATCAAATGCATCTTGCTTCTGCCAACCGTTGCAATAAACCTGGGATAGGTTCAACATCACTCCATGATCGATGCTATGTCTTTCCATCCACTCGATTTTCTCATCGAAAAAGAAACTTGGATCGGTAATCGGTCTCGCCCAGTCGTCTTGTCTCATGAATTTTTTATCATCATCTATCCAAAACAACTTTTTCTCACGCATGAATTTCGGAATTTCCGAAGGTTCAGGCAATATGTGTCCGTGGCCATTGATCTTTAATTTCTGCATGCTCGATTAAATCTTTATATCAAATTTAGGAAAAAATGTAGGGGCGAAAAATTTTTCGCCCCTACATTGCCTATTTAAAAAAGGGGCACGATTAATCGCGCCCCTTTTTTATGTTCAATTAAATTATTTACTGATCACGATCTGGTGATATTTTATTCCGAATTCACCCTGAATTTGTAAGGTATAATGCCCGTTGGCATAAGCTGACAGATCTATCGTTTTCACAGATTCGAACTGATCGATTTCCATGTCAAAAATCAATTTCCCTTGTGCATCCACCATTTTCAGGTTTGAATATGGTACATCCGAAGTGATCTCAATTTTACCGACAGAAGGATTCGGATAAACTGACATATTCCATTGTTCATTTTCTTTCACTGATAAACAAGGGTCAACAATGATCGTACTTTGCGCAGTCCCTGAACAACCATTCGCATCAGAATAAGTATAAGTGATCGGGAAACTTCCTGCACCGCTTGCAGCAGGATCAAAACTTCCGGATGAAACCCCTGTCCCGGAATATGTTCCGCCCGAAGGTGATCCACCTGTAAGAACAAATGCGGGATTATAGGTACAAACCTGACCCAAATCTGCAAAAGCAACCGTTGGATTCGGATTCACAGTCACGACTACCTGGTCTGTTAACTGACAACCATTTCCATCCGTTCCTGTCAAAGTATAGGTTACCGTAGTTGAAGGGACGAAAGAAACGCCATCCTGAACACCATTGCTCCAGCCCAAAGTCGGAGAACCTGTTGAAACGCCTGTCAAAGTAACAGAAGTACCTGAACAAACAGCCTGATCATTTCCAGCATCTACGCTAAATGGTGCAGCATCGGTAATCGTTATTGGATTTGAAGTGGAAGTACATCCTGCACTTGTAACCTGAACAGTATACGTTCCGGCAGAAGTCACTGAAATACTTGATGCTGTTGAAGCAGTTGACCAGGTATTTCCTGAAGTATAAGAAGAGGTCAACGTAACGGTTCCTCCCGGACATAAGATCATGGAACTTGAAGTAATTACAGGAGGTGTCGGTGCTCCGGGATCAGTTAAACTTCCCGTAACAGTATTTGATTCACAACCTGCGCCACTCGTCAGAACAATAGTATAAGATCCTGCTCCCAGGTTCGGGATGACAGTTGGCAAAGATGCAACGGTTGCAGAACCTGAAGCCGCGCCTGACCAGGAGATAGAACCTGTCCCTGTTCCATTAACGGCAATTGAACCGGTCGTTGAACCACAAGCATTTGGATTTGTAAGTGTCCCCAAAGTAATACTTGGTGTCGGATTAACTGTAATCGTTGTTCCTGTGCTCGCTGTACTTTGACATCCCGATGCATTGGTCACCTGAACGGTATACGTTCCGGCAGTTGTTGCAGTAATCGATTGTGTTGTTGCTCCATTTGACCACAAGTACGAAGTTCCTGCAGAAGAGGTCAACGTTACAGAACCACCGGAACAGAAAGTCGTTGCTCCACCGGCAGTAATTGACGGTGCTGCAGGAGTTGGATTAACCGTAACAGTTGTTCCTGCGCTCGCTGCACTTTGACAGCCTGAAGCGTTTGTAACCTGAACAGTATAGGTCCCGGCAGTTGTCGCTGTGATGGATTGTGTTATTGCTCCATTTGACCACAAGTACGAAGTCCCTGCCGATGATGTCAACGTTACAGAACCACCTGAACAGAAAGTCGTTGCACCACCGGCAGTAATTGATGGTGTTGCAGGAGTCGGATTAACCGTAACTGTTGTTCCTGCACTCGCTGTACTTTGACAACCTGAAGCGTTTGTAACCTGAACAGTATACATTCCCGAAGCAGTTGCAGTGATGGATTGTGTTGTGGCACCATTCGACCACAAGTACGAAGTCCCTACAGAAGATGTCAACGTTACGGAACCTCCGGAACAGAAAGTCGTTGCTCCACCGGCAGTAATCGACGGTGCTGCCGGAGTTGGATTCACTGTGACAGTTGTTGCTACACTCGCTGCACTCTGACATCCTGAAGCGTTTGTAACCTGAACAGTATAGGTCCCGGAAGCAGTTGCTGTGATGGATTGTGTTGTTGCTCCATTCGACCACAAGTACGAAGTCCCTGCAGAAGATGTTAACGTTACGGAACCTCCGGAACAGAAAGTAGTCGCTCCACCGGCAGTAATTGACGGTGCTGCAGGGGTCGGATTAACCGTAACTGTTGTTCCTGAACTTGCTGTACTTTGACAACCTGCTGCATTCGTAATTTGAACAGTATACGTTCCTGAAGCCGTTGCAGTGATGGATTGTGTTGTGGCACCATTCGACCACAAATAAGATGTTCCCGCTGATGATGTCAAGCTTACGGAACCTCCTGAACAAAATGTTGTTGCTCCGCCCGCAGTAACTGTTGGAGTTGCCGGAGTTGACCCAACCGTAACTGTAATTGAATTACTATTCGGACTTTGGCAACCCGCAGCACTTACCACTTTACAAGTATAAGTGCCAGCTGCAGAAACAGTAATCGATTGTGTTGTTGCTCCTGTTGACCATAAATAACTTGTTCCGGTTGTTGAAGTCAAAGTAACCGATCCGCCTGAACAAAGCGCAGTTGCGCCACCAGCAGTAATGGTCGGTGCAGATGGTGTTGGGTTAACGGTAACAGTTGTAGCGGTACTTGCAGCACTTTGACAACCTGCTGCATTCGTAACCTGAACAGTATAGGTTCCTGAAGCAGTTGCAGTGATGGATTGTGTTGTGGCACCATTCGACCACAAATAAGATGTTCCCG
>CAMLLB010000043.1 GCA_946480815.1 uncultured Flavobacteriales bacterium
ATTGCGACCATTTTATTTCCTGGGCAAGTGTTTATCCGCCCGATTTGGCAGTTGAAGAGCAAGCCGGACTGGCTAAAAAGAACACCTTCGTTCTGGGAACCGAGGATGAATTCTTTCCGAAAGCAGACCAGGAATTATTAATCGAAGACTACCAATCCAAAGGAATTCACATTGCCCGTTTTGAGGGAACACACGATATTGATAAAGAAACTCTAATAAACATATTATGAAACGGTTCTTTCTGCTCTTTATAATGATTGCAAGTATCAACTTCAGTTTTTCCCAGGAAGATACGGAGCTGTATATTCACGATGAAGAAGAAACAAGTGAAAAAGAATTCACTCCATACAATGAGATCGGTGCCGACTTACATTTTTCTGCCAGCACATTCGGTGGGACCGGTGGAATCGGTTTAAAATTCGGGGTTGTTCGAAACAAATACCTTTCTTTCGGTCCTTCAGCACGATATCACTATTCATTTTACAAGCAATATGGCCTCACAGGATCTTATTCTGTTTATGGTGGCGGTGCATTTATCCACGGACGTTTTTTCAATTACCTGTTTGTGGGATTCGAATTCGAGCTTTTATCCAATCCCTATAATTATTCAAACGGGATTATTTCCACCAAACGGACCTGGGCACCAACCGGACTGTTGGGATTTGGGTTTTCCCATGCTTTCGGGGAAGAACAAAATTTCAGGTTGAATGCCGGGATCATGTATGATATTATTAATAATGTGAATAGTCCTTTCAGACCCGGATACTTTATGAAAAAGGAAAACGGAACACTGATCCCGCTTATTTACCGGATTGCATTCTTTTTTAAACTTTAACCAATGGAGAATTGATAATGGAATAATTGAAAAGGTTGACTTCGGCTACACTGCGCCTATGCTGTAGCTCCTGCGTAAGCATTCAGTCACCTTAGTTACAGATTAGAACGAAAAGCAGTATAAACCGCCATATCCGAATAAACGCCATTGAAATAAACCCGTTCTTTAAAATGAGCTTCTTTTTCAAATCCTAAAGATTCCAGCAGAAAGATCGCTCCCCTGTTTGCCGGAGATACAAATGCTTCGATCGCATGCAGGTTCATTTGTTCAAAACCAAAGGAAACAATCGCCTGAACCGCTTCCAAAGCAATATTCTTTCCCCAGTAATCAACGGAAAGTTCTCCACCGATCTCTGCGCGATTATTCAAATAATCAATCCTGTTAAAACCGCAGGTGCCGATAATTTCCGAACCATTTCTTAAAATACCTGCCCAGGCTATTCCTGCTTTCGAATCAAAAGCATCTGCTGTCTTCTTTGCTAATTCTTCTGCCGCATCGATGCCGGTCATGTTGTTACGGGCAATGAACTGGTTTACGCGGTTATTCTGACGCATATGCATGATCTCGCGTGCGTCCTTTAGTTGGATTTGTCGTAAGAGCAGTCTTTCCGTTTGGATAACAGGAAACTGATCGAAGACTGTTTGGTTTATTTCCATAGTTAAAAGTTACCTTCGGCTCCGCTCAGTTAACTTTTCTTCGAAGGTGACTGAGCGGAGTCGAAGTCCCGGTCAAAAAAATCCTCTCCGAAAACGAAGAGGATTTATGAATTATTTTACAGATCCCATTGGTCCGAAATCAACCAGTTCAACATAGAAAACCAATGTTGAGAATGGCGGAATTGTATTCGGGTCCGGAGAATCTTTTCCGTAAGCCATGTTTTGAGGAACGTACAATTTGTATTTTCCTCCTTTTTTCATGAAAGGAATTCCGATCGTCCAGCCAGGGATCACTCCACCCAGGTTAAATACCGGGATTTGAGGACCATTTAAGGAAGATTGCAGGGTATCACCTTCAGTATTCATCAAAACGTAATGTGCTTTTACATCACTTGTTGCTGTCGGACTACCACCTGTTCCCGGTTGGATTGTTTCCATGTACAAGCCGTTCGGTAATTCTTTGATGGTTGCGATTTGTTTCACTTTGCTAAAGAATGCTGTTTCTTTTTTGGTTACTTCAGCCATAACACGCGTGTTGATCTTAACCATAAAGTCCTTCAACATCGTTTCTTTCACCTCCTTCTTGATCAAAGTGTCTTCTTTTTTCAAACCAAGGCTGAAACCGTATACCAGGTACTCCTTATCAAATTCATTGAACGATTTCGCCTGTTTCCAACTTGATTTGAACATTCCTCCTATGAACTTACCAATACATAATGAAGCATCTTTCACGTATTTTTGGTTGAATTCCTGTTGGTTTGCTCCCAATAAGTTTTGAATCGTCGTTTGACAAGCCGGATCAAATGCTTTTTCATTATCCAGTCCTTCTTCAAATCCTTTCAAAATCTGATCTTTATCGTATTTCGCAAAATTCGGGTCCTGAAGCAATTGTCCTGCATTATCAGCTCCCATCAAATAGGAAATTCGTTGTTTTTCGGTAGTTAAAGGCAAAGCCTTTACTCCTTCTTTATCATCACCACATGCGAAAGTAACTACTAAAAGCAGGGAAGCCAGAATGATTTTTTTCATCTTAATTGTTTTCAATTCCTAATAATTCTACATCAAAAATAAGCGTCATAAATGGCTTAATTGCTCCACCCGGATGCGGATGCGCGCCGTACGCCAAATCCTGTGGAATATACAAGCGGTATTTTGATCCTACGGGCATCAATTGCAATGCTTCCGTCCAACCTTTAATCACCTGGTGTACTCCGAAAGTTGCGGGAATTCCGCGTGTAACAGAACTGTCAAATACCGTTCCGTCGATCAATGTTCCATGATAATGAACATTTACCGTATCCGTACTTGTAGGTTTCGGTCCGTTACCCAATTCAACCACTTCGTACTGCAAACCTGAAGCAGTTGTTGTAACTCCTTCTTTCTTCGCGTTTTCAGCCAGGAATGTTTCTCCTTCGTTCTTGTATACTTCGAATTTTGAGGCAGTAACTTCCTGAACGTATTTCTGGATGATTTCGTTTGCCTGCTCCGGAGAATATTTCATTGTTTTTCCAGTAAAAACATCTGAAATAGCTTCTGCCATAACCGAAGGATCAATTCCTCCCAAATCCTGCTGCATCAAACTATCTGCAACGCTTAGACCAATGCAGTAGCTAACTGCCTGAATATCTTGTGACATATTTTTATTTTGGGCAAAAATACAAAAACCTCAGGATCGGGTTTCTAAAATTTGTGATTATTAGGGACTAAGTTTATATAAGTGTTCTATAACTTGTTCTTAACCCGCTCAATATCTTTGTAAAAATCAGCTTTATTCACGATCTCATCTCCCAATTGTTCAAATCCTTTCTGGTAATGCTCCAAAGCCATCCGATACTGTTTTCTATTTTCGTAATAGGCACCAAGTCCATAATATCCGGCATAGAAAAACGGATTTTTTTGAATCGTAAATTCAGATAGCTTTTTCAATTCATCCCATTTATGATGATAAGCCAATGAGTTCAGTGCAAATTCGAAATCTTCTTTGCAAATATCAACCGTTATTCCATAAGTTTTGTTCATCTTTTGGTAATATGCTTCGAGTTTTCCGCGGTCCAGCACCGGCATTTTTTTACTGTACTGAAAATGTAAATTCAATGGTTGGGCATTCCTGAATGAGAAACCCAAAGCTTCTTCGATTCCCTGCGGAACAAGGGTCAAATGTGTTTTCTGAACCAGATTTACAAAGGTTATTTGTTCACTTGAGAATCCCACTTTTTTCAATTTTTGTTGAAATGCATGGATGGAAGATCGGTGTCCGCTCAGATCATTAGAAGCAGTGATCGTTATTAGTGAAAATACCAGGGAATCTTTCAGGAAGTACTCACTGGTTTTTTGCTGCATACTTTCCGGTAAATACGGACTTAAAGCCAAGTAAGATTGAAAAGACGCCGGATCGTTTATAGCTGTGAGGTAAACATAACTTGCCGTAAAAGAATGCCCGATCAGCACGGAATAAATAGATGTTTTGTACCGATTTTGAATGTATGACTTCAATTCGTCTATCAGAAATGACCTGAACTTTTTCCCTTGTTCGCTCAACTCACCCGTTTTTAAGGAATACCCGCAATCAACCCACCGAAGAGAATCCTGATGAATAGCAACTACAATTGCAGGAATAGTCCGTTCAGCGGTGAAAAGGTAATCATTCGTACTTGCTACCAAAGCTCCTATTCTCTCCCCATCAAGTACGTAAATCACCGGATATGTTTTCAATGAATCATAACCATGTGGAAAATAAACAGAAACCGTTCGATCTGTATCCAGTGCATCCGAATAAAACGAGATTTCCCGTTGAGCGAATAGTTGAGAGCCAAAAACTCCGGAAACGAACAGGAAACAAAGTAATTGGTTGATCATTTTAATCCTGTTGGTATTTTTTCTGTTCTTCTTCGTAACGCGGAAGGTTAAGCTTGTATTCTTCCACATTCCAGGTCATCCCCCAATAACTGACATAATCCTGGAGTTTCCCTAAGCCGACACTAGCTCTTCGTTGATCCACATGATCGGGATCTTCTAATGGAAGAACATAATTTTCACCGCTTTCCCGGAACATCCCGATCTGACTACCATAAATTTGCTTTTTGCCTTGTCCCAGGGCCACCCGATCTTCTAATAAGGCCAGACTGGAAGCAGCTGCATTTCCTTTTGCAACTGCTTCACGCATCATCGGCAAGTACTGTTCCTGGGTTTTCTGATCAGCATGCTGAATCACAAGGAACAGGGTAGAATTTCCTTTTCCACCTACGATATCCGGTCCTAACCAACCGCGGGTATCCAATATCTTTTTAACTTCTATCAAATTCAGGGAATCTTTCAATCCGATCACTTTCCAAATCGAATCCATTTGCGGGGATTTCCAGCCATACTTGTCCTGGATTTCCTTAAGCTGCATGCGGTGTGACTGATCGTCGTTATAAATTTTATTTAATTGAGTCACAAGTGGTTTATCATATTTGGCTTCTTCTTTTTCTTTATTTGCCGTGACTTGTTTGATTACCTTTTTCCAGCGCTTGTCTTTGTGCAGGGAACTGAGATCCGAATCAGAAGTGATGTGTTCCAGATTTGTGTAACCTCCCTTATTTGCGATAATAAATAACTGAACAAATGCAGAATCCGGTTGACCATACAAAGCCCAGGAGCATGCTGCATTGTAGCGATCTCCTGAATATCCTTTTCCTCCCAAAGCTACAAAAGCCTCTGCGTACTTTTCCGCAGAAGCTTTGTAGTCTTTAATTTCATAAAAACCAAATGCTTGAGTTACCAGCGAATCATAAACTTGTTCCTGTTGTGCATGAGCATTTTGCACCCCGAACAAGCAACTAAAGATTATCACACTGAATATAAAAGTGGTTCTGATCATTTGATAATTATTGGGCTTTGTTATAGCACAAAATTACTCCGTCAAAAAATCAAATACTTGTAGAATTGGGACTCATTCATCAAATTTCCAAAAAATATCTTCTTCTCCCATTTTTTGAATGGATGCGAAAAAAGTACCCGGCGTTTGACCCGTTAATTCTTTGAACCGGTTCGTAAAATCCGATTGGTCATAATACAAACTGTAAAGTGAAACTTCTGTCAGATTTTTCATTCCCATACCGTTTGCTGCCTGAATACTGGTGCGAAACTTAACCACTTTCTTATATTCTTCCATTGAACATCCCAAATGCTTTTTGAAATGACGAAGTAAGGTTTTCCTGCTCACACCGATCTGAAGCGCCAGATCGTCCACCTGGATGGTCCCGAATGTATTGAAAATATGATTCACAGCTTCTTTTACGATTTCCAGGTCCGGATTTGGCCTGAATCGTTTCCCGAACAAGGCATCAAGCAAATCCCTCTTTTCGTTTAGGTCCTTTGCTCGGAATACTTCTTTCAATTCGGGAATAATTTCCGGATTCCAATGCTGAAAGAGAAATGTCTGCGGATCATAGAGCTCCGAAACAGGTAAGGAAACAAAGTGATTCAATCCCAAGGGGTTAAATGCAACACCAATCTTATGAAACACTCCTTTGAGGTCGACTGAAATTTGCCTGTTGTAATTCATGGTATACAAAGCACGAAGTGTTTCTCCCTCATCATAGACTGTAAATCCATGTTTGAAATGCGGATAAAACACAAAGCTCCTTTGGAAATCAAGCTCATCCGAATCATGGAAGTAATAATAGGAAATATACTTTGATACCTCATCTTTCTTCGGCTTGACGGTAACGAAACGCTCCATGATTCAAAAATAACTATTCCGGACCGGATCATTTTTCAGTTCAATCAACATTTCGGGCTATTCAATAAAAAACGATCTCCTAATTCCTAATAAAAATGTTCAAATCTTCTTCGCTCTGTGCTTCGCTGAAGCTTCAGCATAAGCGTTTTGAGCTTCGAAGGTTTAAATGGTTTAAAGAGTTGACTTCGACTACGCTGCGCCTATGCTGTAGCTCCTGCGTAAGCATTCAGTCACCTTGTTTGCTAAAGTTCAATATTCGCAATTCGCTCCGTCAGCTGACGGACGTAATTCGTAATTCGTAATTCGTAATTCTTTAATGAATCTTTTTCTCCATTTTGATATTTCCGCGTTCGTATACTCCCGGTTCCAATTCAATTTCGGTGAATCCGTATTTTTTATATAAGTGGATTGCCGGGCCCAGGATCGTATTTGAATACAGGATCAAAGAGGCGATCTGTTTCTGTTTTGCGAATTCCAGGCAATGTTCCAGCAAGAGTTTTCCGATACCCGATCCCCGGACATTTTTTGAAACTGCCATTTTTCCCAGTTCAAAAACCTCATCGTTTTTCTTTAGAAGGGAAGCAGTTCCTACTATTTCTTCACCCCGCTTTGCAAAAAAGATAAAACCGCCCTTATCCAAAATGTATTCCTGCGGATTGCAAAGTGACAACCGATCTCCTTCTTCCACATGGAAATACTCTTCCAGCCACTCGTAATTGAGGGTTTTAAGGTATTCTTTCAGTTCATCTGAATAATTTATAATTTCAACCAACATGGTACAAAATTACCAGAATCTAGTAGATACGCGATTAATCGCGTATCTACATTGTAATTAGGATCCGGATAGCACATTGGGACAACATTCGGAATTCGGAATTGGGAATTCGGAATTATAACAGTGCTTGCTCAATATCTTCCCAAATATCTTCCAGGTGTTCCAGACCAATGCTCAAACGTACCAATCCATCTGAAATCCCGACTGCTTCGCGTTCTTCGGGTTTCAATTTACTATGTGTTGTAGAAGCGGGGTGTGTTGCAATACTTCTGCTGTCGCCCAAATTCGGTGTTAAGGAAAACAAGTTCAATTTGTCCAGGAATTTACGACCTGCCTCCAAACCTCCTTTGATCTGAAAGGTCACAATTCCACCTCCGTATTTCATTTGATCTTTCGCAATGGCTTGTTGCGGATGGGAATCAAGGAAAGGATATTTTACCCACGCTACCTGCCCGTTTGCTTCCAAACGCTTCGCGATTTCGTGTGCCTGTGAGCAGTGTTTTTCCATTCTCAAATGCAGTGTTTCCAATGATTTGGAAAGGATCCAGGCATTGAACGGTGATAACGCGGGTCCACTGTGGCGGGCAAATCCCTGAATTTGAGCAATGATTTCTTTTGTCGAAACGATCAATCCGCCCAATACTCTTCCTTGTCCGTCCATGTACTTTGTAGCCGAATGGATAACAATGTCTGCACCCAATTTCAAAGGCTGCTGCAGAACCGGAGTTGCAAAACAATTATCGACCACCAACAGGACGTTTTTCGCTTTACAAATTGTTGCCAATCTTTTGATGTCAATAATGTCTAATCCGGGATTGGAAGGAGTTTCAATGTATACGATTTTCGTTTCGGGCTTGATTGCCTGTTCATAACCATCATAATCGATTGAATCCACATAAGTAGTCGTAATTCCCCATTTCGGAAGGATATTTACAAACAACTGATGTGTTGAACCAAAAACGGATTTGGAAGAAACAATGTGATCTCCATTCTGAAGCAGGGCTGCGAACGTCGTGAAAACTGCCGCCATCCCGGTTGCAGTTGCCCAAGCCGCCTCTCCGGCCTCTAAACGAGCTGTTTTTTCTAATAACTCATCTACATTCGGATTGGAATATCGGGAGTAAATATTTGCTTCGATCTCATCCGAAAAAGCTGCACGCATTTGCTCAGCATCATCAAACACATAACTGGATGTCAGGTACAAAGGCACACTGTGTTCTGCTTCCTGCGAACGTTCGTTTTGAATACGGATAGCTAACGTTTCGTTTCTGTAATTACTCATGATTGATGTCTTACTTCTGTTTGAATGTTTATTTGCGGGTTTAATGAGGCGGAAACCGAGCAATATTTCTCATGGCTCAATTTCACTGCTGCAAGTGCTTTTTCCAGGTCTACTTCCCTGTTAAAGGTGAACACCAAATGAATTGTTTCAAAAGCCGCAGGAACTGCATCTTTTCGGTTCGCATCAATCGTTACTTCATAAAAGGAAACGATCTGACGCTGCTTTTGCAGGATCAACAGTACATCTATCGACATGCAACCGGCTAACGAGCTCGCCAATACTTCCATTGGCCGCATTCCCCGGTTCTTTCCCCCGATTTTTTCCGTTGCATCCATTTTTATCGAAATTCCTGCTTCATTCTTCACCTCCAGGACAAAAGGAGATTCCACTAATTTTAAATCCAATTTCATGATACTTCTTCGATTAATGCTGTTGATTCCGAAACTGAAACTACGGATTTATTGTTCAATTCAACACTATCCGGGATAACCGCCAGGAAATACTCGGAGGCGTCGTTCCAATCCAATTTTTGGATTTCATTGTAGTTGATCAAGCCGATTTTATAACTGTGAGAAGGTCCAGAATACGTCTCCAGCGTTTCTGTAAAAGCAAGCTGATCCAATTTTTCCTGTGAAGTTGCACTCACATACACTTTCAGTGAATAGTCGTTTTCGAAAGTCAGTACTTCTTCCGTTTTCGATTTCTTGTACTCATAAGCATAATCAAATTGCAACGCTGAAATGTCCGAAAGTACGGCACTCGCTGTCGGGTGACTTCCGGCACCTTTTCCAAGGAATAATTGTTTATCGGAAAACAAAGCTTCCACTACCACTGCATTGAATTCATTCTCTACATTGAATGCAAAGTGATTGTTCGGAATTAAATGCGGGGCAACAAAACCGATGACCTGGTTATTGATCCGTGTTCCGAAAGCCAGTAATTTGATCTTCAATCCTTTTTCACGCGCATAAGTTGCGTCCCAATCTTTCAATTGACGGATTCCGTAATTCCAAACCGCATCCTGTTTCGCTGTAAAGCCAAAAGCGTGCTTCAAAAGCAAAACCAGTTTGTATTTTGCATCAAAACCATCTACATCCGAAGTCGGGTCCAATTCTGCGAAACCAAGATCCTGTGCATTTTTAAGGGCTTCATCAAAGGATTCACCTTCACCGGTTTTTGTCAGAATATAGTTTGTTGTCCCATTGACAATTCCATTGATATTGGAGAGTGAATCGTTGTTGTAATATTCTTCCAGGTTTCGGATAATCGGAATGGATCCACCGACTGAAGCTTCGTATAAAAACGATACGTTATTTTCTTTCGCCAGGGAAACCAATTCGTCCAGGTAATAAGCAATTAGTTTTTTATTGGCCGAAACTACGTGTTTTCCTGATTTCAATGCTCTTGTTACAATGGCATAAGCCGCTTCGTAATCATTGATCAATTCCACTACGACATTGATTTCTTCGTCGTTCAGGATCCGGTCTGCGTCCGTACTGAAATAGCTTGCATCAATGATCCGTTTCTTACTTAAATCCTTAATAACAATGTGCTTGATTGAAGCCTGAAGCAAAGTTGTTTTGTTCAATACTTCGTATAATCCTGTTCCGACACATCCGAAACCAAATAATCCTATTGTGAGTTGTTTTTTCATCTTAGTTAATCTTTAAAAATTGTTTAATGTGGTTTGTTAAGGTTTCCGTTTCTACCAGGAACCCGTCGTGACCGAAATCGGATTGCAAACGAACGAGTTTGGCCTGCGGTAAGCTTTTTGCGATTTCTTCCTGCTCTGTAATCGGGAATAACAGGTCCGAATCGATCCCGATCACCAAAGCAGGCATGCGACATCGCTCCAATACGTCTTCGCCCCGATCCCTGAATACATTGTGTGAATCCATTGCTTTTGATAAAATCCAATAACTGAAAGCATTGAACCGTTTTGCCAATTTTTCTCCCTGGTAATTTTGATACGAACTCGCTTTAAACTCATCGAAGCCCGAATTGTCTTTTTCGCTTTGAGTAATCCTGTAACCTTCATAGGTCCGGTAACTCAGCATTCCAATTGCACGTGCCGCTTTCAACCCTGCTTCACCCCCATTTTCCAGTTTCGCATAGAATGTAGGATCAGCCTGAATTGCCATACGCTGAGCCTCATTAAAAGCAATTCCGAACGGTGAATGTTTCAGGTTGGTAGCTATCGGAATGATGTGATCAATTTTATCCGGGATCAATAAAGACCATTCCAGTAATTGCTGACCGCCTAAAGAAGCCCCGATCAAAACATGGATGCGCTCTATCTTTAATTCTTTTCGAACCAATTCCAATCCTCTTGCCATATCCCGAATGGTCAGAACAGGAAACGAATCGAATTTTTCTTCCGGCGAAAGTTCTTCACTCAAAGGACCGGTTGATCCGTAAGCACTTCCGGGAACATTGACAGCAACGATGAAATAATTCTCAGGATCGAAACATTTTCCTTCTCCGAACAGATCACCCCACCATTCCTGTACCCGGTGATTTCCGGTAAGTGCATGACAAACCCAGATCACGTTTGATTGATCTTCGTTTAATGTTCCCCAGGTTTGGTAAGCCAGGGAAAGACCGGACAATTTTTTTCCCGATTCCAGGAAGAACTCGGAGCCGAAAGAATATACCTGTTGTAATGGTTGTAAAACCTGCCCGCTTTCGCGAACTGAATAATTTGTTGACATGAAAAAACGTGTTGTAAATGAAAAATAGAATTGACTGAAGAATTAACAACAGCAACAACACATTAATTGACAGGAAGAAAAATTAAAAGAGATTATCTGCCGCGGCAGATGAAGATTAGAAATGTAACTGTTTGCTCTTTTCATAACACACTATTTTATATTCGTCCGATACACTTTGTATCAAACTCGGAAGTTGGCACCGGTTTTCCAATCCTGACAGTAATCGTCATGACTTAAAGTTGGTTGCCAGAGGGTCAAAAAGTCCGTCTCTCGCCTCTTCTGTATAAACTACTTGTATTCTCGCTTAGAATTACGGCACAAAGATTCTCAAAATAATTTGACAAATCAAAATAATTGAGCAACATTTTTGATTTTGATAATTAAGTGGCATTTTTTCAAAATTTTTGTTAAATTTAGTTTTGTGAAACATATCCTCCTAGTTATACTATGTTTGAGTCCTGTTTTTTTATGGTCTCAACTTTCTGTCTCCGCTACTTTCAATCAATTCAAAAATTGTGAATCAAGCGATTGTGATTTAAGACTTGTAAAGGCCGTTGATTCCGAGATCAGGAAGAACAAAGAAAAAAAGTTTGAATGGCTGGCCTGGGAAGTTGGGGTCCTGGATTCAATTGGTTCCGATGCAAGAGATTCAATCCTTCAACTGATTCCGCTCAAACAAGCTCCGGATTTAAAATACGGTTCTTCCGTATACCTTGCCTTGGGTAAGCAAAAAGCTGATTCCAGTCAATTTAACGACGCAATTGTTTTGTTTTATAAGGGACTCAAACTATCCCAGAAAAACGGATTACCTTTCACTGAGGCAACGATTCAACGGCAGATTGCACTGAGCTATTTAAAATTGGACGAATATAAAAAGGCTGAAAGTCATTTGTTGAGTTCCCTGAAAATTGCAAAAGAATTAAACGATCCTTTGTTACAGGCAAACGCATTCATTAGTCTTGGCAACGCGGTAAAAGAGCAAAAAAGATATCCTGAAGCCATACGCTACTACAACAAAAGTCTGAACATCGCAAAAGATCTGAATAACAAACGCTTAATCGCCGGGAATTACAATAACCTGGGAAATGTGATGCGCCGTACAAAAAAATACAACAAAGCATTAAACTACTTTTTCAAAGCGCTGGAAATGAATAAGGCCAGTAATAATAAGGAATGGATCTCATTCAATTACAACAATATCGGTCAAACGTATGAAGATCTTTCCAACTATCCTGAAGCAATTACTTATTTCAAAAAATCATGTGAATTAAAACAAGAAATAGGCGACTCATTAAATTTGATTTCCAGCTATTTAGGTCTCGCAGGTGCTTATGCAAAAAATGGTTCCTATAAAGATGCTTTTGAATACATGGAAAAGCACAATTCATTGAAGGACACCATGAATTTACATGAGCAGGTAAGGGTCCTGGAGGAATTGGAAACAAAATATGAAACCGAGAAAAAAGAAGCACAAATAAAGAACCTTCAAATCCAGGGGGAATTGCAAGAGGAGCGGGAACAGCGCTTAAATGACGAAGCTGAAAAAAACAGGAATTACGTAATTCTGGCGGTAGTATTGGTACTATTCTTAAGTGGTGGAATTATTATACTCATCCGATCAAACAGGCAAAAGCAGCATTCAAACAAATTACTCAATTCAAAAAATTCCGAAATTGAACAATCTCATTTTGCTTTGTCAGAAGCGATGGATAAACTTCAGGTTAAAAACAAAGAAGTCTTGGATTCCATTAACTATGCGAATTATATCCAACAGGCTTCTTTACCCAGTTTAAGCCAATTGGAAAATCCATATGTGGATATTGAATTGTTTTTCTCTCCGAAAGACATTGTCAGCGGTGATTTCTATTTCTTATTTCCACGAAAAGATGCACTCATTTTTGGGATCGGGGATTGCACGGGCCATGGTGTTCCGGGTGCAATGGTTTCATTGATAGGAATGAACGGGCTGGAAAAAGTTACGAAGGAAAATACAGGTATGGATGCGGCTTTAATGGTAGAAGACGTCAACCAGTTTTTATTAAAAAGCCTTCATCGCGGAAGCAGTACCATAAACGATGGAATGGATTTGAGTTTTTGCATTTTTGAACCGCATACCAAAACACTCCATTTTACAGGAGCAAATCACAACGCATTGATCATCCGTAAGAAATCAGTCAACGACCAACGGGAATTTCCGATCAAGTATGAAAATGATACTACTGAGATCGGAGTTATTAACGGAACCCGAAGACCTGTGGGCAGATCATTTGTGAATATTCCTTTTGAAAACAAGCAATTCAATTGCATCTCCGGAGATCGTATCGTGTTATTTTCTGATGGTTATTCGGACCAAATCGGTGGAGAAATCCAGAAAAAGATGAAACGCGCAAATATGATGAACTTACTTCTTGCCTCATCTACGGAGACTCTCAGTAATCAGATCAACTACATGCGTGATGCTTTTCAAAGATGGAAAATGAACATTGAGCAAGTGGATGACGTTTGCGTCATGATCATCGAAATCAAATAATTGCTAACATTCGGAAATATTCACAGAGATATTAGTAGCCAACCCTCCGTCGGATGTCTCTTTGTATTTCTCATTCATATCCAGGGCTGTTTCCCACATGGTTTTGATCACTCCATCCAGCGAAACTTTGGCAGTATCCGGATTCCCCTGTAAAGCCAACTGACAAGCCGTAATGGCCTTTATTGCGCCCATGGTATTTCGTTCAATGCATGGAATCTGCACCAAGCCGCCGATCGGATCGCAGGTTAATCCCAAATGATGTTCCATGGCGATTTCTGCAGCCATCATTGCCTGGTCAGGGTTTCCTCCCAAACATTCCGTTAAAGCTGCGGCAGCCATTGCTGAAGAAACACCAATTTCTGCCTGACATCCGCCCATTGCAGCGGAGATTGTCGATCGTTTTTTAAAGATACTCCCGATTTCGGCAGCTACGGTCATGAAACGAATAATGTCTTTATCATCGGTTCCTCCTGCGAAACAAACATAATACATTAAAACCGCCGGAATTACTCCGGAAGCTCCGTTTGTCGGTGCTGTAACCACTCTTCCAAAAGCAGCATTTTCTTCATTTACAGAAAGTGCAAAACAACTTACCCAATTCAGGGTATTTTGAAAGATATTACTGGTTGCCTGAATTTGCCTGATAAAATCTTTGGAGTCTTTGCAAGCAATTCCATTCAATAAACGCCTGCTCATTTCGTAAGCTCTTCGTTTTACGTTCAATCCTCCGGGAAGAATTCCCTGGGTATTTACACCTCTGTAAACGCATTCGCGCATCACATTCCAAATCTCCAAACATCCCGCAAATGTTTCTTCCTGACTTCTCCAGGTCAATTCATTTCGCAACACGATTTCAGAAATTCCCACACCCTGTTCCTCACAATACCTTTTCAGATCTGCAGCAGTTTCAATTGGAAAAGGCAAACGAACGGTATTCGTCGAAGTAAATTCTTCCTCACCTTCTTTCACTACAAATCCACCACCAACAGAATAATAGGTGTGTGATTCCTGAGAACCATCCATCATGAACACGGTCAATGTCAATGCATTCGGATGGCCGGGTAATGATTTGTCAAAATGAAAGATCAGATCAGTTTCAGGATCGAAAGTAATGACATGTTCTCCACAAATTTCGAGTGTTTTTGTTTGGTGGATCCTTTCAAATTTCGGATCGATTGTATTCACAACAATTGTCACCGGATCTTCCCCCATCAATCCTAAAAGAACAGCGATGTCCGTTCCGTGTCCTTTGCCGGTTTTAGCCAAAGAACCATACAAATCTACATGAATCCGTTTAATCTCTTTGATTCCGGGATTCGTCTTATACAAATTGATGAATTGCTGTGCTGCTCTCCAGGGTCCCATGGTATGAGAACTCGAAGGACCTACTCCGATTTTGAAAATATCAAAAACACTAATTTGTTCCATTGGGTAAATTTACTGAAGCAAGGTTACGTAAAGAAATTACTTTACCTGCTTTTACAAAGGTAAGTTTTCATCAGGGAATTGTTAAGAATTCCCTTTTAAATCAAAGGAAATAAAACGTTGTTGTTTGATTTTTTAGAATTATCTCACAAAAACCCACTCGGAAGCGGACGACTGCTTTTCATCGAACGAATAACCGTCCACATTATAGCTTTTCAAATCCTCCAGGTTGGTCAGTTCATTTTGAATGATGTACCTTGCCATTGCTCCGCGCGCGTGTTTGGCAAAGATCATTACAACCTTGTATTCACCGTTTTTAAATTCTTTAAACACAGGTGTCACAACCGGATTCTTAACCTTCTTCCACAAAATTGCTTTGTTATATTCTGCCGAAGCCAGGTTGACAATCGCTTCTCCTTTTTCTGTTTCTTTTAACAACGATTTTGTCAGCTTATCTCCCCAAAATTGGTACAGACTTGAAATTCCTTCTTTAATATCCCATCTTGTTCCCATTTCCAGGCGATAAGGATGGATCAGGTCCATTGGCTTCAACAAACCATACATCCCAGACAAAATCCGCAAGTTTTGCTGCGCCTTTTCCAATTCCTTCTCAGAAAGTGATTCTGCATCCAATCCTTTATACACTTCTCCTGTGAAGAGAAAAGCAGCAGGTTTTACATCATCGGTTGGCTCTGCAGACAAATACCAGGATTTGTTTCTGTTCACATTCAACTCTGCAATATCCTTTGAAACATGCATTAATTCCATAAGATCTTTTGCCTTCATTTTTTTCAGCTTACCTACCAGGGATTTTGCTTCTTTCGCAAATACCGGCTGTGTGAAATCAAATTGGGGAAATTGACAATTTTCGTTGATCGATTTTGCAGGAGAAATGAGAATTTTCATAATTGATTTTGCTTTGCTCAAAAATACGGTGAAAAAACCAAATTGGTTTTCTGTTAAAACAAGAATCGCCTTAATCCCATAAATACGGGATCAAGGCGATTCCTTACGCTACGAATAGTGTTTAGGTGTAGGACTATTTCAGTAAAGTAACATGCCCGTCCAGTTCAGTTTTCTTATCATTTGACTTATGTTTTACTTTAATTTTCCAGATGTAGGTCCCATCCAGCAATTTTTCATTGTGGTAGGTCCCATCCCAGCCTTCTTCATAATTCAGGGATTCAAATATGAGTTCTCCCCATCTGTTGTAAATCCACAAATGGTAGCTATTCACATCAAAACCTTTAGTGAGGACCGGTTTGAAGACATTGTTGTATTCATCTCCATCCGGAGAAAAGGCATTCGGAACATAATAGATCAAATCCTCTCCGACATGAACCGTTCTTGAAGTAGTATCCCTGCAGCCGTCGCTGTTTACAGCTACTAAATGTACTTCATAGTAAGCCGCTTCTTCATCCGGGAAAACATGCGTCGGATTCTCAGCATTGCTGCCAAAAGATCCATCCGAAAAATCCCAATAATAATCGACCGCACCATATGAATTATTGAAGAAATTGACAAAGGTATTGGAGGTTTCCAAATCGGTCGGAGTCATACTGAAATCCGCAATCGGATTTGGATAGACACATAAAAACGCCGGTTTTGTTCCTGAATTTGTACATCCTTCCGGAGTAGAAACAGTCAGAGTGACATCATAACAGCCAGGTTCTCTGAGCTCCATATCAACCGAACCGCAGCCCGTATATTGATCACCATTTGACAAAGTCCATTGGCAATTATTCAGGTTCCCGGTAGATAAATTTGTCAAGGCGGTATTCAACGGAGAACAATCTGCAACATTTGTCGCAGAGAAATCAACCTGAGGAATGGGAACTACCGTAACCTGGATCACATCCGTATTTTTACATCCGTTCACATCTGTTCCTTCTACAGTATAATTCAGCGTGACAGTCGGAACAAAAGGAACTCCATCGATTCCATTGTTATCCCAAACATAGGTAGATGCCCCCTGACCCTGAAGTGTGACCGGGTTTCCGGCACAAACAGGGAAATCGTTTCCAGCAAAGACATTTGGTAAATCCCATACTCTTACCAGCACCTCATTTCCAACTAAATTAGAACACATGGATACTGAACTCTCCTGAACAGAGATCAGCTCGTAATGAAAATCTCCAGGGATACTTGTCGGAACAGACATATTCAATTGTCCGGAAGCTGAACTAATTGTTTGTGGTGCTCCGCCATTTACAGAATACGTAAACGTAAACGGAGATACTCCATTTGTTCCCTGAAACGTTACCACCGGTTGATTTTCATTCAAACACAAACTCGTATCGCCTGAAATCGTTGCACTTGGAAGCGGATTGATGTTAATTGTTGCTGTACCGGCCTGATTTGCCGAACAAAGCGTTGAAGAACCGTCCTGAACACTTAACAACGTATAAACAAAATTCCCCACTGTAGCGGTCGGTACCGTTATAGCTGCAATATTCGACCCGTTCAAGGTACTGATCGTTTGCTGAACTCCATTAATCGTATAGGTAAACGTGTACGGTCCAACAGTATTCCCACCCGTAAAAGTGACCTGTGGCTGATTAGAATACTGACACAGTGTTGTGTTTCCGGTAATTGAAGCTGTCGGCAAATCATTTACCACAATATTTACTACACCTTGCTGCAAGTTTAAGCAAGTGCCTGCACTCGCATCTTCGACACTGATCAAAGCGTATTGATGGGTCCCTGCAACATTTGTCGGAATTGGAATAGTTGCAACTCCAGCAGCATTAGATGTTATCTGCACTGTTGCTCCTCCATTATAAGAATAACTGAAAGTATAGGGAGCCGTGGCATTTGCACCGGTAAATGTAACGCTTGGCTGAGCATCATTCAAACAAACTGTTGCACTCCCGGAAATAGTAGCTGTCGGCATTGGATTTACGGTTAGCACTACTACATCTGTATTTGCACATCCTGCTGCACTTGTTCCGGTTGCAGTATAACTGGTTGCTCCCGAAGGCGGAGTTACAACTGTCCCATTTGGGATATTTGCTCCCCAAAAATAATTAACAGCTGTTCCCGTGGCAAGCATAGTCATTTGATCACCTTCACACATCGTGGCATCCGCACCGGCATTGACCGTTGGTAAAGCATGAATTGTAACTTGAGTGTTCGTAACTGCATAACATGGAACACTTGGAGTAAACGTAACAGTATATAATTGAGACGTCGTTGTTGTACTGGTTGACAAATCCAATACTCCGGTATTTGCATTAATACCTACTGTTGCCAGTAAAACACTGTATGTTCCGGCTAAAGGAGTTGAAAGTGTTGGTGTCGGATCGGCAGCATCCATACAATATTCCGGATTCGGGTAAGACAAAGTGTATGGATTGGATGGATTAACCGTAACCAAAACCTGGTCTGTTGCAGCACAACCGTTCAAATCTATTCCATTCACGGTATATGTTTGTGTCACAGCCGGCGTGAATGCAACTCCATTAGTTACTCCATTATCCCACACAAAATTTGTTCCACTCGAAGCAGTCAACGTAACATTTTGTCCTTCACAAACAGTTTGATCCGGTCCTCCGTTGATAAATGGAATAAATACCGTAACAGCAAAAGGAGCTGACTGGCAAAGGAGATTTCCGTTATTGTCATACAATCCGGCAACAATAACCGTATCACTGTAAATTGGAAGCGTAACCGTATTGGAAGAAGGAGTATTACTTCCCGGTATATCCCATCCGATATTGGTTGTCAAACAAGGACCGGCATTGATAAAGATATTGTCCAATCCCCAGTTATCACAACAGTTACCAGAGGAATTCAACTGGATCCATCGAAACATCGTATTGGTTGTTGCTGCAGCTGCCGGAATCGGAATCGAGAATTGGCTCCAGGTCGTATAAGCTGTTGCACCGTTGATGGATGCATTTCCACCCGGATTAGCAGCAAGCTGAAATCCCCATGGGCTGAAATAAACAAACTCGACCCAGGTAGCTCCGCCATCCAGGCTATATTCGATCGAAACTCCTTCATCCTGTTCATCCGGACCTTCACAAGGAACCGGACCGCCCTGAACGGCATATCTCATTTCAAAATCCAATGTTCCACCCGAACACACATCGAAACTGGCACTGGTAATGTTCGGAGTTCCTACCGCTGTTGAGGCCCAAAAATAGGGTGTATTATCCATCGAATTCCCACACAAAACCCCATAGTTTGCCGCTCCTGATGTTGACCATCCGGCTGGGAGTGCATTGTTGTTAAAATCAAATGATTGATTTGCTTGTGTAACAGTACCCGTTCCGGTATAAGTAATCGGAACTCCCGGACAAACCTGGGTTGGACCAGTCACTGTGACACTACATGTTTGCGAATACGCGGTCACCAGACCGAGTAAGCACATTAAGAGTAATGCTGCTTTCATAGTAAGTCAGTATAAATTAATAAGAAATCGAGATCAAGTAATCTTCATTCAGCAATCGGCTGAATTACTCCACGATCAAATTTTCAATTCGTAATTCCTGGAAATTCCAGGCTCCTGAAAAATTCGGATTACGTAAGTAGACTTTAGTCTTGTCATCAGAACCACAAGAGGCTGAATAAACCTGGTTAGGTGACAAACTAACATAGTAGAGGCTCTCATCACTGCCATTGCATCCTGCGCATCCTTCTTCGTACTGAACCACGATATTAAAGCCAGCATGCAAATCAGCATTTGTGAGATTTTCAATTTTTAAAAAAGCAAATTGATAAGCTTGTTTTCCCGTTTCAACGTCACAGTCCCCGCGCACATAAGAGATTCTAACCTGCGGAGTGGTAATGAGCTGGTGCTCCTCCTCCTGTGAAAACGCTGTCGAACTCAAAAGCACGCCTGCAGCAATACTTTTGGTCCATTTGAACAGATCCCTTTTCATAATCTAACAGTTAGTAGCATCGGTCTATTTAACTAGACAAATGGTAATTAATAGATGTGTGTTTTAATAATAACCTTCCAAATAAATTTTAGTCGAGTCATCTATTTTCAAGACTCTCATTTCGACTAAACAGTCGAACTATTTTATCAAAACGCAACAGCAAGTTACAATTCTACTATTCTAGTCGAATATTAAGGCTTTGTTTGAATTAGTCTATTTAAAAACAGACCATTAGGGCTTCAGTGAGTTCATTAGAGGAACTATAACAAATTTAAAATAATTTGCGACTTAAACAAGAAAATCGGGAATTATTATTTCAAAAAGTTTAGATGATGGAGATATTATGGGACTGAGATTTTATGTTATGGCATTTAGCTGTAAGGTAACCATTGTTAGCAATATAGCTAAATTCAAACATAGCTAATTCTCTAAATAGAAACTTTGGGATTTAACAAATTTGCTATTGCAGTAAATGAACTTTTCAACTAACTTAAAAGTAAAAAGAGTATACTATTCATTTTAATTCAACCAATTATGGGCGCATCAAAAGACAACAATTACACCCCCGAAGAACTACTTATGTCTCAATTCGGAAGAGCAATCGGACATCCTGCCAGATCAAGAATGGTCAACTTACTTAAAGAGAATAAATCATTCCGAAACACAGATATGTGCAAAATACTCGAAATGAAAGCTTCTACAATTCACAATCACGTAAAAATTCTACGAGAAGCGGACCTAATCCACATAGAATATGCAACGCATGAATACCACATCACACTTCACCAGGAAAACTATCAGTTATATTTAAGCCAGCTTAATTGAAGCTTACTTCCAGCCAAAGTGCTTTTCGGCTTCATCGACAATCTGACCGCCAATTGCCAATGATGCGGTTGCTGCCGGAGAAGGTGCATTCAAAACGTGGATCGAATTTTCATGAAACTCAAAGCGGAAATCATCCCGCGTATCACCATCTTCGGCTAACAAAAGTGCTCTTACTCCTGCTCTTCCGGGATGGATATCTTCCATTGTCAAAGTTGGAATAATGCGTTGCAATGTTTTCAGGAACAAGCGTTTTGAAAATGCTCTGCGGTATTCATCAATACCGAATTTCATATTATTGAAAAACAATTTCCAGGTACCTTTGTATGTCAAAGCATCAAAGGTATCCTTCATCGAGAAGTCAGTTTTCCCGTAACCTTCACGCTTAAACGTAAACACGGCGTTCGGACCACATTCGATCTCTCCGTTTGTCATTCGTGTAAAATGAACACCTAAGAAGGGGAAATCCGGATTTGGAACAGGATAAATCAGGTTTTTAACTTTGTGTTTCGCTTCTTCTGTCAATTCGTAATAATCGCCTCGGAAACCAACCACTTTCTCTTTCAACTTCACTCCATCCTTTTTAGCCAAACGATCTGCCTGTAATCCTCCGCAGAAAATCAGGAACTTTGCTTCAATGTTTCCTTTATTGGTTGCTATAATCGTTTTATCTGAAGACCGCTCAATTCCAATCACTTCATGACTCAACTTCATAGCACTTTTAGGTTGCATGGAAAGTGCGATCTCTGCCATTTTCTCAGTTGCCCCGCGAAAATCAATAATCCCTGTACAAGGAACCCATATCCCACCGATACTTTCTACGTAGGGTTCTATTTCCTTTACACGTTTCGCATCTATCATTTCAATTCCTTCTGTATTATTTGCCAAACCATTCTGGAAAATCTTATCCATGTTCGACAATTCGGAAGGATCAACTGCAACAACTACTTTACCGCAAACATCATGGGCAATGTGGTGCTCTTTGGCAAAAGCAACCAATTCATGTCGACCTGCAACGCAGTTTTTAGCTTTTAACGAACCGGGTTTATAGTACAATCCGCTGTGAATAACTCCGGAATTATTACCCGTTTGATGATCTGCAAGCTTCGCTTCCTTCTCAATCAGAACAATTGCTAAATCCGGATAACGCTTTTGCATTTTGTAAAGTGTCGCTGCACCTACTATTCCACCACCAATAATTGCTACGTCGTATGCCATGAATGTGTAAATTTTCTGCAAATGTACTAGAAAAAGCAATAGTATATAATGACTACATTTGAACACTTTCACAAAGGGGAGGAAACAAGGAAATGAACCAAAAAGAAAAAATTCACTTTGAAAACCTGAATGGACTGCGATTCATCGGGGCCTTCATGGTCTTTCTTTTCCATGCTTTTACAATTAACCGGGAAGTATGGGGTGATTTTTTTGAGTCCGCTCCCTTTGAGATCGCTCGAAAACTGACATCTATCGGACATTATGGAGTCAATCTCTTTTTTATTTTGAGCGGATTTTTAATTACTTATCTGTTACTGAAAGAATTAAAAGAGCGTGGAAAAATCCATGTAGGTTTCTTTTTAGCCCGGCGAATCTTACGACTCTGGCCGCTATACTTTGTCATCGTGCTTTTCGGATTTTTCCTCTTCCCGCACCTTCCTTTCGGAATTCAAACCGTTCACGAATTCTGGCGCTACGGATTATTCCTATCCAATTTTGATGAAATAATTAATGGCAGCAGGGATTCTATCAATTTCCTGACGGCTACCTGGAGTGTCAGTATTGAAGAACAATTCTATATCGGCTGGGCCCTGGTAATCGGCTTTTTTCAGTGGAAAACGATTCGTTCTTTCCAACTGTTCTTTTTATTGGTGGTCGGAAGCTCATTCTTGTTCCGGTTTTATTATTCAGCCAATCAAGCCATTATCTACTACCACACATTGAGTGTTATTTCTGATATGGCTATCGGTGGACTACTAGCCTCATGGGTATTTGAAAAACCTTCCATTCGAATCATTGAGGAACTCAAAAAATGGCAGATCATATTCATTTATCTCCTTGGAATCGGTTTTTTGTTCACAGCTCACAAACTCCTCCCGGGGAAATTGATCTCACTGGAACGATTGATTTCGGGAAGCTTCTTCGCCTTCGTTTTAATTGAACAATTGAAAGCAAAACATTCCTTTTTTAAAGCAGATCGTATTCCTTATTTTGAAAAGGCAGGAAAATTGACTTATGGATTCTATCTCTTTCACAGCTTGCTGATATACTATATCTGCAAAACATTCGAATACCTTAACTGGAACGAACGAGCTGGATATTTTATGCTTTATTTCGCTTTGTTATTAGCATCCAACAGCTTGTTATCGATCATTTCATACCGGTATTTCGAAAAACCATTATTAAACCTAAAACGTTATTTCAGAGCATGATCTCTATTCAAAGGATTCAACGGGAAGACAATCCGGCAATTGCGCAGTTGATTCGTGAAGTACTTACCGAATTTGGAGCGAATAAACCCGGAACCGTGTTTACCGATCCGACAACTGATAATCTCTTTAAACTTTTTGAGACAAACCATTCATCCTACTTCATTGCAAAAGAGAATGGTGTTATTGTCGGTGGTTGCGGAATTTATCCTACTGAAGGTTTACCGGATGGATGTATTGAATTGGTAAAACTATATGTCGCCAAAAGTTACCGAAGCATTGGGTTGGGGAAACAACTGATGGAAAGATCCATTTCAACCGCTGTTTCTGAAGGTTACCGGGAGATTTACCTGGAAACACTTCCGGAGCTTCGCATTGCAGTTGGTTTATACGAACATTTGGGATTTGAATACCTGGATCATCCTTATGGCAATTCCGGGCATTTTGCCTGTGATTTGTGGATGCGGAAAATCATTCGTCATTAAACAAGTAGGGGCGCGATTAATCGCGCCCCTACTTGTTTTCTATAAAGCAATTTATTGCAAACCGTTCAATTCCTCAATAAAATAAACACCTTTATCTTCCATCATCTGACGAATAGCAGGGAAATCCTTCTTTGTTTTAGCCTCGTGAATCTTAGTCAAAACATCATCTCCAAAACTCAAAGCTTCTTCAATTAACTTATCCGTAGCTTCTGTTTTTGAATCGTTATACAATTGGATTGAAAAACACTCATCAAGAACGTCGATGATCATCCCGTTCAATTGTTTTTTGATTAATCTCTTATTTGCCATTGTGATTTTATTTTTGACAAATTTAAGGAATATTCGACTACGAATAGTTAATTTCTGTTGTGCGACGATTGTTTGACAAATCAAGCACTAAAAATTCCGTAAATTTGTGGGGTGAATTACGCAATTGTAGATATCGAAACAACCGGTGGGTCAACTAAATCTTCCAAGATTACTGAAATTGCTATATACAAACATGACGGAACACAAATAATCGATTCGTTCGCTACTTTGGTAAATCCTGAAATGCCCATCCCTGATTTTATTTCCCGCTTAACCGGAATTCACGATAAAATGGTGGAAGATGCCCCTAAATTCTATGAAATAGCAAAACAAATCATTGAGTTTACAGAGGACTGCATTTTCGTTGCTCACAATGTTGGTTTTGACTACGGGATAATCCGGCATGAATTCAAGCAATTGGGATATGATTACCGGAAAGCACATTTATGTACGGTGAGAGCTTCACGCTATGTGATTCCGAATCATGAATCTTACAGCTTGGGGAAATTGACCAAAGCATTGGGAATTAGCCTCATTGACAGACACCGTGCAAAAGGCGATGCCGAAGCAACCGCTCATTTGTTTACGCTTTTACATCAAACGGATTCAAAAGGATTGCAAACATTTATCCAGGAAGAAGTCAACCCGAAAATATTACATCCGAACCTGGACCTTGAAATATTGGAAGAGATTCCGAATAAACCGGGTGTATACAAATTTTACAACGATACCAACCAATTGATCTACATTGGTAAAAGTAAACACATCCGGAAGCGGATCGAACAGCACTTAAAAAACTCCAAAACGCTTAAAGGATCTGTAATGAGGCAAGAAATTGCACGCATTGAGTTTGAATTGACCGGCTCCGAATTGATCGCTTTATTGTTTGAATCGGAATTGATTAAAGTGCATAAACCTCAATACAACCGTGCCCTTCGAAAAAGTACATTTGCTTACGGGTTGTTTGATTTTGAAGATCAGGCAGGGTACTTACAGCTTTATGTCGATAAGATCAGCAAAACATCCAGTGCACCCATTACGACCTTTTCTACCAAACGGGAAGCAAATGAGTACATTTTCAACCTGGTGGAAAAACACCAGTTATGTCAGAAGTTGTGCAGTTTGGAAAAAAGCAGCGGAAGTTGTTTCGGATACCAGGTACGCAAATGCCATGGAGCTTGTGTGGGAACCGAAAACCCGGAATCGTACAATCAACGTGTAAGTGAATTGATCAATTTACTGACTTTTGACGATGATAATTTCTTTATTGTTGAAAATGGTCGGGATAAACGTGAAAAGAGCGTCATATGGATCGAAAATGGTTCTTACCGTGGTTTTGGTTTTGTTCCTTACTATACAATGAAACAAGCTCATCGAAATTGGCTGAGATACATCGAACTGCACCCGGAAGATAAAGATGCGCGTACAATCTTGCGTTATTATCTCCGAAAGAACAGCGAAACGCTAAAAATTCCCTACGGAGGATAATTATTCAGAATGAGAATGAGAATGAGAATGAGAATGAGAGCGAAGAGTAAGTATACGAATTGAATCTCTTTCTTAATTATGAATCATTTAAAGACTAAAGATATTGAGAGCCATGAGTCAAGACATGATCTGATTTGTTGTCTAATTGACCCTCCTAAGCAAGTCTTGTCTCTTGACTCCTTAAGTCTTAAAAACCCGTTTAAACTTTAGTTTTGAAAGTGATACAGAATAGTCATATTGAAATCCTCATTCTGTTTCTCATTCTAAAATTCAGTCTTTTCTTTGGATTAGGATATTCCCGACAAGCAATGCGAGAACAAGTGATACGATGACTATCATGGCGTGTGTGTTTTTAAAGTGTTTAAAAGGTTGACTTCGGCTTCGCTCAGCCACCCTTTTGCTCAGGACTTCAAAACAGAAGGATGCTGAGCGGAGCCGAAGCATTTCTATTTTGATTGAATTCTTTCTAAAAGGTTGTAAAAAAAAGCATAAAAAAACGGCCGATCTATTGACCGGCCGTTCTCAACTAGTTAAGTCTGTTTATTTCTTACTCTTGATCTTGAATGATCTTGTAAAGTCAACCAAAATTGGTGTAGCAACACATAAAGAAGAATATGTTCCGATTACAACACCAACCAATAGTGCGAACAAGAATCCTTTAATTGCCGGTCCACCGAAAATGAACATGATCAATAATACCACAAACAAGATCATGGATGTATTGAAGGTACGACTCAAAGTTTTGTTCAATGCTTCGTTAATTACTTCTTTCGCTTCGTGCTGGTTTTTATCAAAATTCAAGCTTTCACGAATCCGGTCAAATACAATCACGGTATCGTTCATCGAGTAACCGATTACAGTAAGGATCGCAGCAATAAATGCCTGGTTTACATCCAAACTGAATGGTAAGATTCCATGCAATAAAGCGAACACGGAAAGTACGAACAATACGTCGTGAGCCAATCCTAAGATTGCACCCAATGAGTATTGCCATTGACCGAAACGGATAAAGATATAAGCGAAGATCGCGATCAAAGCCAAAGTAATGGAAAGTGTTGCGGACGACCACATTTCTTCGGAAACTGAAGCTGAAATCGAACGGGTATCCGTTACATTAATTTCACCTGTTTTGTGCTTAATTGACGCGAACCCTTCTTTCATTTTATCTTCCACTTTCGAAGTTGCAGTTGCATCTGCCAACAAATAGTTGGTAGTGATCTCCACATTGTAAGCGTTTGATTTGGTTTTGATCTCTACGTTCGACTTTTCACCGTTCTTTTCAATGAAAACAGATTCCATTGCTTTTCTTACAGTTTCAATATCTGCAGGTTTCTCCATTTTCACACCAAATGTTCTACCACCGGTAAATTCAACACTTTGTTTCAAGCCTCTTGTAGCCATTGCAGCAACTCCCAAGATTGTAACAGAGATGGAGAAAATGTAGAAGTATTTTCTCTTACCGATCCAGTCAAAATGGAAGTTTGAGAACATGTTGTGCGTGTACTTCGTACTGAAGGCAACTTTTTTACCTTTCTCCAAAGAAGATGTAATGATCAACTTGGAGATGATAATCGCTGAGAACACGGAAGTGAAAATACCCACGATCAAAGTAGTCGCGAAAGATTCGATCTCACCTGTTCCGAAGATCTTCAGGATCATTGCTACCAATAAGTGCGTTACGTTCGCATCAATGATAGAAGGT
Organism: uncultured Flavobacteriales bacterium; assembly: GCA_946480815.1. The sequence continues at coordinate 27,056 of CAMLLB010000043.1, forward strand.
AAAGCCTTAATGAAACCGATATTTACCGCTTCTTCCGAAGTTTTTCCTAATGCGTTTTCTTCCTTAATACGTTCGAAGATCAAAATGTTCGCATCGACCGCCGTACCGATTGTTAAAACGATACCTGCAATACCTGCTAAAGTCAATACTGCTCCGAAAGAAGCCAAACATCCGAAGATCAGGATTACGTTCACAGCCAAAGCAATGTTTGCTACCAAACCTCCTTTTCCGTAGTAGAAATACATGTAAATGAACACTGCAAGGAAAGCAAAAGCAAATGAAACCAATCCAGCCTCAGAGTTTTCCTTACCGATTGTCGGCCCTACTTTTGTTTGTTGCTTAATCACACATGGTGCAGGAAGTGATCCTCCGTTTAATAAACCGGATAAATCATCTGCTTCTTCGATACTGAAATTACCGGAGATCTCTGTGTTTCCTCCAGTAATAGCGTCTTTTACAACCGGTGCGGAATAAACCACATTATCCATTGTAATTGCTACTGAACGTCCAACATTCTTCCGTGTCATTTCTGCCCATTTCTGAGTTCCCTCAATTGACATCGTTACACTAACTGTAGTCTCTAATGATTGCTGATTGAATGATCTAACGGCAGACTTCACGTCTTCTCCACCAACCATTGCTTTTCCTCCTTCCGGAATTCTTACAGCATACAATACGTATCCTTTTTTACCGTCGCCGATGTCTTCAGGGTTTGCTCCCCACATGAATCTCAAATCTTTAGGGAAGATATTTCCATCCATGATGTCAGAACGCTTCAGAATCTCGTCGATCTCGTCTCTGTCTTCTGCCGCTGCAGTTGGCATTCCATATCCCGGTTCAATTTTCAAATAGTCGAATAAGGCTTTTTTAGATCCTGTATTCGTAGATTTCAATGAAAGCGATTTGATTGGCTTGGCAGGAGCTGCCTTTGCCGTATCCACGTTTGTTGAATCACCGGTGTTTGTCGTATCTACAACAGCTTTCTTAATTTCAGGATTTCTGGAAATTACGTTCGCATTGGAAAGACCCGATTGAATTTCAGTTAAAGCATAAGTCTCGTAAAACTCCAGGTTTGCAGTAGATTGTAATTTTTTAGCAACCGTTGCCTCATCCTGAACTCCCGGAAGTTCGATATACAAACGATTCTTACGGGATTCTTTCTGAATATTCGGCTGCGCAACACCAAACTGGTTGATACGCTTACTCATAATCTGCTCTACTCCGTCCATTGAACTTGCAATCTTATCATGGAAATAAGAAGCAACTTCTGAGTTAGTAGAGTTGTAAGACAATTCTTTCACTTCAGAAATATTCAACTGGCGAACCAATTTGTCCGATCCGTTTCTGTTTTCAAATTGTTCAATGAACAAATCAATGAAATCACCACCTTTAGTTGTATGAATTCTGTATGCCTCATCAAAAGGTACTTTGAACTTCAAATCTCTTTCACTGCGGGCATATGATTTAACGAACGCCGGAACGTCAATTTCCATTGTTACACTCATACCACCTACAAGGTCCAAACCAAACGCAAGTGAACGCGCTTTAACATCTTTAAATTTAGATCCGATTACAGGATAAACAGCTTTTTCTGCTTTCTCTGATAAAACCTGGTTAATCATTGCTGCTTTAGCAAGTTCAAACGCCTCAGGCTTATTGAAATCGATGATCGTTCCATTCGATAAAGCAACTTTATTGCTATCAGTAGCAGCAGCTTTTACTTTTAACTCTTCAACAAGACCCAGTGCCTCACGTTCAGCATCGTTTTCAACGTCGATTGCTACCCAAGTAAATGATAATTGATATACACATACCGCAGTAAGCAAAATCGTTAAAAACCAGAAAAATCCTTTATTACGCATTTTGATTGATTGTATTTTAAGGTCGCAAATATATACACTTTAGGATAAAAATTGCCATGATTGTTTAAACCTGTGGAAAAAAAATCCCGATTCTATTTAAATAAAGCTTATAAATGCTGCTAAATCTTTAATATTTAGCAGCTTCCTCAAGATTACAGAGTAATTGAGTTGATTTTGATATCAGATCAATCGTAAAAAGTTTCCGTATAAGCCGCAAACTCTTTTTTCTTCAAGATCAATCGTTTCCAAACCGCAGTAATAAAACCGGTCCCATATCCAAAAAGCTGTATGTAGCTGGTAAGAATAGAAATTGATCCGATCAGAAAGCTCTTATTCTTAATACTTGAATCAAGAAAGATCAAAAACATATGAAATGCAATCGGCAGCAAAAACAACCAGGAGCAACAGAGAGAAAGAATAAGCAAAGCTATACAACCAACTGTAAATAATGCCGGAGCCAAATGAACTGCTTTCAGTGACTGAGGATGTCTTTTATACAGGTTAATCCGTGCAATTCCAGAATTAAAAACCTGTTTGAAAAATTGCCTGAAATTGGTTCTTCGCTTATGGTAAACAAATGCTTCTTTAATTAAACGGGTTTTGAATCCATTTTCCATGATCCTGATACTCATATCAATGTCTTCACCAAAACGAATCGATGCAAAGCCTTTTGTTTTCCGGAATACCTCCACGGAATATCCCATATTAAAACTTCTTGGATGAAACTTTTCCAGCTTTTCATTCACCCCCCTGATTCCCCCCGTTGTAAGAAAGGAAGTCATCGAATAATTAATCGCTTTCTGTAAAATGGTGAAATCTGCATGTGCATTGTCCGGACCTCCAAAAGCATCAATATAATTTTCTATCAAAGCACGGTTAACAATCTTAAAATAGTTCTCCGGTAAAATACAGTCAGAATCCAGGAAAATGAGATAATCTCCTGAAGCACGTTCACTTCCGTAATTTCGACTTAAACCTGGGCCCGAATTGGGTTTGAAAAAGTATTTCAGGTCCAATTTATCCTGAAACTGTTCACAAACGGAACTGCAAGGTACACTGGAGCCATCTTCCACAATGACAACTTCAAAACCCTGTTCTGTTTGCCGGACCATACTTTCAAGTAGCTCATCCACTTCTTTAGGACGGTTAAACACCGGAATAATAAATGAAATCCTTCTGTTCTCGGTTTTTTTCACTTCCATGTTAAAACATTGACAAAACAAATGATCGGTGTTTTAAAAAACATTTGTTTTAGGACAAAATTAATTTTAATTGCGAATGAAAGTGTTGAATTTCGGCCGGAAAGACATAAATCATTGTTGTCCGTGACTAACCAGTTTCATCTCCAATAGATTTCCTTTCTTTACATTATTCGGATTTCCATTCACAATGACAAAATCCCGGAAGTACTTATGTACCATCCCTACCCCTCTCGCGTACACTTCATATTTTCGCCGGGAATCAATATACGAACTGAAATCTTCCTGCTCAACGGTTACTGTGGAAGAAAACGTATTATTCCCTAATACATAAGCTCCGTGAATGTTGGAATAATAACATTCCAAAGGCTCCAGGGTATTAAAGACATTCATGTTCCATTCATCATCCTCGGTGGGAGCAAATACAAGCTTTATCGTACGGTTATTCTCTTCAACCAATTCAGCTCTTCCGTTATCAATAATTGCAGTCCAAGTATCATGAATCGTCCACGGACCATTTAAATCTGCACTGTAATAACGCTCAAACACTCTTGCTGTCCGGCCCGAATTGTCTGTAATCGTATCACCAATAACCGTTTTGATATAATAATCGAAGGTATCTTTTAAATTGATTTGCGTGTCAACAAAGACTTCATGGACCGAATAGATTGCATACTTACCTTTATTTAATGGAAAGTAATCATAATACATATCAAAATCCTCGTTTTTCTTACACGAATCAATAATTAAAAAAGTGGGGAGTAATAAAATAGCTATAGCTATGGCTCTTAGTTTCTTACGCATGGACCGAAAATACTTAAAAAAGTAGTTTCAACCCGAACAATTGTTCAAAATGCGGATTTAACTGAAAATTTAACCGTTCGGGTTTATTCCTTTTGCCTTACATTGCTTCAAATAAGACTCTAGCTCCTTACCCTCAATGCGTTTGCCGTAACGGTAGTATTGTTTACCGGTTTCTTTTCCGGACATGTCATGTGCAGATTGCCACCCATGCTGAATTCCTCCTTTGAAACGTTCGGTAATCATTACTTTTCCATTCGGGTGATTGGTTACTGCAATCCCTTCTTTTTTGCCGTTGATGTAATTTACCTTGCTCTTGATGATTCCTGTATCGAAATATTCAATAACATCCCCATTAATTACACCCATTTTATAAGGTGTTACTTTGGCAACGATCACGCGCTTATCAGTTGGATCTTCAAACACATAATATACAGTTTGGTTCCCGTTCAATTTCCCTTTTGAATACGTTTCCTTTGTACTTAATCTTCCTGAAGGGCCATAATATTCCCAAATGCTGTCTTTTTCCTGGTTTCTGAAGATTCCCTTTGCCATTACTACGCCATTTTCGTGGTACATGACAGAGGAGGATCTCCCCGTTTTTTCATCGTGCTTAACAACAGCCTTTACCTTTGTTGAAGGATAATAATAAGTGAATGTTCCAACCGGTTTGTCATCTTTAAACTGTCCTTTGTATTCGAAAGCCCGTGATTTGGGATAGGTTTTCTGCCATGCTCCTTGTTTTCTTCCCTGTATATCCTTTTGATTCACGGTTTGTCCCCATACCTGTGGAGCAACAAAAAACAATACACTAAAAACGATCCTAGTTACCATAGTCCAATAAGTTTATAAATGATTCCAATGAATCACATGTTAAATCAGCTGTTTCATGTTCAGCAGCACTGTTGTGCGTGATGAACACCGTTTTCATTCCAAGTTTCCTGCCAAATTCAATATCTGAATCGGAGTCACCAACCATAATGGATTTATGAAAATCGATTTCGGGGTATTCCTGCCTGGCTAAAAGCGCCATTCCCGTATTCGGTTTTCTTAAATCTGAATTTTCCGAAGCTAAATTCGGTGCGAAATAATAGCGGTCAACATGTCCGTTTTCCTCTTTCAGTAATTCACTACAATAAGCATGAATCTCCGAAAGGTTACGCTCGGTCATGATTCCCTTTCCAATTCCTTGTTGATTGGTAACGACAAAAACATGCGAAAACAGGGTATTCGCCTTTGAAATAGCCTTGGCAACACCTGGTAATAAAATAAACTCATCCGGGTGCTTGACATAGTCTCCCATGATTCGTTCATTGATCACCCCGTCCCGATCCAGGAAAAGTGTCCAGGACGTATCCAAAAACCAATTTTTCATGAACTAATCAGATTTCAGTTTCAATCAGGTAATGATTTCGTGAAGAAGAATTCCGACCTACCAGTTCGGCTAAAAAGCCTGCTAAAAAGAACTGAACTCCCATAATCATTGCAGCAAGTGCAATGAAGAATTCTGTCCGTTCTGCTAACCTGATGGCTGTTGAATGAATAAACAATTTGTCGATTGCCAAATAGAAGGTAATTCCAAATCCGATGATGAAAAGCAGCGACCCCATTGCACCAAAGAAATGCATCGGCTTTTTACCGAACCTTCCCATAAACACTACGGTCATCAGATCCAACGGACCATTTAAAAAGCGGTTCAAACCAAACTTGGTCGTTCCATACTTTCTTGCCTGGTGAATCACCACCTTCTCCCCGATCTTATTGAAACCGGCGTATTTAGCCAAAGGCGGAATATAGCGGTGCATGTCACCATATAACTCAATACTTTTAACTACGGCATTCTTATATGCTTTTAGCCCACAGTTGAAATCGTGTAAATAAATCCCGGTCATTCTTCGGGCCGCCCAATTGTATAGTTTTGTCGGGATTGTTTTCGTAACCGGATCGTAGCGTTTTTTCTTCCATCCTGAAACCACATCGTAATCATCTTCCATGATCATACGGTGCAGTTCAGGAAGTTCGTCGGGAGAATCCTGTAAGTCAGCATCCATTGTTACTACCACTTTTCCTAAAGCTGACTGGAAACCGGTGTGCAGGGCTGCGGATTTACCATAATTACGCTGAAATTTAATACCCCGAACATTCGAGTCGATCAGTTTCAATGATTCAATCACTTTCCAGGAACCGTCTTTACTTCCATCATCCACAAAAATGACTTCGTAGGACAAATTATGAACATTCAATACACGTTTGATCCATGCATGCAGCTCCGGTAAAGATTCTACTTCATTAAATAAAGGGACGACTATTGATAATTCAAGTTGATTTTCCAACGTTTTAACTTTTGAACAAAAATAAGGAATCTGGCGAATTGGCAATGACTCTCAAGAAGTCTGACCATTTCTGTGGAGGTCTTTTCACAAAAAGAAGATTGCAGCAATGATAAAAATAACAATGATCACTATGTATTGCCACACATCCACAAAATACGGATAGAGTTTTTTGTAAGTTTTTTTGATTTTAGACATTCCCGCAATTTTTCGCTAAATTACTATTTATACCGATCATTTCACGCGACTGGATAATGTCATTTTGTCGCTTCAGATTTTTCAAAACTGTCTTTTTGTCTTGAAATTAATCTAAATGGGAATTTGGTTCGTGATTTGACAAACAAACGCAAAAACGAACAAAAATGGATAGCAATCAATTTACTATTAAAACACAAGAAGTCATTCAGGCAGCCCAGGAGTATGCTCAATCAGAAGGGCATCAGGCTATCGAGAACGCACACTTGTTAAAAGGGATTTTTCTGAAAGATGCAGATGTGGTTCCTTATTTATTCAAACAATCACAGGTAAATCCAAAAAATATAGAACTTGCTTTAGACCGGATCCTGGAAAGTCAAAGTAAAGTTTCAGGCGGACAAATTTATCTTTCACCGAAAGCTCAGGAAACCCTGCAGTTGGCATTAAAAATTGCCAGGGAAAATGGCGATGAATATGCTACAGTTGAAATGCTTTTCCTTGCGCTGATCGATGCAAAAGACCAAATTGGACAATTACTTCGTGATGCAAAACTCGACAAAAAAAAGGTTATAAAAGATATTATGGATTTAAGAAACGGAGAGAAAATTACTTCCAACCAACAGGAAGGTACTTACAAATCGCTGGAAAAATATGCCAAAAACCTGAACGAATTGGCTAAAGAAGGGAAATTAGACCCGGTAATCGGTCGCGATGATGAAATTCGTCGTGTACTTCAGATCCTGACCAGAAGAACGAAAAACAATCCGATCCTGATCGGTGAACCGGGGGTTGGTAAAACTGCTATCGCAGAAGGAATTGCGCACCGTATTATTGATGGTGACGTTCCTGAAAACCTGAAGTCCAAAATTGTTTACAGCCTGGACATGGGCGCATTGGTTGCCGGTGCAAAATACAAAGGTGAATTCGAAGAACGGTTGAAATCTGTTGTTAAAGAGGTTACAAGTGCTGACGGGGAGATTATCCTGTTTATTGACGAAATTCACACACTTGTTGGAGCCGGTGGCGGCGAAGGAGCTATGGATGCGGCAAACATTCTAAAACCTGCACTTGCAAGAGGTGAATTGCGGGCGGTTGGAGCAACAACATTAAACGAATACCAAAAATACTTCGAGAAAGACAAAGCATTGGTACGAAGATTCCAACCGGTTTTGGTTGACGAGCCGGATACCGAAGATGCTATTTCGATCTTACGCGGGATTAAAGAAAAATACGAGAATCACCACAAAGTACTGATCAAAGATGCGGCAATTATTGCAGCGGTCGAATTGTCTCAACGCTATATTACAGAACGTCATTTACCCGATAAAGCAATCGATTTAATTGACGAAGCAGCTTCCAAACTCCGAATGGAAATTAATTCAAAACCGGAGGAATTGGATGAATTGGAGCGACGTATTATGCAATTGGAAATTGAACGTGAAGCGATCAAGCGTGAAAACGATACCAAGAAACTGGAAACTTTAGGAAAAGAATTGGCTTCCCTGGAAGAACAACGCAATGCGTTCAATGCAAAATGGCAGGCTGAAAAAGACATTGTTGAAGGAGTTCAGAAGACAAAAGAAATAATTGAGAACCTGAAATTGGAAGCAGACCAAGCTGAACGTTCGGGAGATTATGGAAAAGTAGCTGAAATCCGTTACGGAAGAATCAAAGACGCAGAAATTCAACTGGAGGACGCGAAGAAAAAACTGGCTGAATTGCAGTCAAACTCGAAACTGATCAAAGAAGAGGTAGATGCACAGGAAATCGCTGATGTGGTTTCCAAATGGACAGGTATCCCCGTTTCAAAAATGGTTGAGAGTGAAGTTTCGAAATTACTTCGCCTGGAAGATGAATTGGGTAAACGCGTAGTTGGACAGGAGGAAGCAATTGAAGCATTATCAGATGCAGTCAGAAGAAGCAGAGCCGGTTTGCAGGACATGCGTAAACCAATCGGTTCCTTCATCTTCTTAGGTCCAACCGGAGTCGGTAAAACAGAATTAGCAAAAGCATTGGCGGATTTCTTATTCAACGATGAAAATGCAATGACGCGTATCGATATGTCGGAATACCAGGAAAAACACAGTGTTAGCCGATTAGTCGGAGCACCTCCGGGATATGTTGGTTATGATGAAGGCGGACAATTGACCGAAGCAGTCAGAAGAAGACCCTACTCGATCGTTCTGCTGGATGAAATCGAAAAAGCGCATCCGGACGTATTCAATATTCTGTTACAGGTATTGGACGACGGCCGCTTAACGGATAACAAAGGAAGAACGGTGAATTTCAAGAACACGATTATCATCATGACTTCCAACATGGGATCCCATTTGATCCAGGAAAGCTTCGAAGGTGTAAAAGAAAACAACCTGCATGAAGCAATGGAAAAAGCAAAATTCAAGGTATTGGAATTGTTGAGACAAACTATTCGCCCCGAGTTCCTGAACCGGATCGATGAAACAATCATCTTTACGCCATTGAATAAGCGTTATGTGAAACAAATCGTTCAATTACAGCTGGACCAATTGAAGGATATGCTGCTTGAAAAAGGGATCAAAATGCACATGACCGAAGAAGCAAAAACACATTTGGTTGAAGCAGGTTACGATCCGCACTTCGGGGCAAGACCGGTAAAACGCGTGATCCAGAAACAGGTTTTAAATGAGTTATCCAAAGCATTGTTAGCGGGAACTTTAGACACTTCCCTGACCGTGGTGATGGATATTTTCGATGGCAAAATTGTATTCAGAAAACCAATTTCTCAAGAGGAAGAAATTGATGCAAAGTCATAAGTAGTAGTAGTTTAGTTTTAGGTGTAAAACGGAGATTCATCAAAGTGGGTCTCCGTTTTTTTGTGACTCTTTCGATCGATGAACATGTTAACTAAATGGTTTACAGATTTTCTTTTTAACTATTGATTTTCAGGATTATCAATCAATTTTGTTAACCTTTTAGTTAATTCATTAATAGACTCAATTTACTCGCTTTTTATTGACAATACTGTCTAGAGTAAAAATTTTCAACACCTGCAAATTGTTGTTTTTTCAATTAATTTTACGCTTACATTCAAACAACATGAAACGCAAGCGCAATTGGGCCAAAATCATTAAACGAACTCTTATTTTCAGCTTACTTCTTGGACTAAGTTGGTTCTTTGGGGCCAATTGGGCCATTCAATCCAATGCGGAAGGAAAATTATTCGATCAGGTAGCTGCCTGCCCGAAGGTTAGAGTTGCGCTCGTACTTGGAACTTCCCGGACCAACCGGCATGGAAATGACAATCTTTACTTTTCGTACCGGATAAAAGCTGCCGTTGAATTGTATCGCGCGGGGAAAGTGAAGTACCTATTGGTAAGCGGAGATAACAGCATTACCACCTACGACGAACCAACCGATATGAAAAACGCCTTGATTGCAGCAGGAATTCCTGCAAATTGCATTTTCCTGGATTACGCCGGATTCCGAACACTCGACTCAATGGAACGTGCCTTAAAGGTATTCGGTCAGAAAGAGGTTATTGTTGTTTCACAACGTTTTCATAACGAACGTGCGATTTATCTGGGAGAACATTTCGGGATGACGGTCTACGGTTACAATGCTCAGGATGTTGCCAAAATGGGTGGCTTTAAAACAAAAGTCCGTGAGCGCTTTGCCCGAATGAAAGTTTTTTGGGACATTCTGTTCGGGGTGGATTCTAAATTTTTGGGAACACCTGTTAAGATCGGGTAAACAACATGGAAAATTGACAATGGAAAAATAGAAAAGAGGAATACGTTGTAAGAACATTAAAGGTTTTCTCTTTGATTAACAGACTCAAAGCTTTTCAATTGTCCATGCGCCTTCGCTGAAGCTT
>CAMLLB010000044.1 GCA_946480815.1 uncultured Flavobacteriales bacterium
CAGGACCAAATGCCTTTGGAAAGAAAATCAATAAAAAGACTATCGGTCTGTTCAAGATCATGCAGAAATCCTGATTATTAATCCCTGTACATGAAAACAGCAAGTTTTGTTTCTTCCAGCAGGTACTGACCGATATCGGGGATAATCAGTCAATCGAAAACGAATTGAGCACTTATTCCTATCGCTTAAAACGCATGAAGTTCTTTTTGAAGGTTTCCAACCGAAGAACGTTACTTTTACTGGATGAATTCGGAACCGGTTCCGACCCGGAATTGGGCGGCGCTTTGGCTGAAGTCTTTTTTGAGGAATTATACAAGCGAAAATCTTACGGAGTAATCACGACACATTACGCCAATATCAAACTAAAAGCCGACCGATTGCCAAACACAGTAAATGGCTGCATGCTTTTCAATACCGAAACATTGGAACCTTTGTACCGGTTTTCTATGGGACAACCCGGGAGTTCCTTTACATTTGAAGTTGCCCAAATGAACGGGATCCCAATGGACCTGATTGAACAGGCAAAAGGAAAACTGGACCAGAACCGTGTGAAAATGGACCATTTACTCAATGAACTGAACAAAGAGAAAATGTACCTTCAGCGCTTGAACAAGGAACACATTGAAGCCCAGGAATTGGCTAATAATGCCCGAATGGAATTCATTGAAAAGAAACAACGGATCGATGAACGTTTGCGAAATCAGCAGGAACTGGCCGAAAAGAACAACTTGTTCATTAATTCAGGTAAAAAAATGAAGTCTTTCATTGACCGTTATCAAACCAGAACACGAAAGAAAGATGCCAATAATCCGTTGATGGAAGATGTGCGCAAATACCTGATGGTCGAGAAATCTAAAATTGAAGAAGCGAAACGGAAAGTCGAACTAATGCAGGCAAAACCGCAAAAACCGACCGCAAAAAAGCGTAAAACACAAAAACCGGAAGAAGACACGTATCAACGGGATAAAATTGTAGTTGGTTCGACCGTAAAAATGATCGAAACCAAACAAAGCGGAACGGTAGAAGAAATAAAGGGACATATTCTCACTGTTTCTTTTGGTTTTATGCGCTTAAAAGTAGAACGGGAAAAACTCATGTGGATTAAGTAAAATTCAAAATCAGTCAATAGCCATTAGTGATTAGTCAATAGTGTCATTCATATTTGAACTTTTGAACTTTTGAACTTTTGAATACAAAAATTAAAAAAACTATGCCAACTAACAATTACTACTACTTAGGACAATCGAGTCTTCTGAACAGCTTGCTTTTCCTGGAAAGATTTGCATTCTACGGCTTACAAACTTTCACCTACAGTTACCTCATCAGTGAGTCAATGAATCTGTATGGAGATGATGCCAATGAATTATTGCTCACCTTTGCATCTGCTTTATTATTTGCACGGATTTTCGGCGGATTGATTGTCGACTTTTTGCTGAGTCCTAAAATTGCAATTATCGTCAGTGCAGCTCTCCAGATCCTGGGAATTTTGCTTTTCATGAAAGAGACACTTGGCATGTTCTATCTGGGAATGTTTGTCTTTATCCTTGGTCAATGCCTTTTCTCTCCCGCCATCCTGAAATCCATCGGATCTGTTTATTCCGACAAAAAGCATAAAATGGACGGAGCAATGACTTTAAGCTTTTTTGCTATTAACCTGGGATCTTTTCTGGCTCCAAGAGCCTTTCCTTATCTCGATTTGGCCGAAACGTTCAAAAGCGGATTCACTTCTTGCATTATTTGTTTCATCCTAATCATCGGGCTTTGTTTCCTGATTAAAAAACCGAAAGAATCTGCGGAAGAAATCCAGGTAAACCAGGAGTTTGGGAACCGAGTAAACGAGGTCATTTTTCTCTCCATTTTAGGCTTATTCATTTATTGGTTATTTCAACAATTATTGAATCGTTCCATGGACAATTTCAATTACAGTGGATTCAGAAGATCGGATGATCTGGGTTTACTCGTTGCGATGATTCCGGCTTTAATTCCATTAGTTGGTTATCTCCTCTTCGGAATTTTGTGGAACCGTTTCAAATTCTCACCCCTGCTTAAGATCATCATCGGTTTCGGTTCTGCCACCATTTCAATTATAGCAGCAATTATGACTATGGCAAACAGCCAAACGGATGATCCGAAATTCATGACTGCTTTTCTTTGCTTGAGTTTTATCGGTGAAATCCTGATTGTTCCTGTTTTCCTAAGTCTGATCCTTCAATATGCACCCAAAAAATTAATGGCAACTTATTCCGGAGCTACATTGGCTATTTTTGGATTTCTCTCCCTGTTTATCGGGAATAAAATCTTCGAAGGAATCGGAGACGGAAATTATCGCATAGCTACCCTTGTTGCTGGAATAGGGTTCTTTTTCTCGACCTTAACTGTACTCATCATCTTCCTGCTTACAAAGAAGAAAGACGCAGCGCATGCTCACCTGGATGAATTCTAGAATAGCATGTTCAAAAGGCTAAAAGTCCTGATAGTTATCGGGATCAAAAGTTTGATCTGAACTTTAACAACAAAAAATAAAGCCATGCCTTGAAACAGATCGTGCCAATTCATTTCAAGACATGGCGTTTATATAATAAAAGGTTTCTATGAACCTTCAATTAATCAGATTAAACCTGTTCTTCTTATAGAAGTGTACATGTTTTTACAATTGTACCATCGGTTTCATAACCATCACATGTTTTTTTCGCGTCATCCAATGATGAATTCTTGATGGTCTTATGCTCCGTCACAGTTGTACTTCCCGTATCCTGGTAAGTACACTCACAATCGTAATCCTTCTTACACGATGCTAAGCCCAGCAATGCTATTGCCGAAACTCCAAAAACTAACTTCTTCATATTACCTGTTTTTAGTTTCTTACTCTACTCAAGATACCCTGAATAAAAAGACGAAAGAATCAACGTTTGTTAAAAAACAATTGAAAAGATTGGAAAAAAGAGGAAGTGTGTAAAAACAAGATATTGCTACTCCCCTAAACGCAAGTGAATTCCGGCTGAAGAACTGAATACGGTCTTCCGGACATTTACCGGCGGAGCACTGTCATAATAGATGTTAAATTCAATACGCATGTCCAAACGCTTGGTAATTGCCTGGCTCACATTGTACTGTCCGGAGAAACGGAAATCGCCGAATTTATCCCATCGTGGCTGATAATATGTTGTTCCGGAAAAACTAAACCCGGTTTTGGTCCGTATGAACCAGCTCAGGTAATTGCTCCAACGCATATTGTCATTGATAATCCCATCTTCTGTCAATTCCTCGTATTCCCAAAAGGTTGATGTACCTACGAAAAAACGCACATTATTGGTATCAACAAACTTCCAGCGCGGACCTGTACCGATCAGGTACCTTACCCGTTGATTCAATAATTGATTGTATTGAACCTGGGTATATGCTTCCCATTTCCACGGACCGTTTTTGATCCGTCTCGCATAGCGAAAATGAGCCATTCCCGAGTTTGCATAGGTTGTTTTGTTTGATGCCGTATAGTTGAGATCAGTAATCAGTAAGAAGTGATTCTTCCGGGTCTTGTACTGGACCCTTGGACGGAAATTACCCGAATACAGGATATCCGGTGAGTTTTGAGTAACTGCAAATCCTGCATCCAATGAACCGCTCCATCCGGAAGTATCTTCATAAATACGCCTGTTTTCAATATTGACGATCTGAGCATTCAGGTTGAAAGAACAATAAATCAGGAAGAAAAATAAGGAAAGGAGTTTCATTATTTAGGCGCAACACGATACATGAATATAGCCAGAATGCCAAAAATAAAATTCGGCAGCCAAACTGCTGCAACCGGAGGAAAACCGACCTTTGTAGCTGCTACCGTTGTGACTTTCATTGCAAAAATATAGATAAAAACAAACAAGAGACCGATTGCAATATTCACTCCGATACCACCGCGTTTTTTCCTGCTGGAAACACTCACTCCGATCAGGGTCAGGACGTATGTTGCAAAAGGATAACTGGTCCGTTGGTACAATTCGATCTCGAAAGCAGGTGTACTGGCGTTTCCCTTTTCCTTTTCTTTTTTAATAAAAGCCCTCAACTCGCTATAGGTCATCGCTTCGGCAATATTGTCCCGAATAGCCATATCTTCAATCTTATAAGGCAATACGGTATCTTTTTCATGCTTTTCGATCAACTTTATTTTTTGGTCGACCATTTGATTCCTAAAGGCAGCGGTATCGTTATAACTTATCAGGCGTTCAAAAACATCTACTAAGTGCCAATTCGACGAACCATGTGCCACGGTTGCTGTTCTTGCCTTGAGAAAATGGACCAGCCGATTGTGTTCATCGTATTTTTCAATGACAAAATCATTGATGATATTTTCATGAGAATTATAACTCGCATAATGCACCAATTCGTTGCCGGGAAATTCAGCGTGGTAATTTTCAACTAACAGGCGATCCCGGTAAAATGACTCTTCGAAATCCAACCGAACGCGATTCGCTCTTGGCAAAACAAAGTGGTTCAATACGAGCGACAAAAGCATCAAAATAGTTGCTGCTATCATATACGGTCGAATAACCCGGATAAATGGCCTCCCGCTGAAAAGCATGGGAATAATCTCCGCGTCCTGGGCCATTTTGGCGGTAAACCAGATCACAGAAATGAAAACGATCATGGATGAGAACGTATTCCCGTAATACAGAAGGAAATTGAAATAATAATCAAAAATGATTGCTCCAAGCGGGGCCTGGTTATCAATGAATTCAGATAAACGCTCGGCAATATCGAATACCATGGCCAAAAGCATGATAATCCCCAACATAAAAAAGAATGTTGAGAGAAACTTCCGAATGATATACCGATCTATTATTTTGAGCATTTAAATCCGTCTTCCCAGTTTCTTTACTTGTTCATCTTTCCAGGTTCTGAATGTCCCGTCCAGAATTCTTCTGCGGGCTTCCTTAACCAACGCCAAATAAAAGGCTAAATTGTGAATTGTCGCAATTTGAATGGCCAAATTTTCTTTCGCTTTGATCAAATGATGCAAATATGCTTTGGTGTACACCTGATCTACATATGCCGTGCCATTCGGATCCAAAGGAGAATAATCCATTCTCCACTTGTGGTTTTTAATATTGATCGTTCCTTCGGAAGTAAACAACATTCCATGTCGTGCATTTCTTGAAGGCATAACACAGTCAAACATATCCACCCCAAGTGCAATGGATTCCAGGATATTCACAGGAGTTCCGACTCCCATCAGATAACGCGGCTTGTCTGCTGGCAAAATCGAGCATACCAAATCGGTCATGCTGTACATATCTTCATCCGGCTCACCTACCGACAAGCCACCGATTGCATTTCCAACCGCATTTTGTTCAGCAATAAACTCTGCGGATTCTTTTCTCAAATCCGGGTAAACACTTCCCTGAACAATTGGGAACAAAGCCTGTGAATAACCGTATTTCGGTTCGGTAGAATCCATTTGCGTAATACATCGTTTCAACCAACGGTGCGTCATATGCATGGAACGTTTTGCATAATTGTAATCACACGGATAGGGAGTACACTCGTCAAAAGCCATGATAATATCTGCACCGATGGTGCGCTGAATATCAATTGCTCTTTCCGGTGAGAAAAAGTGGTAGCTTCCATCGTGATGCGACTGAAAACGAACTCCTTCTTCCGTAATTTTCCGGCTCGTTGCCAGGGAATAAACCTGGTAACCGCCACTATCTGTTAAGATCGGTCTTTCCCAACCGATAAACTGATGCAAACCTCCTGCTCCTTCAATGACTTCCAATCCCGGACGCAGGTATAAATGAAAGGTGTTTCCCAAAATAATCTGAGCTTCCACATCATCCCGTAATTCCTGCTGATGAACACCTTTTACTGTTCCTTGTGTTCCAACGGGCATAAATATCGGAGTTTCAATGGTTCCGTGATCCGTATGGACTAATCCAGCCCTCGCTTTTGAATGCGGGTCGGTATGCTTCAGTTCAAAGTGCATAATTGTGTTGAAAAATAAACGCTGCAAAGATAAGGGGATTTCGGAAAGAGCCCCATCTTTGTATGCGAAGAAGACACTTTAATGAAAATTATTCCCGAACTACAAGAAACAGGCGTATTTTATATCTTTTGGATTTTTGCCGGACTATTGGCTGTACAGTTGATTTACTCCGTTCTTTTCTTTGGGAGATTGGCTTTTTGGAAAGCTAAACCGGCACAAACGAATTTGCCACCGGTATCGATCGTTATTGCAGCACGTAACGAATCTGATAATTTATACGAAAATTTACCCAAAATACTGGAACAGGATTATCCGGCACCATTTGAAGTGGTTGTAATCAATAATCAATCGATGGATGATTCAAAATACTTGCTGGATGCTTTAAGCCGACAATATCCAAACCTGGTTGTCATGGAAGTTGAACGGAGCCGGCACTTGACTCCAAGCAAAAAATTCCCCCTTACTTTAGGAATAAAAAAAGCACGTTACGAGCACCTGGTACTTACTGATGCAGACTGTACTCCTGCAAGTAACATGTGGTTGCGTAAAATGACGGAACAGTTCAACGATAAAAAACAAATCGTTTTGGGTTATGGCCCTTACACCAAAAAGAAAGGATTCCTGAATAAGATTATTCGTTTTGACACGACCATGATTGCTGTGAACTATTTTTCCATGGCGATCAATAGAGTTCCCTACATGGGAGTTGGCCGAAATATGGCCTATACCAAAGAAGTGTTTAAATCAACCAATGGATTTAAGTCTCATTACTCCCTGATGTCGGGTGATGATGATTTATTTATCCAGGAAGCCGCTAAAAAAAGCAATTACACGATCCAATTGGACCCGGATACTTTTCAGTATAGTGAGGCAAAGGATAGCTGGGAGTCATTTGTGCTTCAAAAATCCAGACACTACACTACCTCTCCCCGATACAAGGTTTTCAAAAAAGTAATGTTAGGAATATATCCAAGCAGTCTGATTTTGATGCTGATATCTTTTGTTCTTTTGATTCTACAAAGTGGATGGTGGATACATGCCTTGGCTGGATTTGGTTTTGTAACAGTGATAAAATGGTGGCTTCTGGGACTTTGCTTTAAGAAGTTGAAATCACCCGGATTCATTGCTTTATTGCCGATTACGGACTTGGTATATGTTTTGATACTTCCATTTTTTTATTATTCAGCATTGCAAAAAAACTCTTCGAAATGGAAGTAGATCACTTATCGGACAAGGCACGTGTAGATCTGGTTTTGGTAGACCAGGCAAGAAACGGCGACCAGGCAGCATATGCACAATTAATGGACCGATACCGCGAATCTATTTATTTCATGATGATGAAAATGGTCCGCAATTCGGACGATGCGGATGACTTAACCATTGAAGCTTTTGGAAAAGCATTCAGCCGTTTGGACCAGTATTCTCCAAGTTTTGCATTTTCTACCTGGCTTTTTAAGATCGCTTCCAACAATTGTATTGATTTTATCCGCAAGAAACGCATTAAGTTGACTTCCATGGATACCGGTTATACGAATGAAGATGGAGAAGCGGTTGGTATTGATGCCAAATCAGACACACGGGACCCGGAAGAGCACATCATTCACAACCAGAAAGTGAAACACATGCGTCAGCTGGTAAGCAAGTTAAAACCCCGCTACCGTGAACTGATCGAAAAAAGATACTTTGAAGAATTGAGCTACGAAGAAATTGCAGAGGAATTGAACCTTCCCTTGGGAACCGTAAAAGCGCAATTATTCAGAGCGCGTGATTTCCTTGCTCAAATGATGGAACAAACAAAAGACGCCATTTAAGATTATAAATAAACCAACACAAAAACTAAACCTGCAAGAAGAAAGGATTCGCTATAACGAGTCCTTTTTTTTTATTGAAAAACATAAAAATTCTTAATCAGAGAATTATGTAACATCTGATCAAAATCCAATCGATAAATTAAGTTATGACGATAGCAGAAGTTTTCGATTTGGATGCTTTTCCTGAAACGGCTGATTTAATTTACGTCTCGGTTTCAGATGCAGGAATTTCGCGTGTGCGGAAAGGAGAAGGCTTTGAATATTATTACAACAACAAGAAAGTAGACTCAAAGAAGCAGTTACAGCGAATTAAAAATTTGGTCATACCACCTGCCTGGGAGAATGTTTGGATCTGTAAAAATGCCAACGGACATATCCAATGCACCGGACTGGACCTCCGCGGAAGAAAACAATACCGCTATCATCCGCTATGGCAAAAGTCCAGAAATGAATCGAAATTTTCACGTTTGATTGATTTTGGAAATGCAGTGAAAAAACTTCGCAAACAAATCACCAGCGATCTGAGAAAAAAGACACTCTGTGAAGATAAAGTAATTGCTACGGTCCTGGCGCTAATGGATGAAACACATATCCGTGTTGGAAATAATCACTATGAAAAAACAAACAAATCGTATGGATTGACCACATTAAAGGACAGGCATGTGGAGATCTCCGGAGAAAAAATTCGCTTTTCCTTTGTCGGAAAAAAAGGAATTCATCACACCATTTCGTTACGAAACAAGCGATTGGCACGTATTGTCAAACAGTGCCGTGATATCCCGGGGAAAGCGCTCTTTCAATACTATGATCAGGCTGGAAATCGTCACACGTTGGATTCAGGAAGAGTAAACTCTTATATTCGAAAATATACTGAGGACTCCTTTACCACCAAAGATTTACGGACATGGTCGGCAAGTGTTTGTGCGCTGCACCATTTTCTGAATGCAGATTCTGAGAACAATGAAACAGCGCGTAAGAAAAAAACCGTAGCGATTTTGGACCTGGTTAGTGAACAACTGGGCAATACGCGAACTATTTGTAAAAAATATTATGTGCATCCGCAAATTTTAGCTCTTTACGAGAATGGTCAACTGGAAAAACACCTTAAAAACATTCCGTCTTCAGATACGTGGCTTAGTTCTGAAGAAAAGCTGTTGTTAAAGATCTTGAAGAAAACAACAGATACTTAAAAATAAAAGATAACCAATAGCTATCACTTTCATATTATTTATATGTCATTTGAACAGTCAACGGCAATTTAACTCGATGAATACAACTTCTACCATGTACTGTTTCTATTTTGTAACCGTGGTTTAGTTCTGTAATTAATTGTAACTCTTGTGAAAAAGTCCAATTCTTATTTAGAGATTTGAATTCATTAAGTTCAATAGTTTTAAACGCCTCATTCTTTATTTCATCAGATTTTATAGCTTCATTCAACCAATCTTGAACTGTTGTTTGCCCACCATTTATCTTTTTCAAGGATGCTTCTTTCCCCTTTAGTAAAACCTCGTTATAAGTATACAACTCCAATCCCTCAAAATCAACATTTTCAATAACAAAAGCGGGGGTTTGCCATTTACAAACAACATCTTTTTCAAACACACCTCTTTTATGAATATTCATTCTTACATGGCCGTTGTCCATGGTTCTCAAGGTGTTTTCCTTTATCGAAACTTCATAAACTTCTTGAATTTGCATTTGTGCACTATTAACCAATTTGGGATGTATTGCTATGTTTACTGAAACATGCCTGTTTTCCACTGAAGGATAAACCAACATATCAATCAAAGCATTTTGATTACGGGACTCGTATAAAACTTCATAACTATAAGCTCCTGTTATGTGATAGAAATCATCTCCATCTGAACAATACAAATCTCCAAGTTGCTCGATTGATGATATAAAACCCTCTTGGAATCTTTCGGGAATGTTTCCCACAAATTTTCTCAATTTTTCTAATTGCTCATTAGAAACTCCTCCAATAACCTCTTTACTTTTAATTGTATTTGAATTGATTACCAGCCAATGAGCTAGAACCCTTTCATCAAAACTTATTCTCCATTTAGAAATATAAAATCTTTCACCCAGTTTAATAGAATCTTTCATTTCTGCAACCGCTGTAACCGGATCTATTGATGTATACAATACAGGACTCCCTTTTATATTTGCTCGACCTCTTTCAGGGTTAGGAGGATATGAGTAACTTGATTTCATTTCCTTATCAAATCCTTCAAACTTTCTTGTAACTCTATAAACTGTCATACTCGGTGATGAATTATCATAGGGCAAAACAGGAAGGATTCTATTGACTAAGATCTCATGAAATTTTTTATTAATTTCCTTATGTGACATTTCTATTGTCAACTCCTTTTTTATTCTATCAAACTGTTGTTTAATAGTTGCTAAGTCAAAAAATGTAAACTCCAAATTCCTCTATTTAACGATACTCCTTTAATTTAAAAAGGAGGCTATCCACCTCCTCTTTCAACATTCTATATTATTTCTGCGAACATCTGCGTTCCTCAGCGGGAAATTTTAATAACAAGCATCACTCATGATGATCATCTTTATAAAATCCATCCACGATCTCTTTGTACTTTTCAAGAATGACTTTACGTTTCAATTTCAAAGTCGGGGTCAACTCTCCGGTTGCGATTCCAAATTCCTGGGGCAACAATGCAAATTTCTTGATCTTTTCCCAACTTCCATATCCCTCGTTGATCCGATCCATTTCTTTTTGAATACGTGCAATCACATCCGGATTTTTAGCAATCTCTTCGTTACTTGTTCCTATTTGCAGGTTCTTGCGGCCTGCCCATTCTTTAACAAACGGAAAGGCGGGAACAATCAACGCCGAAGGGAATTTTTGTCCTTCACCCAGAACCATGATCTGTTCAATAAATCGCGATTCTTTAAAGGTATTTTCCATCGCTTGCGGAATAATGTATTTCCCTCCCGACGTTTTAAAGATCTCTTTCTTCCGGTCGGTAATTTTCAGGAAGATCCCATCTTCAAATGTTCCGATATCTCCGGTATGGAACCAACCTTGGGAATCAATTGCCTCAGCGGTTTTTTCAGGTAAATTGTAATAACCCATCATGACATTCGGTCCTTTTACCAAAATTTCACCGTCTTCTGCAATTTTCACTTTTACCCCGTCAATCAGCGGACCGACAGTTCCTATTTTTATTCCTTTTTTCAGGCAGTTCACAGAAATTACCGGAGAAGTTTCCGTTAATCCATATCCTTCCAACACCGGAATTCCGGCAGCGAGGAAAATTTGTGCCAAACGTGGCTGCAACGCAGCAGATCCTGAAGCTACTGCCCTTACTTCTCCACCCAATGCTTCCTGCCATTTTGAAAATACCAGCTTTCTCGCGAGCCACAATTTCAATTTATACCAGAATCCCAAATTCCCTGTATGGTATTGCTCTGCTACCGAAATAGCCCAGAAGAATATTTTACGCTTGAAGCCAGTCAAGGATTCTCCCGTCAGCATAATTTTATCAAAAACCTTTTCCAATAATCTTGGAACAGCCGTAAACACATGTGGTTTTACTTCCTTTAAATTCGGACCTATCGTATCCAGGGATTCTGCAAAATAGATGGAGGAACCACAGTACATATATAAGTAATGCAGCATGCGCTCATATACATGACAAACCGGTAAAAATGTCAAAACACGTGACGTTTCATCTGCCGGAATACTGAACTTACAGGAAAGCACATTGGAAAGCAAGTTGTTGTGAGACAACATCACTCCCTTTGGATTCCCGGTTGTTCCGGAAGTATAAATAATCGTCGCTAAATCTTCGTTGCGTACATTCGCCTTCAATTCCGAGATCTTATTTTGGGGAATATCCTTACCCATCGCGATCAATTCGGTGTAGTTGGTAAATCCTTCAAGCTGATCAAAAGTAAAAATCTTCTCCAAAGTCGGAATTTGAGCTCCCACACCCTGGATCTTATGCCCCAATTCTTCACCTGCCACAAACGCATGGCGAATTCCGGCATCATTAAAAATGTATACATAATCGTTTTCCGAAATATTCGGATAAACCGGAACTACAACAGCTCCTACCTGTTGGATTGCAATATCCAGGATATTCCACTCCACCCGGTTTGGTGAAACCAATGCCACACGTTCACCAACTGAAACACCGAGCGCCACAAGTCCCTTAGAAATTTGATTTGTAAGTGCTACAAACTCTTCGGTCGTCATAGGTATCCAATTCCCCTCGGTTTTGGTAACAAACATGGAGGCACTTGGAAAGTTATTCAATTGATAAGCAGGCACGTCAAACAGTCGTCTTACTTCATTCATATCAGTTGTAATAGCACTCACAATATATGTATTAAAAATTAAGCAATAGCGCAAAAATATTCATCCAAAACCAGTGTTTGTTTTTTCACAGCATGTCGTTAAGAAACTAGTTCATACTTTTACATTGTGGGAATATAGTTTCTAACTTCGATCAAGTGCAATTCATGGACTAGTTGGAAAGTTACAAAGAAATAATGACTTGTGTTTGATCGTTTTTGGTTTTTTGGTTTGTAGGGTTCGTTTGCCGGCGGGCCCTTTTTTTATTCCATAGAAAAAACCAATTTCCCTTTGACAAATGTTCTGTTGGAATAGTTCGGATTATAAACTCCTTTGGAAGAGAACGGACTTTCCAGGATTACTAAAGTTGCATCCTTTCCTTTCTCTAAACTTCCTTTTGTTTCTTCCTGGAAACTGGCAAAAGCCGCCCAAATGGTCATACCCCGCAAACACGCTTCTTCTGAGAGTGCTTCTTCCATTAAGAATCCATTAATCGGATCTCCTTCTGCATTCTTACGGTTTACCGCTGCATGAATGGTCAGAAACGGATTCGTGCTTTCTACCGGAAAATCTGTTCCGATCGCCAGCATTCCCGCTTTTTGCAACAAGGTATTGTAAGCATAAGCTCCTCTCAAACGTGCTTTTCCCAAACGCGATTCCGCCCAACGCTGATCACTGACCGCATGCGTAGGCTGCACAGATGGAAATACTCCTGAATTTGCCAGTAAGTCAAAATCTTTCGGATCGATGACCTGTGCATGCTCCAATCTCCAGCGATGATCCGGATTTTTCTTCGAATAAGCCTGGATCAATTCCAAAACCAGACGATTGGTCGAGTCCCCGATCGCATGAACATTCAACTGGTAACCGGTGAGTTCTGCCAAAGAAGAATAACGCTTCATATCCGAAACGGAAGTCGTCAATAATCCGTGATTGTGCAAATCATCCGAATAAGGTTGTTTTAAAAGTGCACCTCTCGACCCCAAGGCTCCATCACCGATTACTTTAAACGAACGAACAAGCAGGTTTTTCTCCTTTAGAATTCCGTGCTCTTTCGCGAAATCTGCATTTTCTTTTTCCGGATACAGCATCCCATAAATACCGATAGTCAATTTATCGTCTTTCACCAATCGGCGGATCAACTTAAAATCGTGCGGACTCAAACCCGCCTCATGCACATCGGTCACTCCGTATCCATATAATTCCTGTTGGATCTCCACTAAAGTCTGAGCCAATTCGTGGTCGGAAAAATCCGGCAATTGATCACTTATTAATGATATTGCATTATCCAGTAAAATTCCCGTTAGGGTTCCATCCTCTTTTTTTAAAATCGCCCCGCCATCTATATGAGATGATTCCTTCACACCGAATTTCTTCAATGCCGCAGCATTTGCCAAAACAGCATGTCCATCGATCCGGTACAAAACAACCGGTTTGTCGGGAAATTTTTCATTCAGTTTTTCATTGTCAGGCAGATCTGTCGTATTCCAAAGGCTTTGGTCCCAACCTCCGCCAACGATTACCGAGCGTTCCTTTTTCTGTGCATACTTTTCTACCCGAACGATCAATTCATCCATGGACGTTGTTCCTACTAAATTGGCTGATAATTTCTGACGTGCCAGGCTCATCATGTGTCCATGTGCATCAGCAAATCCCGGAAAAATATCTTTTCCCTCTGCATCGATAAATTCATCTGCACTGTACTTATTCATAATCTGGCGATCAGGCCCCACTTCCACCACTTTGCCATCCCGGATTGCAATTGCCTGTACCACCGAATTTTTATCGTCCATGGTATGGATTTTCGCATTATGAATAACCAAATCAACCGATTGGCCTTTCATACAGGAAGCTCCAATCATTAGTACCAAAGAAAAAAGAACGTAACGCATTAGCTATGTGTTTTATGAAAAATTGTTGAACTTGCCTGGGCACTCGGCATGATAACCAAATCATTGATGCAAACATGCTTAGGCCTGGAACAAACATAATAAACCGCATCTGCAATATCTTCCGCCATTAAGGGATCAAAACCATCATATACGTTTTTGGCAGTTTGTTCATCGCCTTTGAATCGGACCAAAGAAAACTCTGTCTCTGCAGCCCCGGGTGCAATATTTGTCACTTTAATATTGTCATGTACCAAGTCAATCCTGATAGCCCGTGAAAGCGCATCAACCGCGTGTTTGGTAGCACAGTAAACATTTCCTCCGGCATAAACCTCTTTTCCTGCAATACTTGCAATGTTTACAATATGCCCTCCACCATTCTTCTTTAAAATGGGAGAAACTGCGCGTGTCACATACAACAATCCTTTCACATTCGTATCGATCATGCGGTCCCAATCGTCTGTTTCACCGGAATCTATCGGTCCGCGACCAACAGCCAAACCGGCATTATTGACCAAGATCACGAGGTTATTTTTCACTTCTTCGGACAATGAGTCAACAGCCCGGTTCACTTCTGCTTCATTTCGCACATCAAAATTCAGCAATACAAGATCACTTCCTTTCGCTTGAAGCTCCTGCTTCAGGGATTCCAAACGTTCCATTCTGCGCCCGGTCAATACCAAATCCCACCCATTATCAGCAAATATGCGTGCTGTCGCTTCTCCAAAACCGGCAGTTGCACCGGTGATAAAAACATACTTCTTCATCGTTTAAATTTGAATGGCCTTGAACCAATAAAAGCTATTAAAAACAGGGCCAGATATGCAGGCATCCGATACCTGACAATCGCACCCAAAACCGGTGTTGTCCAACCGATCAACACCAATAAAATCAGTGAAAAAGTAATTAAAAAAACAAGGATATTCTTTTCTTCCGCACTTCTGTATTTCCGGTTGTACCAAAGTCCAAAAGCAAGAAGAACAAATAAACCGATCGTTTCCAAAAAACTAAGAATCTTCAGTTTACCTCCGGGATCCCAAAAAGTTGGTCTGAAAGCAGCGTTCGAAATCGCTTCCGGTATGTTCTTGAGCAATTGTCCGGAATTATTCCCGATTGGAGTCAGCTCAATATAACTTCCACAGGCTTCTCCCATAAATACTACGTTCCAGGGACCTTCTCCGGATTTCAGGTGGATATCCCGGAACGGGTAACTCATCCCGAAAGTCACTTTTTTCGCAACCAGGTCATTTTTTGCCTGAACGGTCCTGTCACTTATAAATTCCAGATCACTGTATTGATCACTCCGGAAATAATAAAAGCAGGAATCCGCATAAGCATGCATACCTCCGCGCCCTACGTTGATAAAATCAAATTGCATCCGTGTAAGCCGGTGAGTCACATTTTTTCTGAAGCCTGAAAACACCAGGAAAATCAACGTCGTAATTGCCAGAACGGTGATTGGTGCGAACAGGACCCGTTTTCTAAACACCCATTTCCCCAGTAAAAAAACAGGGACACTCAATAACAGACAACCTAAAACATATGGCTTAAAGCCCAACATGAGTATGAATCCTAAAGCAAAACGCCACAAACGGGATTTCACCGCCAAGTTTCCGAATAAAGCATTCAAAAGAAAAGCAAAACCTAAAATCATCAGAGGCTCTTTCAAAACAGAACTCGTCCAAAAACTTAAGGTCGGAAACAGAAACAACGCGAACCAGAATACCCGTTTATCATAGAAAACCCGGTCTTTAAATGCCTGGAAAATTTCTCGTAATCCGATAAAAGACAAGAAAGAGAAGAACAAAATATGAACGTATACATTTCCTTTGGAGAGAAATACAATCAGGCTGTTTACGCGTAAAACATTACGCGAATCATTCATCAGGTCCAGATCGCCCGCCGACCAATGATTGGTATGTGATAAGTACTGCTGAACAGCTGCTTCTGAATTTGTACCGAATAAAAATCGCAGGTAATCTCCAAAAGACTGATATGCCACTCCATTGAGCGTCACGCTGTCATCCATATATTCTTCCCAATCAACAGTAATTTCGCCTATGCCATAGATTTTGGTGTGAATGATCATGAACAACACACCGAAAAGCACCTTGATTCCCCAGCCGATCAGTAAATTAGTCCGCGACAAGCCATCTGTTTTGAACTTCCAAACAAACCACGTTAAACCAACCAGAAGTAGTGTAAATACCATTAGACCTCTAAGATAATTACGAATTCCGAATTACGAGTTACGAATTACTGATCAGGTCAAAATCAATTCAAGCATTTACTTGTAAAGTATGTTCATTTCTCGTGTAAATTTTGAATTCGGAATTCGGAATTAGGCATTCGGAATTGGACAGGAATGATTACTTTTGCATCAAAGTTATAACAAAATGAGTACTTCCATCAAGCAAGAAGCTACAGTAGAGCAAGCGGTTGAATTAGGTTTGCGAGCTGATGAATTTG
Organism: uncultured Flavobacteriales bacterium; assembly: GCA_946480815.1. The sequence continues at coordinate 16,468 of CAMLLB010000044.1, forward strand.
AAATGATCAAAGGAATCCTGGGTCGCACGCCAAACTTTACTGAGACAGCCGTTTATTCTGTTATGTGGTCTGAGCACTGTTCTTACAAGAACTCCATCTACTGGTTAAAACAATTACCAAAAGATGGTCCACACATGTTGGTAAAAGCCGGTGAAGAAAACGCCGGATTGGTAGATCTGGGAGATGGAATCGGTTGCGTGTTCAAAATTGAGTCTCACAACCACCCTTCTGCTTTGGAACCTTACCAGGGGGCTGCAACGGGAGTTGGAGGTATCAACCGCGATATATTCACGATGGGAGCTCGCCCGGTTGCACAATTAAATTCCCTGCGTTTCGGAGACATCGAAGAAGCACGCACAAAATGGTTGGTGAAAGGAGTTGTTAAAGGAATCGGTGATTACGGAAATGCTTTCGGAATTCCAATTGTGGGAGGTGAAGTGTTCTTTGACAAATCGTACAACCAAAACCCATTGGTAAATGCTTTCTCGGCAGGTATCATTGACACGAAAAAAGTTATTTCAGCGAAAGCCAAAGGTCCTGGAAACCCGGTGTATATTGTTGGTTCTTCAACAGGTAAAGACGGAATTGCAGGAGCGGCATTTGCTTCAAAAGATATTACAGAGGAATCCGCTCAGGATTTACCATCCGTTCAGGTAGGTGACCCATTCATGGAAAAATTGCTGTTGGAAGCTACCATGGAATTGGCAAATACAGATGCAATTGTTGGTATGCAGGATATGGGTGCAGCAGGAATTACCTGTTCTACCTGTGAAATGAGTGCCGGTGGTGGTGTCGGAATGGAAATCCATTTGGATCGCGTTCCTACACGTCAGGAAAATATGCTTCCTTATGAAATTTTGCTTTCTGAATCCCAGGAACGTATGTTAGTGGTCATTCAAAAAGGAAAAGAAGATGTCGTAAAACGCATTTTCGACAAATGGGACCTTCATGCTGAAGAGATCGGAACAGTAACAGGTGACGGTCGTGTTCGCTACTACATGCATGGTGAATTGGTTGGTGATGTTCCTGCAGAATCCTTGGTTCTTGGAGGCGGTGCACCGCAATACCAGCGCGAGTATTCCGAGCCGGCTTATTACCAGGAATACCAAAAATTCACGATCGACTCGGTAGAACAACCGGATAATCTGAAAGAAATCGGGTTCTTCCTGTTGAGTCAACCGAATATTGCTTCCAAGCGCTGGGTTTACGAACAGTACGACTCTATGGTAGGAACGAAAACAATGACTACCAATCGTCCTACAGATGCAGGAATTGTAAATCTGAAAGGAACTGAAAAGGCATTGGCAATGACCGTTGACTGTAATTCACGTTATGTAAATGCTGATCCGGAAGTTGGTACTGCGATTGCTGTTTCTGAAGCCGCACGTAACATTGTAGTTTCAGGAGGTATTCCAAGCGCGATCACAAACTGTCTGAACTTCGGTAACCCGTACAACCCGGAATCTTACTGGCAATTTGTGGGTGCGATCAAAGGAATGTCAAAAGCATGTTTGAAATTTGAAACACCGGTTACAGGAGGAAACGTTTCTTTCTACAACCAAAGTAATATCGGCGGAAAAGAGATTCCGGTTTTCCCTACCCCAACAATCGGAATGATCGGCGTGGTTCCGGATAAATCGAAAATCATGTCTTTGGATTTCAAACAAAAAGGAGATTTGATCTTCATTTTGGGAGATTGTGTAAACGATATTTCTTCTTCCGAATATTTGGCGAAATACCACAAAATTGATGCTTCTCCGGCTCCGCATTTTGATCTGGAAAAAGAATATGTATTACAGGAAGCTGTAAAAGGATTAATCAGCCAGGAATTGATCAATGCTGCTCACGACTGTGCGGATGGCGGATTGTTCGTTTCACTGGTTGAAATGTCCATGCCTCGCGGACTTGGTTTCGATATCGTTACCGACTCGGAGGTTCGTGAAGATGCATTCTTATTTGGTGAAGCTCAAAGCCGTGTGGTTGTAACCGTTTCCGAGGACACGGAAGAAGAGTTCATCGAATTCATGATGGGAAGCGGTGTGAATTACACACTTCTTGGTCATGTTACAAAAGGAAAAATGATGGTTGACGACGAGCATTTCGGATTTATCTCTGAAGCAAAAGAGATTTTTGACAATGCTTTAGGAAAACTGATTGAAGGATAAAAAATAATTATCAATTATAAATTATCAAGGAGGATTCTAAAGGCTGAACCTCCTTGATAATTAAATCATTCATAATTGATAATTTCAACAATATGAATCCAGTATTCAAATACTTCCCCGATCTCACAGCAGAACAACGTTCTCAGTTTGAACGATTGGAAGAATTGTATTTGTTCTGGAATGCACAGATCAATGTAATTTCGAGAAAAGATACCGACGAATTCTACGAACGCCATGTATTACATTCGCTGGGCATTGCAAAAATCATGGAGTTCACACCCGGATCGTCTGTTTTGGATATCGGGACAGGTGGTGGTTTCCCGGGAATTCCCCTGGCAATCTTATTTCCTGAAGTGCAATTTCACCTGGTAGATTCTATCGGAAAGAAAATCAAAGTCGTGAAGGAAGTAGCCCAGGCTTTAGGACTAAAAAACGTACGTGCAACCCATGCACGTGCTGAAGAAATCAAAGAACAATTCGATTTTATTGTGAGCAGGGCGGTCACTGCAATGCCGGCTTTTTTACCCTGGACGAAAGGAAAAATCTTTAAGGAAAATAAGAATCCCCTCCCAAATGGAATCCTATACCTGAAAGGTGGAGATCTGAGAGAAGAAATGGCTCCCGTGAAAAATTTCTATACTATTCACTCTCTTCAAACTATTTTTTCAGGTGAATTTTTCGAGACGAAAGCCGTGGTATATGTGGACTTGACGAACTAAAAACTACAACAGATTATTTTCCAGACACTTAACCACCTCGTATTCATCCAGAATTCACGAAATATTCATCCAGAATTAATATTTGATCGATAGAACACTCCATTTGTTCATTTGAGCAAAATGTTAGTCTTTTAACTATCTGTTATTTTGTATACTTGTCTTAAATCGTATGATTATGAAGATGTTATACCTACTGCTCGGCTTATCTGTAAGCTTATTTAATACTACTTTTGCCCAAACCGACTATTCTGTCATTGCCTCCAACCGGATGATCCAGAAATACCACTTGCCTGAGAGAACTCAAAAAATTGCTCAAATTGATCCGGTAAGACTCCAGGTTTTGTGGAATTACTTTTCTTCCAGTTTCTCATTTAACAGCTATGAAACTGGTCTTACAATCAAAGAACTATTAAATATTCAGCATTTCGATGTTTCCGAGTACGAACATTTAAGACAAGACAATGAACAAGTTCAGTTTATATACAGAGGAAGTATTCAAATCACCCTGAAATCCGGTGCAGAATTAACTAATTTACTTCAGGGATACGATCTGAATTCCCTGATCCATGAATTACCGGAAAGACCTTTCCCTGTTTGGACAAGTTATGCTTTTTCAGACTCGGATTTCCAAACTTACAAAGAGCAGGTTTGGGATTGGGCAAGGGATTATCCGGCTGCTTATCTGCAGGTAACTTCTGACAACAATCGTCTGCATATTCGCTTTGAAGAGTTCCAAACAATGGAGGAGACGAGGCGAACCCAAATTTTGACCGAATTGAACTATTTAATCATTGATTAATTTGCTGTATATGAAAAACTCCTACTTACTATTACTCCTTTTATCCTTTACTATTTGGACGGAAAACAGCCGGGCACAGTGTTCCGGAGGTAGTGCTTTCAACACAGTAGCGGCTCCAACAGGAACAACAGCAACCACGATCAGTTCCTGTAACTGGTCAGGTGATTATAATACCATTACCGGTGTGGTCGCAGGAAGTAATTACACGCTGACAGCTTCTCCGTCAGCATGCATTACCGTTCACAGCGGGTCTCCGACAGGAACTGTGGTTGCTTTCGGAATGGGATCCGTTCCATTTACCGCTCCTTCGTCAGGTACTTACTACATGACATTGAATGCCAATTGTTCGGGCTGTGGAACAGGTACAACGTGTTTAACTACAACTATTACCTGTACTTCATGTGGTACAGGCCCTTGTGCATCATCTTCTACTATTTCGGGTTGTGGCCAGGCTTTTAACCTTTCAACAACAGGTGCATCCTCGTTTATTTCAACCCTGTGTTCAACTTCAACACCTGGTTTGGAACAAATTTATAGTTACACCGCAACTTCAACCGGAAGTTACTCATTTAATGTGACCTCCGTTACCGGAGGCGGTTATGCAATCGGTTGGCAAGCCGGAGGATGTTCGGCAACAGGATGGAACTGTGCAGGAACAGCAACAACTCCCGGATCCGTTGGGTCTATTTCTCTTACCTCCGGTACAACCTATTATTTTGTAATGGACGCAACTTCTACCGCAGCATCCGGAATAACGTTCTCATTAACCTGTCCTGTAGGTGGACCTACAGTTGCAGGAGATTGTGCGGTAGCAGCCAATGTCTGCTCCAATGCCTCGTTTGCAATCGATCCAAATGGCTACGGTGCAATCAATGAAATTTGCCTTGCAGGAACTTGCGCTGCAAATCCAGCAATCAATGTTAATGGTACTAATTCAGGATGTTTGTTATCTGAAGAGCTAAATAGTACCTGGATGATTGTGAACGTATTAACGGGAGGATCACTAACATTCGAATTGGGAACACCCAATTCAGGAACGCTCAATTGCCTGGATTGGTCCATGTGGGCATACAATCCTTCTACTACCTGCGCTGCTATTCAAGCCGGAACGCAAGCACCGGTCCGCTGCAACTATAACGGTGATTGTGAAGAATTCACCGGACTGGCAAGTACTCTTCCTACCGGAGCAAGTTCCATGTCAAATTGGGAAGCACCTTTGAATCCCGGATCAAATACACAATACTTAATCTGTTTGTCGAATTACTCGTCGGCAATAACAACTGTTCCACTCTCGTTTGGAGGAACTGCGGTAGTCAGCTGCTCCCCGCTTGGAGCGGAGTCCGTGAACCTGACAGGTAAGAATGAATCCGGTTTCAATACCTTGAATTGGGTCAGTTCAAGTGAATTCAAGGTTGATAAATATATTATTGAACGCAGTGAAAACGGCAATCAATATGTTGAGATCGGAACCATAAAAGCTCATGGATTAAGTGTTGAAGCATTGACATATCAATTCGAAGACCTTCAACCGATTAATGGTATGGCTTACTACCGGGTACGATTAGTCCGGGAAAATGGAACAACAAATACATCAAACACCCTGGCAATTGAACAGCAATTCATGAACGACCTGGAATTGATAAAAACGTTCCCGAATCCAGTGGAAAACAATCTGAGTGTAGTACTTTCATCTAAAACGGAAACGACTTATCAGTTAACACTTTCTACCCTGAACGGTCAAAAAGTATTCGAAAATAGTCAAACAGTTCAAAAAGGACTGACTTATGCTTCCATTGATGTTCGCGAATTTAAAAACGGATTTTACCTGCTGACTCTTGCGAAAGAAGGCAAAACCCTGTCAACCCATAAGATCATTATTGAATAAAGCAACTTAGATCTAAGGAAAAGACCGGTTCGATAAAAACCGGTCTTTTTTTTGATCATTCGCTAATAAAACAGCGGATTTTGACAATTTATGACCCTTTCATTTGTTTTTGGAAGGTCATTTCACTAAATTCACTAAGTACTGAATTTTTAGAGAAATGCAGGGCTCACTATCACAATGTACCATATTCACAATGCTCACTATTTGTGCATCAGCTGCCAATGCTTTTAGGAGAAGTTTAAAATTCGATCGCTATGTTTGAAAACATGTATGAGGGCCGTTCGGAAGAGGAACTTAAAAAAATCATTACGGAATACGAGCGCTCCCTGAGAATAGAAAAACGCTACCAGGAAACTTTAAACCATATGATGGAGGGGTTTCAGATTATTGACTATGACTGGCGTTATTTGTATGTGAACGATACGGTAATCCGTCATAGCAAGATGACACGGGAAAACCTGTTACAGAAATCTTTCCTGGAGGTTTATCCTCATTTGGAAGATTCCGAATTGCATCGTTCCATGAGAAAATGCATGGAAAACCGTACCCCTGAACAGTTCGAAAACAAAATGGAATACGCTGATGGCAGTGTGGCATGGTTTAGATTGAGTGTTCAGCCAGTACCTGAAGGAATTTGTATTTTATCGATTGAAATCTCTCAATTAAAAAAAGCGGAAGAAGATTTACGAAGGCTCAACGATGTCCTTGACCAGAAAGTAAAAATCCGCACCTCTATTCTTGCTGAAAAGAACAATGAGATCATGGACAGCATCAATTATGCTCAAAAGATCCAACAGTGCTTTCTGCCCAACGAACAGGATTTTATCAGTCATTTTCCGCAGTCATTCATTTTCTTCCAGCCAAAAGACATTGTGAGCGGTGATTTCTACTGGCTCAAAAACCTGGGCAACAAAACAATTTTCGCAATGGCAGACTGCACCGGCCATGGTGTTCCCGGAGCATTAATCAGTATTATCGGGGCCTTTATGCTAAATGATATTTCCTCTTCCTCTACCGATGTTCCGCTTACAACCATTCTTCAGAACTTAAACCGGCGCATTAAGGAAGTCCTGAAACAGGAAAACGATGATTCGTTGCAGGATGGAATGGACATTGCACTTTGTTCGTATGACCCTGCTAAGAACGAAATTGAATTTACCGGGGCAAACAGACCCCTTTGGCTTGTAAGAAAAGGGAGTTCTGTTTTGGAAGAGTTCTGTTCTACGCGCGTTCCAATTGGAGGATATACATCCAATTCCCAGGAATTTATTTGCCACAAAATCTTGCTGGAAAAAGGCGACACTTTTTACCTGGCTTCAGACGGTTATGCCGACCAGGATGGCGGTGAGCGGGGAAAAAAATTCAAGACTAAAAACTTCAAGCATCTTTTGGCAGGAATGCAGCTTCTATCCATGTCCCATCAGAAAAAACACCTGGAAAATTTTGCAGAAACATGGAGAGCCGGACGGGAGCAACTGGATGATATGCTTGTAATAGGAATACGTGTTTAATTCTTTTGTATCTTCGGGGTAAAGATGAGAACAGAAGGAACAACACCGGAAGAAATGATCGCAAACTGTCCGGAAGAACGACGGGAAGCAATGATTAAATTGAGAAAAACAATCCTGGACAATCTTCCTGCAGGATTCAGTGAAGGAATCGGATATGGAATGATTGGCTATGCCGTTCCGCATTCCTTGTATCCGGCCGGGTATCATTGCGACCCGAAATTGCCTCTGCCTTTTATGAGTTTTGCCTCACAGAAAAATTTTATCGCATTCTATCACATGGGAATCTATGCCGATCCCGAACTATTGAAGTGGTTTCAGACAGAATATGCTAAAGTAAGTCCAACGAAACTAGATATGGGAAAAAGCTGTGTCCGCTTCAAAAAGCCCGATCAAATCCCCTTTGAGCTGATTGGTCAATTGGTTTCAAAAGTAACACCTGAAGCATGGATCGAAACATATGAAAGAAATTATAAATCCAAACTAAAATAGATTATGGAAGTATTAGATAATATGAACTTTTTCTCTCAGAAGAATGTTGATCTCAGCAATCTGAATTATCCATTGAAATTTACTTTCAAGATTGGAACTTTGGCTAATGACTTCGTGATCGCGGATGCCAATTCGGTAACTTTGGCTTATGTACGCCAAAAAATGTTCAAGTTCATTGAAGAAATACAGGTTTTTACGGATACCAATAAAACAGACCTGGAATTCACAATCAAGGCAAATAAGTGGATCGATTTTTCAGCAACTTATGTTTTTACGGACAAAAAAGGAATTGAAAAAGGGCGTGTGGCACGTAAAGGTTGGGCTTCTATCTGGAAGGCCCGTTATGATGTATACGATCAGCACGAGCATCTGGCTTTCCATATTATGGAAGAAAATGCCTGGACAAAAGTATTCGACAGCTTATTCAGTGAGATTCCGATTTTGGGAATGTTTACAGGATATGTCTTCAATCCGAAATACATTGTAGGAAGACCTGACGGATCAAAGGTGATGCGCTTAAAGAAAAATCCTTCGATGTTCGGAAGAAGCTTCTCACTTGAAAAAATCGGACCGACACATAATGCCGGTGAAGACGAATGCATCGTGCTTTCGTTGATGATGATGATCTTACTTGAGAGAAGACGAGGATAAAATTAAGTAGGGGCAAATAATTATTTCCCCTACTGTTTTCATTACAATGCTTTCTTAAAATATTCATTATGAGCCTGATTCTTGCCATTTTACTTTTTCTCATTTTTTTATTCCTTTCTTCCCTTCATTTTTACTGGGCTTTAGGTGGAAAATGGGGTTATGGAGCTGTTCTTCCGACAAAACATGATAAAACTGATCAAAAAGCCCTGAATCCGGGAATTATTGCCACACTCATAGTTGCTTTCGGATTGCTTGCTTTTGGATTATTGCCACTCATTATTACGGGCACAATTCCTTTTGAACTTCCTCATTGGCTGGATAAATCCGGTTTGTGGATCATTGCGGGAATATTCGGGATCCGGGCAATCGGTGAATTCCGTTACGTGGGCTTTTTCAAGAAATACAAAAACACCAAATTCGGCAGGAACGATACGAAGTATTACTCCCCCTTGTGTTTGCTCATCAGTCTTGCAGCATTTGCCCTTATTTTAATTCGATAATTTATGTCATGAGGGCAGACTCCCCAGGATCATTCCCCCTCTATAACTATTGAAATGAAATTCGTAATTCGTAATTCGTAATTCGTAATTCGTAATTCGTAATTATAACGCTTTCTCCACAATCTCATCCACTACAAACGGATCGAGCAAGGTAGAAGTATCTCCTAAGTTCTTCATGTCTCCTTCTGCGATTTTTCGTAAGATGCGTCGCATGATCTTCCCTGAACGTGTCTTCGGCAAACCTGAAACGAATTGAATTTTCTCCGGAATGGCAATCTTACCGATTTCTGCCACCACGGACTCCACGATCTCTCCCCTTGCCTGGTCCTGGTTTTCTTCCGGAACTTCCTGCTCACAAACTACAAAAGCATAAATCGACTGACCTTTCAAAGGATGCGGATAACCGACCACCGCCGATTCAATAACCAATTTGTTCATATTGATCGCGTTCTCAATTTCAGCAGTCCCGAAGCGGTGCCCCGATACATTGATCACGTCATCCACTCTACCGATAATACGGTACATCCCATTCTCATCGCGCTTTGCCCCATCTCCGGTAAAATAATAGCCATCGTAATGTGAGAAGTAATTCACCCGGCAACGTTCGTGATCTCCGTAGGTTGTTCTCAAAATAGAAGGCCACGGAAATTTGATACACAAATAACCTTCTTCATTGGCTCCTTCAATCTCTATTCCTTCCTGGTTCAATAAAACCGGTTGAATTCCCGGCAAAGGATACCCGGCGAATGTAGGTTTTAACGGTGAAATATCTCCAATTCCGGAAATCATAATTCCCCCAGTTTCGGTTTGCCACCAGTTATCCACTACCGGACAACGTCCTTTCCCAACGTGCAAATGATACCAATTCCAGGCTTCTTCATTGATCGGTTCACCTACAGTTCCAATAATTTTCAATGAATCCAAACTATAGGAAAGCACATGATCTTCTCCAAAAGCCATCAAAGAACGGATAGCAGTTGGTGCGGTCAGAAACTGATTTACTCCGTACTTATCAATCACCTGCCAAAAACGACCGGCATCGGGATAAGTTGGAATTCCTTCAAACATCACGGTTGTTGCACCGCAAAGTAAAGGTCCGTAAACTATGTATGAGTGACCGGTAATCCAGCCAACATCAGCCGTACACCAAAACACATCTTTCTCTTCGTATTGGTATACATTCTGGAAGGAATAAGCCGTATAGACCATGTAACCGCCACACGTGTGAACAACACCTTTCGGTTTCCCGGTAGAACCGGAAGTATAAAGAATAAACAAGGGATCTTCGGCATCCATTACTTCCGGCTCGCATGTTTTATCCTGTCCTGCCACTGCATCTTTCCACCAGATATCTCTCCCGGTTTCCATGGTTGGTTTCCAACCCAAACAGTCAAATACAATGACTCTTTCAACACAATTCACATGTTCCAATGCTTCATCAACCACCCGTTTTAACGGAATTTGCTTCGCTCCTCGATTCAGTCCGTCTGCTGTTATCACCAATTTCGCTTGTGCATCTTCAATCCGATCTGCAAGTGCATTAGCAGAAAATCCGGCAAAAACCACAGAATGTATCGCTCCGATACGTGCACAAGCCATCACTGCGATCGCCAGTTCGGGAATCATCGGCATATAAATACACACCCGATCGCCCTTTTTTATTCCCTGGGCTTTCAAACCATTAGCAAAAACACAAACTGCTTCAAGTAACTCCGAGTAAGTATAGGTAACGGATTTATCCTGCGGATTATTCGGCTCCCAAATCAAGGCTTGTTTAGCTCCACGCTCTACAGCATTTCGATCCAGCATATTTTGCGTGATGTTGAGCTTTGCACCTTTAAACCATTCAATTTTGGGTTCAGTAAAATCCCATTCCAACACCTGATCCCATTTCTTAATCCATTGGAATTCATTTGCAATAGTTGACCAAAATGTTTCCGGGTCAGCAACGCTTTGCGCATAATTCTCATGGTATTGTTCCAGGGTCCTGATTTGAAATTTATTCATCGTTTTCGTTTTATGCAGTTTGAGTTTACTGCAATTTACTAATAAGAAACAAAAAACCCCGACGATAAATGTCGGGGTTTTCAATTATTCATCAATCTTGTATTTTTTGAAGAAGGAGTCCCAATCCCAGAGGAAATTGATCATTACCTGATCCATTCGCTTCAGGAACAGCGGGTTAGGGGATTGCAGGCGTTTAAAATACTCATCCTGGAAATCATTCAGGTCGTATTTTTGGAATACAGCTTTAGACATCGCGTAAACCATATTCTTTGAGGGATGGTTAATTCGCTGCATAAATTTCTGGTATTCTCTCACTTTTGCCTCTGCATCAACAGCAGATACCCCCATCAATGAACCCATTTGTTCAAAAATGATCTTCTCAATTCTATTTGCCTGAACCGTTTCAAAGGTTGTTTCCAAAGAAGAAATGTTCGCAACCACCACAATCATAGTGAATTGTCCGTTGCGTTCTACAGGAATAGAAGGAGAAGAAACAAAAGCTAAGTCTTCATTGATTAGATCCACAACCTCAACGAAACCATTGTCGACAATCTCGAAGATCCCGTTCAGGAAAACATTCGCTAACTGTGTGTCTGACAATCTTTTTTTTAATAGTGTCCCTAGCATAGGCCTGCATTATTCGTTACTTACAAATTTAGGTGGGAACTCTGTGTTATTTTTAAATCATGTTATTTAAATGTTAACTAAGTTATTAACATTATTTGTCCAAGTTTTCACATTTCTCGCAACGTTTTCCTTTTTTGGTTGTACATTTATGAAAAGCGCAGTATGAAAGTATTCCGATTCGTTGTCTTTTTATCCATCTTATCTGTTCAATTTTCATGTTCCAGTGAAAATGATGGTAATTCCTCTAACGCTTCAGATCAAACCCTTACCCTTTCCGGAAAACAGCAACGTGATACTGTATTCCTAAACTTTACCATTCCTAAAAAAATCATCCGGGCGCAACGAACCGGGAAACTGGAACGACTAGTTGAAACTCCTGAATTCAAGAAAAACAGCCTGCTCGTACAATTCGATAATTACGATGCCTTTGTCGGATTAAGCGGTGAAAAAGAAGCCTTAAAGCAAGATTTAACGGATCAGCTCGACAATCTTCCGAAAACACTGCAACCTATCGAAAAAAAATGGCGTGATTTTGCTTCCAAACTGACCCCCGATAAAATGATTCCTACATTTCCATCACTGGAATACAAAGAAGAGGCCGGATTCATTGAAGAAGCAATGATCAAAGAGAAATATGATCTGATCCGAAAAAAGGAATTAGCACTCCAAAACTATTTCCAATTGAGTCAGGAAGATGGCTTTATCACAAAGGTATATGCTCACACCGATGACTATGTCACAAAGAACAAGCCATTGATCTCGTATCATCCTAAAAAAATCAAAGTGATAGCCGAATCAGCTTTTCCTTTATCCAAATCCATCACCAGACAAATCGGATCCAATTTTGTGGTCAGACTACCTGTTGATAGTGTTAAGATCATTAAGCGGTCCACTACAAAAATCAATTATTCCCTACTGCTTAATCAAGCACTGAATCCTAAAAACTGTCCCAAATACTTCATTGTCATGTTGGATAAGAATGTATTCCAGGTTCCGAAGGAATTTGTCGGTCAGGATGGAAAAGTAGTCATTTCCGGAGAGAAGGAGCAATTGCAGGCATATTACAAAAATGGAAAGTACCTCGTTTACAGTAAAAAACCGGTAATGAAAGTACAAAAGATCTGATTTTTGAATTTCATCTCAGGAGCTTTGGAAATTAGCTAAGTCGGTAATTAGGTAATTAGCAATATAGCTAAATAGGAATATCGATATATTGCTACGAACTATTGTAATCTCACTTCCTTTTTATAAAGTAATTATCCTGATATTCTATTGGATAACTCTGGATTATAATGGTATCCCCACGATAAAAAAGTGGCTCATAATTATTCTTGCTTCCAAAAAGCACATGATTCTCATCATCCAGGAAAGGCATTTTTGTCTCTACAAAAGTCATCTTACGCTCTTTCTTCTTGTTCTTATAAAACAGGATCTGATCTTTCTTGTTGATTTTAACCGTGAACAGATCTTTCCCGTCTTTTGCATAAGAAGTAGATCTGTCTGCAACCGATTTATAAAAATCATAGTCTCCTAATAATTCGGGATAAACGTTTTCAATAAGTCCATCACTTTTGAACGAACAAACCAGGAAAGCAATTCCTATGATGAAAAAAAATTGTTGCTTCATACCAACGAAAATACCCAATTTATTTCATCTGTTATTCCTGTTTGATTGAAGTACAGTCCTGATTGATTTTATTGTATATTTGATTTCAATGAGAAAACTGGGTAATTACCTACTTATCGGACTTTTTGTAACAGCATGTACTTTCCGGTTGCTTGCTCAGGATATCCATTTCTCTCATTTGAACCGGCAACCAATTTACCAGAACCCTGCGAACACAGGACTCTTTGCCGGAGATATCCGAATTACAGGGAATTACAAAGATCAATGGAGAAGTGTAACGGTTCCTTTTCAAACTTTTGCTCTTGCCGGCGATATGAAATGGAAACAAAAAGGGATCAATTTCGGTGCACTGCTTTTCCATGACAATGTCGGTGATGGGTTTTATCAAACCCTGGAGTTTCTTGCAAGTGTTTCTAAAAACCTGAAACTGACTGCCGATTCAACTCAAACACTGAGTGTTGGTATCCAGGTAGGGCTGAATTACCGCAAAGTGAACATGGATAAATTCTACTTTGACAATCAATTCAACGGACTCATTTTTGACGCCGGCCTACCGACCAATGAAGCTTATCAAAACGATAGTCGCGCCAACCTGACAAGTGCAGCCGGGATTGTTCATTGCTATTACTATGGAAAAAGAAATTCGCTGAAAACAGGAATCAGCGGGCACAATCTGAACCGCCCTAACCAGGGATTTTATGGAACAAAAGTTCTGCGGGATATTCGTCTCAGTTTCTTTTCGCAACTGGACCATGCAATCAACAGGGATCTGGCAATTGTTCCGGGAATCGGGTTCAATCTCCAGGGAAAATACCGGGAGTTACTGATCGGGTCCCAGGTTCGTTACACTTTGATTAACAAACTGGGAACTTATCGTGCTGTCGACGGTGGCTTGTGGTTTCGCTCACGAGATGCGGTGGTTGTACGCTTGGGACTGGCGATGCAAAACTGGTCTGTAGCTGCGAGTTATGACACGAACATTTCCAAATTAATTCCGGCCAGTACTGCGCGTGGAGGTTTAGAAATTTCTGTCGAATACATTATCACACGTTTTAAACCCAAAAAAGTCATTCACCGCATATGTCCAGATTATATTTAATCCTTTTTGCCCTCCTTTCATTTACCGGATACGGACAAAATCTGTTGGGTAAGTACCTGGACTTTGCAGATGAGCAGTATGCAAAAGGTGATTACATCTATGCGCTTCAGTATTACGAAAAGGCAATGGAAATTGATTCCAATACCGTAAGTATTCTCTGGAAATATGCTGAAACGCTCAGAGCCTATAAAGATTATCGCCGGGCAAGCTATTATTACCAAAAAGTCTATGAAAAGGAAGAAACATCCATGTACCCTGCAAGCTTACTGCAATGGGCCCTGATGGAAAAGCAGAACGGGCATTACACGGAAGCGATCGAACTATTTAAACGGGCAAAAAAGAAATATTCAAAAGACAAGCGAACATACAATTACCTGAAATCAAAGCGTGAACTGGAATCGTGTTTATGGGCACAGGCTGCTTTGAAAGACACTTCCGACCTGGAAAACATTGAGCTTCCCAGAGGATTGAACACCGTAAACTCAGAATTCGGACATACCATTTCACAAGGACAATTTGTGCTTTCTTCCATGCGCAGCAAAAAAGAAAATGTGGGGGAAGAAATGCTGGATGACAACTACAAGAACAGGCTTTATTTCACCGAATGGAAAGACAGCTTGAAAGAGGTCAGTCCGGGCTTGCTGGAAGCTTTGAACAAAGCCGAAGTGAACACCGGGAACGGTTGTTTTTCACCGGATGGAAAGCGATTTTATTACAGCAATTGCGGTGGTGATGAAAACCAATTCGCTTGCCAGATCTGGGTTTCTTCCTTTCAAAACGGAAAGTGGTCCAATCCGAACCCGCTTGGAGAAATTATCAACGAACCCGGCACGAACAATACCACACCAACTATTGCCGTTATCGAGAATGAAGAATGGTTGATCTTTTCGTCCAATCGCGAAGATGGAAAAGGAGGAATGGACTTGTACTATTCCGTGATAAAAAATAACGGGAATCAATTTTCTAAAGTGAGGGCATTAAATGCTGCAAATTCCCTTGATAACGACATCAGTCCTTTTTACAATGCAGACAAAAAGCGTTTGTATTTTTCCTCTTCCTGGTTTGACGGCTTTGGCGGATACGACGTTTTCTATATCGAACTGAAGAACGGACGGTGGGAAGCTCCTCAAAACTTAGGTTTACCGATCAACAGTTCAGCAAACGACATTTATTATTTTGAGGATCGCGACAGCATGTACGTTTCCAGCAACAGGATCGGGGTTCAATACGTAAAAAATCCCACTTGCTGCAGTGACATTTTTGGCTACAAACATCCACGGATCATTGTTCCTGAAACGAAAAAAGAAACCCTGGCAGAACTGAACAAACGACTACCGGTAACGCTGTATTTCCACAACGACATTCCGGATCCCCGTTCAAAGGAAACGACCACCAAAGTGAATTACATCAACAGCTACAACGATTACATTGCCATGCTTCCCGAATACCGCAAGGAATATTCGAAAGGATTAAGCGGAGAAAAAGTTGTAGAGGCAGAGGAAGACATTGAAAGTTTCTTCCTCGAGTACGTCGAGCAAGGAGTCAAAGACCTGGTCTTGTTCCAAACCCTTTTGCTGGAAGAACTGCAAAAAGGATTTCAGATTCGTTTAAATATCCGCGGATTCGCTTCCCCATTGGCAAAAACAGAGTACAACGTGGCTCTGACACAACGCCGGATCATGTCACTTGGGAATTATTTAAGGGCTTACGACAATGGTATTTTTGCCCCTTACCTGGACGGAACTTCTTCAAACGGAGGAAAATTGGAACTCGTAGGTGTCCCTTACGGGGAATATACTGCCAACCAGATTACAAGCGATAATCCGAATGATGTAAAAAACTCCGTTTTCTCGCGAGCAGCTGCAAGAGAACGAAAAATTGAGATTCAAAGTGTCAGCTATTTGGAAACCGATTCCATTTTCTTTTTCATCGATTGTGTTCCGAATGTGATCACACTTGGAAAAATTGAACAGGGCGAAAACAGTTTCCAGTTTTCCGTTCATAACAACCATGAAAAAAGCTTGAAAATAAGCGCCATTAAAACGGAAGGTGACTTGGTCAAATTCACTTTCGGAAGCACAGTTCCTGCGAAAGGAAACGCAATTATACAGGCCGTGACAGTGAATAAACTACCGTCCGGAATTTTTTCTTTTCCAATCCTTATTTATTTTGAAGGGTATACTTCTCCGATTCGTTTGATGCTACTGGGCGAAACTCCCAAGTAGCAAAATCTTGAATTGAATCCCGATAGCTATCGGGATAAAATGTATCTTTGCTTGTAAATCCAAACTATGTCAGTAGAAAGCGGTGAGTTACCATTAGCGGCCCGTCCAAGATTGAAGTTTATAGATATGGCTCGTTCGATAGCCATTTTGATGATGCTGGAAGGCCATTTTACCGGTTCGGCACTTGCTGATAAATACCGGGATGACAACAATTGGCTCTTTAGCTTCTGGCATAACCTGCATGGACTTACGTCTCCCCTGTTCTTTGCTGTGACCGGTGTTGTATTTGTTTACCTTCTAAGCAAAAATACGGACGAACCTTTTTTCGGAAATGAACGTGTAAAGAAAGGATTTGGCCGGGTAAGAATGCTCCTTTTCTGGGGATACTTCATCCAATTCGACCTGATTACATTTATCAGAGATACCAGATACGGTTTTGAAGCTTACGGAAAGCTTAAAAATGCAAGTTTCCTCGATATGATCGGTTCCTGGTTTCACGATATCCTGGTTCCTTTCTTCCCAACGGCTTATGAAGCAAAAGCATGGATCTTTACGTATCATTTCAGCTGGTTCCAGGCATTCCACGTGCTGCAGTCAATCGGGTTTGGAATTTTCTTCCTGCTTGTAGTATACGGGATTTTTAAGATCATCAAAAAGGGACCTCTTTACATTTATTATCTCGTAGCAGCACTCATCATTTTTGTTATCTACGGATACATGAAGGAACACATTAAACTTTATGGTGTTTCAGAAGGAATTAAAACGATAAAAGATCCGCGTTTTTTCATTCCGAAAGGTGCACCTAAGTTTATTCAGAACATGATGTACGGTGAATTCTCCGATTTCAGTTTTGTCCGTTATTCCGGGTATGTGCTGATGGGAGGAATGATCGGTGCAATTATCAGACATTACGAGAAAAATGTTCGTCTTTGGTGGTTTGGAGTAACGTTTATTGTAGTTGGCTTGTTTTTCAATATTGCCGGACAAACGCTTTTCCATGAACTGGACCAGTTTACAGATTGGATCGGTTTGACTGCACATGGCTGTTTTGAAAATAATACGACCGGTTTTGCACGATTAGGACAAGTAGCAATACTTTTGGGAACATTGATGCTTGTAGATGCAAACTTCAAGATCAATGCACCATTGTTCCTGAAAATGGGGCAAACAACCTTCCCTGTTTACATTGTTCACGTGATTATTTTATACGCCGGAATTATTGGTATAGGACTTGATCCGGAGCCATGGTACCACCGTCAGTTTAATCCATGGGTTGCAGTTTCGATCTCGGCGTTCTTTATTACGGTCTTCGTAATCATGGTGAAGTACATCGAACCGTTAACGGAATTGTATTACAAGGTTTTCGGTATTTTCTATCCTAAACGAAAAAAAAAGCTTCGTAAATGAATAAATTAGTCTTATTCTTTTCTTTAATCACCAGCCTTAGTTTTAGTCAGCAACCTGCCAATGTTCTTTTCATCGGGAACAGTTTTACGCATATGAACAACATGCCTAAAATCTTCGAATACCTGGCTAAATCCAAAGGAAAGAATGTGTATGCAGACTCTATCGCAGTAAGTGGAAGTACGTTGAAAGCACATAGCGAAAGACCAAGTACTTACCTGAAAATGAAAACCAGGAAATGGGATTACGTATTGATCCAGGGGTTTTCAAGGGAATTTGCCGAAGACAGCTCGGTCATCTTAAAAGAGTCTATTCCTTACGCAAAACTATTGATCGATAGCGTGCTTAAAACAAGTCCCTGCGCCCAGATCTACTTCTATATGACCTGGGGTTACGAAAAAGGATATCCTGAACAGCCTGCGAATGATACTTATCCTAAAATGCAGCAACGCATTTGGAACGGATACATGATGATGAGTGATACTTTGCATTATCCGGTAATTCCTGTAGGAGCAGTATGGAAAAATATTCGCGAAATGCATCCCGATATTGATCTTTATTTCACGGACAGGTACCATCCGAATGCTTTGGGAAGTTTTACGGCTGCCTGTACCGCGTATGCGTCTATTTTCAAAGAATCTCCTGTCGGAGGAACAGCACCCAAAAGAGTTGATAGCACCTATTGGAAAGTAATTGAACAAGCTGCTGCGAATGTGGTCCTTAAAAGCCTGAATGTATACAAGCTGAACCAAACCCGCATTTTTGATATAAAAGAAACTCCGGTGATGGATTTCAAAATAAAGGAAACCTGGCTGGCGGCACAATTCACCAATCAAACAAACGATAAAGGTGAGTATTATTGGGATTTCGGTGATGGTGTTACTTCAACGAAAAAGAACCCGAAGCATTATTATAAAACATCCGGAACTTATACCGTGACGTTACACATGAAACAGAACTGCAATAATTTCACATTGAAAAAGCGTGTTACGGTTTCAAATAAAATCAAAAGAGCAAATCAGGGGAAGTAAACAGAATGAGAAACGGAATGAAAATGAGGATTAATTTGAATATTCTGTTTCAATTTCACTGATAAAAGATCATTTTATCTTAGGCTTGCACTTCATTCACATTAGAAATAATGAACGGGACATTAGAATGAGATTCCAATTGTCATTCCCGCTCTCATTTTCATTCTGACTTAAGGTAATACCGGAATTCCTTCGTTCGGTATTTTTTCGCAACAAATTGCTGGATCCTGGTAAATTCTTCCAGGTTGTGGATTGCCAGTTTATCTGCTCCCTGCGGACTTTTTCCATAGATTGCCGAATACATTGTGCAGGCAACAAGATAGGAGCCTTCATAGGTAGGATGTGAATTATCCCGAAGGTACAATTGAGATTCCGGGTAAGTCACAACATAACTTCTCCATACTTTTCCAACCGGGATAACCGGAACTTTGTACCTGTTTCGCAAATTATGATACCCAGCAGCAACGGCATTCAACATGGAATCGGGATCTGAAAAACGTTTGCTCTTTGGATCTCCTTTCCGGTAAGGCCAGGTCATGTAGAAATACACTTTTGCATTCTTTTGATTCTTGTCAATCATTCCCAGCATTTTATCCAAAGCGGGATATGTCCGTTCGTTAAACCTGGCGGAATCCCGTAACATATCTCTTGACGATCCCTGAAGAACAATGACATCCCATTTCCGGTTATGCAAAGCCTTATACAATTTCTTTCGTTTCGAATGAAGATAAAAGGTATACTTTCCACGGGTAATGTGAGATACTTCAACCTGTTCACCTTTGGATTGCGCAATCTTTTCGAATAGTTCGGGCATATTATTCCGGTAGGTATAACTATTTCCCACGAAAAGAATATGCGTTGTTTTTTGGGATTGTGAACAGGAAAAACACAGTAATAAAAGCAGAACAAATAAATACCCATTTGTTCTGCCCGGATTTATTTTATGCATTTTGAATATCTTGTGCAATCTGTGCCAATTCTTCCTGGCTCAAAGTCAATTTTTCCTGTGAAAAATTCATATCGGCAATTCCATTGATCGGAATCAAATGAATATGTGCATGAGGGACTTCCAAACCGATCACAGTCACTCCTATTTTACGGCATGGAAATACTTTCTTGATCTTATGGGCTACAGACTTGGCAAAGATCATCATTGCAGCAAGTTCCGAATCGTCCATATCAAAAATGTAATCGGTTTCTTTTTTTGGAATTACCAAAGCGTGTCCTTTTCTCAAAGGCATGATATCCAGGAATGCCAGAAAATCGTCGTTCTCTGCAATCTTGTGACATGGAATTTCTCCCGAAATTATTTTTGAAAAAATAGTTGCCATTAGCGTGCAATATCCATTACTTCAAACTTGATAATACCATTTGGCGTTTGAACATCAGCAATGTCTCCAACTTTCTTACCCAAAAGTCCTTTCCCGATCGGGGAATCCACCGAGATCTTTTTCTCCTTCAAATCTGCTTCACTTTCAGCAACCAGGGTATATTCCATTTCCATATTGTTATTCACGTTTTTGATCTTCACGCGTGATAAAATGAAAACTTTGGAATTATCTATTAATGTATTATCAATGATCCGTGCTTTGGAAACCAATTCCTCCATCTTGGCAATTTTCATTTCCAATAATCCTTGTGCCTCTTTTGCTGCATCATACTCAGCATTTTCAGACAAATCTCCTTTATCTCTTGCTTCTGCAATTTGCTCTGATATGCGAGGCCGCTGCACGGTTTTCATTTCATGCAATTCATCCTTCAACTTCTTAAGTCCTTCTTCTGTATAATATGCGAAATCTGACATAATTATTTCTTTGTTATGAGCTATAAATAACAACAAGAGAGCCCAATGGACTCTCCTGTTGCAACAAATATATGTTTTTTATCTATCGAAACAAACCCGTTTTCCTTATTTTAACTTGTTTTTAAGGCTAATTATGAATTTTACAAGTAACTTTTCAACTAATTCAGTAGCTGGAATAACGGTATCATTTTTCGTTTTACATGTATCAAACGGCTTAAATTGTTTCAAGATCGACCTGGCGCATTCCTCCGAAGAACTTCACAATACGC
>CAMLLB010000045.1 GCA_946480815.1 uncultured Flavobacteriales bacterium
TAATGAGTGATGGTCTTTCTTCCATAATTAAATGTGATGCTACTTTGAACTTTATACGGATTTCCATTTTCATCGGATGACATCCATTTGTATTCCTTACCCGGACCATCTTCTACTGAAGGAAATGAAATTGTAAGTGTTTGTTCGTTTTTTAAAGTAATGACTATCTCTCCACTGTTCTCATCGTTAGCGGCTCTATTGAACACGATATTGTAAGGCGTTCCATATCTGACCCGTGAACCATCCTTTATTTCACTTTCACTTTCATTGAAAGTCAAATTCCCACTTCGAATACTACCGATCCTTGTCCAATTATCCCTCGAAAATGGCAAATACAAATTACAGATAACCTTCGATTTATTACTAGAAACCAATACCAACTTCGGCAGATATTGATTGGCATCATTACATCGATTAAAGGCATCATACATATCCTTTGCCGTTCGTTGGTCCACAAAACTTACTTGTACCTGCCGATGCTCGTTTTCATCAAATTTAAAGTTCGTTTGACCCCGATACTTTTCCTTCAGGGATGCAACATTGGCTTTACCGGAATTATAACTTCCGCTGCCATACGAAGGAAGCCATGCGCTAAGACCTGATGAACTTCTTTTGTTGTTATACTTTTCCCTGTCTAATGAGTAAATCTCATCTAAAGTAACAAGCAAAGAGTAATCATCCTGCACCTTAAATGTAGTATATAACGGATTTAAAAGAGCTGTACAATTACTAATCATATTCAATTCTTGCATGCTTTTTTGGTGACTGCCGGACGTACCTTTTTCCAGGTTTGATAAAGTGTCATCCTGAAATAATTCAAAACCAACTTTTTGTATTGATTTTTGGCTATATCCTGTAAATGCGATCAGAACAAGTAATGCCGGAATTAGTTTTGTTTTCATAATAATATCTTTTATTCCCTACTCATTTGGCTTTTCGGTATCGCCCCGTTTTTTTATGGTTTCTGGTCTCCATTTTATTTATCGAAACAAAATTGACCAATCCGAAAGAACGGTTCAATCCCTCTTCGGGGTGATTGATGATGCCCCTAAGAGGTATTTGCAAACCATTTATCCAAAATCTTTGTCAATGGGAGAATCCGAATAAAACAGTAAATGATTTTGTTCAAAATCACCCTGTACGATCCATCAAATCCCTCTCGGGAGGTATTTCATTGTGATCCATGCAGTTCTAATTTTGCTTATATCAAATTCAAGTCTTCAAAGAGAAGTTTGAATCTATTTATTTTACTATTTTGTCCAACGAAAACTAAAACTAAAACTAATTCTTACTTAAACACATTCACTTATGGTACAACAAGTTATGGGTGGACAACTGCGTTGCATGCAATTCCCTCCACTAAGTGCAGTCCCTCCTGAATATCTTCCCGATCCCTGGAAACCTGGAAGTACAAATCAGGAATTCAACAACGGTGTACACCCTGATCTTTCAGGAATACACGGATATTACTCTGCAACTGGAAGAGTAGCTACGACGGGTCCTGAAAAAGAAATTAGATTCGCTACAGGATTTATGATCACATCGCAAATTGCATTGACTGCTGCCCATGTAATTGCTCCGGAACTAACATGGAAAACCAGGATATTATTTCAGCCGGCATTTAACGGAAGACCTTTATTGAACTTCGAAAAACTCACTGTTCGTGCTGCATTTATCCCTGCTGACTATTTCGAAGTAAATGATACCGGAAAAGATTACGCGATTCTTGTTTTGGATAAGGCTGTTCCAACAGATATACTCTACAGGCTTTCAAAATTAAATCCTGGTGCAAATCTTAACATTCCATCATTTGCAATTGGGTATCCCAACTCTCCGCATCAACAGGCTAAAAATGGTAACGTAATTTGGTCAACTCCTTTACAAGTTGGACATTCAATCCAGACAATAAACGGTTTCAGCGGAAGCGCAATAGCAGCTCATCAACCCTCAACCGGCACCGATTTTGTAGTTGGAATTCACAACAATCAAGGAAAAGCATCTATTGTATCTGATGCTATGCTGGCAGAAATAAACTTTGTCAGAAATAACTTAACGAATGCTCATTTAAACCTCTTCTCATGAAAACAATCAATTTATTATTCTTTCTATTGACTTTCATTCCTGCATTTTCGCAATATACGCTTTACTTTGATTCTTCGGGTAAATTGACCGGGGAACCACCTGAAAAGCTTAAAAAAGGGGAATCAGTAGATGCTGTATTAACGCTTTCCGCGCAAGACATGAAAGCCATAGTTAGTGATGCAGCAAAAAGACACCTTTCACTTTACAACAGTCTCGAATTTGCTGATAGTGTTTTTGGAGACGCTAAAACAAACGAGCTGAGAAAAGAGTGTCTGTACAATCTTTATCAAATCCAATTGCATTATCCGGATTACCTGGATGAAACAAGCAAAGTTGAATTTGCACGGATCGGTAACATAACAAGATCTGTAACTACCGATCCAAAAACAACATACTTTCCGGTCTTGAAGACATTACTGAATCCCAAATACATCCTTGAAATGATTCAACTGGATAAAAACGGTAAACAATTGGGCCATTCGTTACAAATACTTACAGGCAAAGACTCAAGTGCCAATATTTTTACCCGATATTCTCTTCCTAATTCTGTCAAAATCCTCAAAGATTTTGATCGTTTTGAGATACAGGTTCGAAAACAAAATAGCAATTGGGAATTCTTTCAGCAAAAGAAGACTGATATCTCTCTATCTGAATTTGACAATAAAACATTAAATACCATACTTAAAAAGAGTGAAATTACTTATTTAGCACTCGACTCTGCCGGGCTTTCTAATGCTACACGAGAAATTAGTCTGAGTTGTGATTCCTTAATGACTGAGTTGTTAATCCGGTTTCCAGGATCATATGTAAAGGCCGATTTTCTAAAATATATTGATTCTATTTTTACACGAAAAAAAGCAGCTGTTTTTAATTGGGCATCCATCTTTACTACAAAAAAAACAACAGAAAAACACAGCTTCGGTGAAATTGACTTTAAAAAACTCGTAGAAGATTACCTACTCGATTATAATAAGGAGTTGGGGAACTTTCATGGAATAATAAAAAAAGTAAACTCTCTTCAAGACGTAGATGAATCAAAAATAAAGGTGTTTTTAGCTATTAATCCAAAGTTTAAGATCTTCGAGGAAAGCTTTCACAAATATTCCAAACGTTGCGATTTTGATGCGCTATACGCCAAAGCAAAAGACCAATATGCCTTGTACCGGGAAAATCCGGATTTCAAATACGATTCTGAATTCTTATTAGAAATTGAACATGCCAACGGGTATCTTCAACAATATGTTTTGCCACAATTAAAAAGAATCAACCAGCAAACTGCTGCAAAATCACTTCAGGAAGTCATCATCCAACAACTCTGGCTGACAAATTCAGAATGGATGGAACTAAACATCATTCAACGAGTTCGAAATGGCGGAAACGGCGAACCAGAAAAAAAGGGGCGAACTATTGAATCAGTTACTGCTGAGATTGCAGTGTTGCAGGTACAGATTGATTTCCTGAATGCACTTTCTGGCAATTTAACGATTCACACCAAGGGAGATAGTCTTCCGATACCTGATCACTATCTGAAATTGATCAAAGATCTTCAGAACCAAAAGAATGATAAAAATACAGAGTTGAAAAAATTGGAAAAATCAAATACTTCCTCATCCGTTTCTCCGGAGTCTCTGGCAGCTAAACTAGGATTGGAAACCAGTGATTTCTTGCTGAACAAAGTCGTATTCGGACCGAACCTGATGCATCATATTGACTACACTGAAAAGCAATTTATGAATAGACGGCCAACTCAAGAGATCAACGAGATGGAAGTACTCGATATTTTTGTGCATAACGATAAAGCAGCTACAGATTATTTGTTCAAATACACATTTACAAAATCGGATAAAGATGTAACCGTTTTGGAAGAACAAATGACTTTTAACGCACCTCAGTCCAATTCAGGTTCTAAAGATCCGAAGGTATTTCTTCAAAATTATGTGCTTGTGAAAATTTACAAGGAAATTGCTGCTTCTCAATTCACAGCTATTCCACCGAAAACTCTTCCGCGCTCTGAAAAACCTCAATTCCAAACCAATAAAGTAAATGCGAAGATCAAACCGGGAAATATCATGGAAGTTCCTGGCAAAGTCAATTACAAAGTATTGAATCCGCTCAATGACAAAGATACGATTGCTGCGGGAGCTTACCGGGTCAATAAACTGTACCGTTTCCGATACAAGATCGGACCTTCTTACAGCTGGTTGACACAACGGCATTATACGTTGAATGAAGACCAAACTTATACCCTCGATGAAAAAAAAGCAGGACTCCAAACAGTTTTCGGATTGCAGTATTATTTTCTTCGAAATGATATTCGCAAACAAGAACCGAAACGACAATTCTTTGCTTTCCTAGGCCTAAACATTGGGACGGACATAGTAGAAAATATTTACCTCGGTGCCGGATATGAAATCGTTGACGGAATGTCTATTACTGCAGGATTCCACTTTGGAATGACGGAAAAACTCTATTCCCGAAATGGTATACTGGCTGTTGATGAACGTGCGTGGAGCAAACCTGCTCCTTTTATCACCCTTGGTTTCGATCATGGAATTTTCAAAGCTTTATTCAAAAACAATATTCGAACAAGTAATACAACCATTTTTAAATAATCACTTTATGAGAACTTTTATATCACTGCTGCTTTTGAGTGGAATTCTGCTTCAAAGCTGTAAAAAAGACGACAGCAAAACTTACCTGAACGGAACCGCCGTTATTGAAGGAACAACTGTTTATTATGATTCACAGGATGAACAGGAACATGCAGTAACAGACATCTTGATCACTGTATCGGTCAAAAATGGTGAAACTTACAAAAAGCTCTTTGAAACAACTTCTGCTAATGGAAAATTCCGGTTTGAGTCACTCAAGGGAGGTTCTTATGAGCTTAGAACTTCTTTCACTACTAATGGTAATCTGTACACTAAAACAGAAGAATTTGAATTGGAAAATGGTGAATACAAATCGGTAAAACTGGTATTGACAATTGATCAGGAAGCACCCGGAACCTATAAAATTTCCGGAACTGTTCGTTTTGATAATCCTTTAACAGCTTCAAATGTCCCCGCTGCCAGTGCATCCGTTAGTTTATTGAACAATCTTGGGGAAGAAGTCGCCACAACAACAGCCGCTTCAAATGGTTTCTTTGAATTCTCCGGGTTTAAAGCCGGCAGTTATACAGTCAAGGCTGTGCTTTCTACCTCTCCGGATGCTGATGGTGTACCTTTAGATTACGAAGGAATCCTTCCGGTCACACTTACTGTGAACGATCTTACGTCTCAGAATATTGAACTGGCATGGACTGCTAACAGTACACTATTGCGAATACATGTCACGGACAGTTTACAAAATCCTTTAGCCAATGCCAGCGTCTGTATTTACAGCAACCAGGTTTTTATGACCGCAAACAATTATTCCTGTAACGGAAGCGAACGAAGCGCTTCAACAAATGCACAAGGTAATGTGCTATTTTCTAACCTGTCAACCGTACGATATTATGTTGCCGCCACAAAAAACGTTGGAACGATAGAACTCTATTCAGATTCATTGGAAGCTACCTCTACTCCTTTATCCGGAAATGCACTCAATACGAGAAATATTCAGTTGCGACAAGAATGGTAATGGGACGGGTTCAAACTTGTTTTTAGTGACTATTTAGTGAAAAAAAAGAGCGATACATACATGTCGCTCTTTTCTTTTTCTAACCCCTAACGTATTCTGCCGGACTTTGGTGAGGCATTTTTCAAATCTGTTGCATTCTAAAATTTGACTGATTGTTTTTAGCAGTTTCAAAAAGTATTGTAATTTAAGTTCACCAAATAAAACTGCATTATGAAAAACACACTATTCATCATCCTATTGACCCCTTTATTCACATTTGCTCAACCAAGTTCCTGGCAAAGCCGTGGAATTGGCGGTGGAGGTGCCCTGTTTTGTCCAAGTATCAGTCCGTTGGATGCCAATAATATTTACCTGCAATGCGACATGTCGGAGGTTTTTCATTCCACCGACAAAGGAGGATCGTGGAACATTGTTCCTTTTCGTGAAATGATCTCAACAGGCGGGATCAATACGGTCGAGTTTACATCTGATGCGAATATTCTTTATGCCGTAAACATGGATTACATTACGGAAGAATTGTTCCCGGTAAAAAGCACCGATGGCGGAGCACATTGGTCGCCTACCACCCAGGATCCTACCGGGGCCGAAACCTGGTTCCTGTCTGCTGATCCGCAATCAACGAATCGCCTGTTGGTAGCTTCTTATGATGAATTATTTTTTTCAGGCAATGGCGGAACAAGTTTCCAAAGCGTCTTTTCTATGAGTGATTTTCACATTGCCGGCGTTTTTTGGGATGGAACTAATATTTATGTGGGAACACGCCAGGGTTTACTTGTTTCCACGAACGGCGGCACCAGTTTTTCCATGAGCAGCACTACCGGAATTCCGGCCGGAAGCGGTTTCATTTCGTTTACAGGAGCAAAATCAGGTGGTACGACCCGTTTAATGGGAACTATCGCCGATCAAGCTGATCTTTATCCCGGTATCAAAGCTCTTGATATCGGAATTTGTACGGGAATTATTAAACTGGACGTTGGGACAGGAAATTGGACCGCTGCAAATACCGGTATCGATACAGATCATGAGATCTTCCTGATCTCTTCCGCTACAAACGACATCAATACGTTTTATGTGGGAGGGACAAATACCAACAACAGCTTCCCGGTAGTTTACAAAACCACGAACGGCGGCACAAGTTGGTCGGAAACTTTCCTGGGAGTCAACAATCAAAATATCACAACGGGCTGGAGCGGATACCAGGGAGATGAGAACTGGTGGTTCGGGGAAATCATCTTCGGACTGAAAACCGCACCGAATGATGCCAATACGGTTATTATTACGGATTACGGTTATGCACATGTGACTTCAGACGGTGGAGCAAACTGGAAGCAGGCCTATGTAAATACCGCCGATCAGAACCCGGCGGGAAGTCCCACACCAACGGGGCAGTCTTATGCGGGTAACGGACTCGAAAACACGGCATCGTGGTACATGCACTGGACAGACAACAACAACATTTTTGCAGGATACACCGATATTACTGCAATCCGAAGTACGGACAATGGACAAAAATGGTCGAAAGATTATTCGGGAATTAATTACAACACCGTTTATCAGGTGATCGAAGCACCCAACGGAACCTTATATGCTGCAGTATCCAGCGTTCACGACATGTACCAAAGTACTTACCTGCAAGACGACCGCATCGATAACGGTTCAGGCGCTATCCTCTACTCTACCAATGATGGTGCGGATTGGAATATGCTGCATGATTTCAATATGCCGGTAATTTGGCTGGCTATTAATCCGAACAACGCAAACGAACTATATGCCAGTGTGATCAATAGCACAAGCGGTGGAATTTATAAAACTACCAATCTGAACAACAATGCCGCTTCTACCTGGTCGCTCACTGCCACTCCACCACGTACGGAAGGCCATCCGTATAACGTGCGCGTTCTGAACGACGGAACGGTTATTTCAAGCTGGTCCGGGAGACGAAACAACAACGCATTTACTGAAAGTTCGGGTGTGTATAGCTCAACGAACGGTGGTACCAGCTGGCAGGATGTCAGTGATGCCGGGATGCATTATTGGACGAAAGATCTCATTGTTGACCCGCACGACACAACCCAAAATACCTGGTACGCTGCTATACACAGTGGTTGGGGCGGTCCTGCAAACGACCTGGGAGGATTGTACAAGACCACCAACCGTGGAACAAGCTGGGTGCGCATTTTCGATTCTTACCGGGTAGAATCTGCGACCATTCATCCACTGAATGCGAATGAGATCTATGTGACAACTGAATCTGACGGTTTGTGGTACAGCAACAACTTAAACAGTGGTTCACCAAGCTTCTCCGAACTGGAAGAATACCCGTTCCAACATCCAACGCGGGTCTTCTTTAATCCGTATAACGAGCATTATATCTGGACAACGACCTTTGGTAACGGATTGAGATTGGGAGTTGACGGAAGCGTGAGCAATGGAATTTCAGAAAATCAGTTCACCTTAGAAACGATCCGTGTTTATCCCAACCCGGCTGATAAAGAGTTGATTGTTGTATCCAAAAGCACCATCAACAGTTGGTCAATCATTGATCCATTGGGACAAACCGTGTTGGAGGGAAGCACTAAATCAACCCAATTGACGATTGATACACAACATTTGAAAGCGGGAAGTTATGTGCTAAAAACAACAGATAATAACGGGAATACAGGGATTCGGAAAGTGATTTTAAAGTAAGCAAATGAACATAGGTAATTGAGAGCAACGAGTTATATACAGACAACTAAAAAAGAAAAGCCCGATTTAGTTTCATTGTAAGTAATGATACAGTTCCTGCCGATTCAAATCCGGTTTTTAACAAGAGTTTAACCGCTTGTAGCGAAAAGAAAAGAGCGACACTCATGTATCGCTCTTTTCTTGCTTTATCCGATCCTTAATGTATTCTGCCGGATCTTTATGGGCTTACATTCTGAGTCCTTGTTCAAAATGAAATGAGAATCAGAAATACAATCAATTTATTACTTGTCCGTAATGATTAATTTCCGGGTGAAGGTTTTGTTTTCTTCTGTCAGACGAATAAAATAGATTCCTGCCTGAAGATTTTCACGGGAAAGCGCGAAGCTTTGCCCTGAAATATTTTCGAAGTGTTTGACTGTTTCACCCAAAGAATTGTTTATTGTCAGTGCAGCATTCGTAAGTGGTTTGTCCGCATACAAAATGGCTTCCGAAGAAAAAGGATTCGGGAAGATGCTTATTTGATTGTCAGCCGTTATTCCAGGAACAGACACCGTAGACGGATCCAGCTTATAAACCCCTTCCAGGTTCCCGGAATGATCGCGGGTAAGGATGCATAAAACGGAATTGTACATCACCATGCTGATTACCTGCTTATCTTCATTCGGAAAAGTTTCCTTTACCCATTCCGTCCAGTTTGAACCTTTGTCAAGACTTCTGAAAATGCGAAGTGTGTCATTCGTCCCATTTACCGCACCGGCCGCATAGAGTGTATTCGGATTGTTTTCATCATACACAATGGAATAAATGTATTCGTAATGCGGAGTTGTGAAGACATCAGACCAGGTAAGGCCTTTGTCGGCAGAGCGGCTGATCTTACCTTCCTTACCAATAAAAATAGTGTCGGCATTGGTTGGGTGAAATGCAATACCATTTACCGCGTTATTGGATTCCACTGCCGAAACGCCCCAGTTTGTTCCCGAATCCAGGGAGTAAGCCAAATACGAATCAAAAAGAGACAATTCTCCTCCTGAGTAGATATACGCACTGTTTAATGGATGGTACCGAAGCACGCTTGGCTGGTAAACCGAATAACCCCAGGTTAAATAAATGGGATCCCAACTCCCGGAAAAATCAGTGGAACGGGCCACACATGATCCGCTCATGGCGATCAGTTCCTGGTGATTGTTTGGATTTACATCGATCCTGGAACCTGATTGAAAATCGATTCCTGTACTGCCGAAACCATTGGTAGCATTTACAAATGAATTTCCATTGTTTACGGAAATAAAAACGGTATTCCCCTCAGTACTATCCACCACACAAATCATGGAGTCCTGACCGATGAGTACAAAATCATTTATTTTCATTCCCTGCAACCCGGCAGAAATCCACAAGGTATCATTGGACATGACCGGTTTTTTGAACAAGCCGTTTTGCGTTGGCACATATAGGGTATCCTGCTTTAGTTTGATCAGCGCATTTGTAGCCGTAGTCAGCTTTTGGGCCGGTCTCCCCATATAGATTAACTGGCCGTGAACGTTCCCTGCAAGGAGCAAGAACAACAGAAACATGTATTTTCGATCGATTTTCATCTTCATTGGTATTTGATGTGATATCCTATATACCACTCAAATATTCAAAGGTTGCTTGTGTTTTTGCTTTTCGGCAGAATGCTGAATTATTCAATAACAAAACAATATCAGATCCTGTTCATGGTCCATGGCAATTTGTACCCAATCTATGAACTGATTTTTCTGCTCATCTGAATACGAACTATTGTCAATTTTCAGTTTGGCATTTTCAAGCTGATGATTTTCAATGGTAAACACCAGTGGATTGGCTTCGGGAGCAGGAAGACGGACCAACGGATCCATTCCCAAAAAGTACATCCGAAATTCATCGTAGTCATATAAATCCGCAAGGGAAGTATGCTGCCAGGTATCAGCAGGTAATTCTTTCCCGAAGCCGTTACAAAGCAATTCTACTACATACCAGTGTTTTGCTGTGTCCGGGATGTCTGCAAACGGTTTTCCGTCGAGGAAATCTTTCAAAATAGTTTCGGCATCTAGCCAACCCCATTTAAGCGGAAGATCATTATCCAGTGAACTGCAATAAGTTTTTGAGCTTGTAAGGATCTTTTCTTTCAGATCATCTGAGAAAGTACCTCTTGCCTGACGAATTTTCTCTAATTGAATGCGATAAAGATTTACTTGTTTCATTAGATTTAAGTTTTAGGTAACGATAGATTTATTGCGTCTAAAATAATCATTTTGGAATAGAATCCGAATACAAGCAAATACTCACTCTGCTCCTAGATCTTTTGCATCAATGGTTTGATCTGCAGGCTCACGATACTGCAACGCTTGGGTTGTGAAAGGCAAAAAAGGATCGCTCCGGCGATGTCTTTGGCTTCAAGCATCTCTTTATCCTCTACCTTTTTTTTAAGTTCTTCCCCGGAACCTTTCTGCATATCGGTAAGCACAGCTCCGGGTTCGATCAGTGTCACCTGGATATTGTGCGGATTCAATTCTTTGCGCAAGGATGACGAAAATCCACGGATTGCAGCTTTAGCGGCTACATACATAGAACTTCCACCCTCTCTTGCTTCGGCACTCATGGACCCGATATTAACAATGTGTCCGCCGCCAATTTTTTTCATGCGTGTTGCAGCTTCATGTGCGCACATGAGATACCCGTCTACATCTGTACTTAAAAGGTACTCACGGTCTTCGTGACTTCCTTCCAAAACGCTCCCATACCCGATCGCGGCATTGTTGATCAGTACATCTATTGACCCGAATTCTTCGTCAAACCGTTTGAATACAGTTACCACGTCTTCTATATCGGACACATCAGCAGCTATCCCGATAAACCTGTTGGTCCCTTTTTTTCGTGGTTCTTTCAAGGTCTTATCCAGTTCTTCCAGAGCTTCATCAAGTTCTTCCCTGTGCCTGCCGAAAATCATCACACGGGCTCCCATAGAAGCCAATAAAACTGCGGTTGCCCGTCCAATTCCTGTAGTTCCTCCTGTGATGAGGATATTTTTGTCTTTTACCGTTACCGGTAAGTAATTTGCCAGCTTTTCCATACTATTCACTTCTCTGTTTTCCATAGAAAAATAAGAATAGCAGCATACTAAAACTTACAAAATCCTGCCTGTGATTTGTAAAATTCTTGGGCTGAAAATCACTTTAAAAATCAGCAATGATCAGTTTCTTCATTCCCATCATTTTTTTGAATGCCCCTGGTTTTTTGCTGAGTTCTTCCCAATTGTCGGGACATACCTGCCAGCTTAAACCGTATTTGTCCTTTAGCCAGCCACAAACACTTTCTTCTCCACCGTTTGCTGTGAGTGCATTCCAGTAGTAGTCAATTTCCGTTTGGTCTTTACAGGATATCATCAGTGAAATTGCTTCGGTAAATTTGAATAAAGGCCCTGCATTGATACCTATAAAACGCATCCCTAAAATCTCAAACTCTACCGTAAGCACCTTACCGGCAAAATCTTTCTGAAAATCGGCAAGCCCTTCCGCTTCTGTCATTGGATAGTAAGTTGTATTAATCATTTTCCCGTCTTTGAAAATTGACAGGTAGTATTCGGCAGCTTCTTTTGCATTGCCGTCAAACCAGAGATTTGGAATTATTTTTTGTGTTTTCATAATCCTATTTTTTTTAAGCTTGATAATAAATTGTCGAGTTCGTTCAGGGTCATTGTAAATCCGCCCTCGAAGCCCATTTCAATCATTTGCTCCATGCGCTCCAGCGATTCATTGTAAATAGAAATATTCACAGTTGTCATTCCGTTTTCTTCACTGAAATTTAAATCCCAATCAGAACCGGGCAAGTTCGGATTTGCATTTTCGTCCGCAAAGGCATTCAGGTATTTGAAATTCGTTTTCGGATTAATGGCTGTATATTGCTGAATTGCCCAATGCTTTTGTCCTTCGGGGCTTACCATGGCATAAAACCGGTGTCCGCCAACTTTGAAGTCCATCACCTTTGTTTCGGATGCAAAGGGTTTCGGTGCCCACCATTGATCCAGAATTTCCTTTTTTGTAAATGCATCCCACACCAGGTCAAGTCCTGCATCAAATTGTTTGTTTACAAATACGGTTTTCGTTGCTTTGTCAACGATAAAATCAAATAATAAATTTTCCATTTTTTTTAGTTTTAGATCCTGTCCGGCACATGCAGGACCGGAGTTGTTCTTATAGTAGTCCGGAATGGACTTTACTGTTTCTTCATTTTTGCCAATACATCATCCAATTGATCGAAGCGGCTTTCCCAGATCTTCCGGTATTGCTCCAGCCATTGATCTATTTCTTTCATTTTCCGGATCTCAAGCGAGTAGTAAATTTCCCTGCCCTCCTGCTTTTGTGAGACCAGCTCACATTCAGTGAGAATACGTAAATGTTTGGAAACTGCCTGCCGTGTCGTGTCAAAATGCTCGGCGATAGCATTAGGCGTCATTGCCTGCAATGCAATAAGTGCAATAATTGCTCTCCTGGTTGGGTCTGCGATTGCCTGAAAAACATCTCTTCTCATGTTGTTGCTATTTATGAAACCATTTGATTGCAAATATATATGCAACTTTTTGGTTTCGCAAATTTATTTTCATTTTTTTTGATGGAATGAGAGTTGGAAGGATTAAGATTCTCTCTAAAGACCGGATTCCTGTTTTATTTCATACTACAAATACACGCAATTGGCATGTCCTGCTTTGAATAGCTCTTTTGTGAACAGTTATTTTGTTTTTTCATTCTATGAAAGCCGCAAAGCCTTCGTCATATCTGCTGGGAATTACTTCGGTTATATCATAATCCGCAATACCGTTCTGATAAAACGGATCTTCTTTGATCATGTCAGCCAATGTTTCTTTGTCTACGTTGCGAACTAAAATAACACCACCTGTTCTTGGATTTTTTCTTCCGGAGAAAATAATTTTTTTATCTGCGTAGTATTTGTCCAGGAATTGGATGTGTGGCTCAATGAATTTTTCTACTTCACTGATCTCTTTTTTGTAGGATAACGAAACTATAAACATGAATTCCCGCTTTACTATTTATGTTGTGACCTGCTTGTCAATTGTTTCAACTCATTAAAGGTAACTATCCATTTTCAGGATGCATTGTTTTGTTGGGGAAAACTGCGCAAAAAGAAAAAGTCCAACGCGGTGCGCTGGACTTTAATTGGTAATCCCCGAATGAGGGAATTTCAACATATCCCCTGAAAAGAACGGGCACTTATCTGCCTACAATAGGTTCCGAATATGCTATTCACAGCCACTTTCAGAACATTCACCTGTACTTGAACAAGACGGCGAAGCTGTGGAACATTCTGTTTGTTCCGATTTTGCCTGTTCGTTTGTTGCAGCACTGTATTTCGCGTATTCGAAATAACTTAAAAAGCTTAAACTGATTACCAGTCCGATCCAAAAGATGGCTTTAGACAGTTTCACTTTACGTTTTTCTTTGTCCGTTGGAGCACACTCGCATGAATTTCCTGTATTGCAGCTAGTAAACTTTGGGATTACATAGAGCGAATAGTAAGAAATGGTAAATGAAACCGCACTTATTGCAATAAATAATGGTTCAAGCACGCTCATAACCGGAGAATTAGCGATCGTGGCCGAAGACACTCCGAATAAGGATGCTACCGGACTTGCGCAAACTCCTACACAAGCTCCGCTTTTGCAACATGCCAGTAAAATCGGGGCAGATGAAGTCACACCACCGGTAATGGTTGTCCAAATGGTTCTTTTCGCCTTCATTTATTAGTGTGTTGTAGTCTGAGGGGATTTACATTCTGCCTTACATTTTTTATTTTTTGAGTCGCATGAAGCCCCGGTACATTTTTCACACGCTTTGTCTTTGCATTTTCCTTTGGAACATTCCTTTTTTGTGCACTTCTTTTCGCAATTCGGAGGACATTGATTTGGTTCCTGAGCAATGGTTGAAAGAGCCACAAACAGCACAGCTGCTGATGATAAAATTATTTTTTTCATGTGTACGATATTAGTTGCACCAAAACTATCAAGTACCTTCTGCATACGGTGTTAGTCACTCGTTATTGTCGTGTTAATGACTTGTTAACAGCAGGGACCAGTAGTATTTTAGCCTACTTTTGACTTTATGAAACAGCATACCAGGACATTCCTTCTTCCAACATTGGCCCTTCTTGCGCTATTGGTTATACAGGTTGTATGGATATTTCAACTGGTGGCCAGCAAGGAACGCATATTCAATGAAAAAGCAAATATGGCGATTTCGGGAACTGTGAATGCCTTAAACAATGATACGGAACTGTGTTCCAATATGGAAGGCGTGTGCCGGGGTGAAGTGATGCAAAATTGTCCTTTGCGTTTATCGCGGACAGACGAACGAAAGATCGATTCTGTATTGAAACAGCAATTGGAGTATTACCAGTTAAAAACCAACTACTCCCTGATCATTTCAAAAAATGGGAAAACCATTTCCAAGACTAAACTCAGCGGCAACGCCAACACTAAATACATTAAAAAACTTCCTGTTAACGGTGGAAGGGATGAAATTGAATTTCAGTTGTCCCTGCCCGGAAAATACAGTTATATCACCAAAGAGATCGGGTTGCTCTTTTTAGCTTCCATTGCACTGATCGTTCTCATTTCCATTTTCTACATGAAAACAATCATTTCTTACAGAAAAGAAAAATTGCTTTCCCAGCGAACTGCCGATTTTCTGAATACCA
This sequence comes from uncultured Flavobacteriales bacterium, assembly GCA_946480815.1. The sequence goes on from CAMLLB010000045.1 coordinate 15,118, forward strand.
TTACTCACGAATTTAATACTCCATTGACCAACATCGGACTGGCCTCCAAAATGTTGCGAAAAACCGGGACTTCCGATCCTGAGAAAGCAGAAACATACTTTGAGATCATCCGGAGTGAAAACGAAAAGTTGAAATCTCAGGTCGCTGACATCTTAAATTTGGCTGCCCTGGAAAAAGGCGAGTTCCATCTTAACAAAGAAACCATCAACATACACGATCTTTTAAATGAACGCATAAACTGTTTCCGTATACGGTTGGAAAATTTGAAGTTCGCTGTTCACCTGAATTTATCTGCTGCAAACAGTATGATCTCCGGGGACGCCGTCTTGCTTTCGAACGCTATTAATAATTTGATCGATAACGCCCTGAAGTATTCACCGGACACGCGTGAACTGACCATTACCACGTCTAACCAGGCGGATAAGATCTGCATTGAATTTTCAGATAAAGGCATCGGAATAGCTCCTGAGAACCATCCGTTGATATTCACGAATTATTTTCGGGTGAACACCGGAAACGTTCATAACGTAAAGGGATTTGGGATCGGACTGGCGTACGTGCAAAAAGTCATTGAGCTGCATCAGGGCAAAATACACGTTAAAAGTGAGTTGGGCCATGGCACCACATTCATTCTTGTTTTACCGGATTTGAAATGAAAACACCTGCTCCTCATATTTTACTCGTTGAAGACGATCCGAACTTAGGCTTACTGCTTCTGGACCTGCTGCAAACCGAAGGATTCAATGTGAAACTCATCCGGGATGGTGAAAGCGCTTTATCTCATTTTAAAAAAGGGACATTCTCATTGTGCCTCCTTGATATCATGTTGCCTAATATCGATGGGTATACAATTGCCAATGAGATCAGGCTCATTGATCCGGACCTCCCGATCATTTTTATTACGGCAAAAGCGCTGAAGGAAGATAAACTAAAAGCTTACCAGATCGGGGCGGACGATTACATCGTAAAACCTTTCGACGAAGATGAACTGATATGGAAAATCAGAGCATTTGTAAAACGTGTACCCATTCAAACAAAATCAGTTATTCATCCGATCTCCGTTGGCTGCTACATATTTGACTACGAGAACCTCAGTTTAAATGATGGAAAGCACACACAAAGAATCACATCAAAAGAAGCAGATTTGTTGTTATTCCTGGTGAGAAACAAAAACAAACTGATGAAACGGGAAGAAATTCTGCTCGAAATATGGGGCCAAAATGATTACTTCATGGGAAGGAGTCTGGACGTGTTTATTACCAAGCTCCGAAAATACCTGAAGGCTGATCCGCATATCAAAATAGAAAACGTGTTCAACGTTGGTTTTATTTTCAAGGTTAATTAAGGATTCTCTGAGAGAAAACACTAAGTTTTTGATCTATTCTGAACTCAAGCCGCTCCACTCCTGCCCTCGACAATAGTCGGACAAACTGCCTTTACGGGATTCTCCGATAGATTTAATGGCTACTTTGCCATTCATGCTATAACTTCAGAACTATGTTTAAGAGAACTAAATTACTTGGCTTCCTTTTGCTAATGCATGCGGGAAGTTTGCTCGGGCAATCAAGTCCTTACGGGACAGGATCGATTTTCAACCAGGTATTGGGAAACCTGCAGGATAACTCGGTAATTTTCGAGTCGAATACCGGGTTGGGAAACAATGGTTTCTTCCCGGATCCCTCAGCCATCCTGCCAAATGCCACCTTCGACATTTATGTACCCACAACGTATGACGGTTCCGAACCATATGGATTGATTACCTATATTTCTTCCGTAAATGACGGCGGAATAAAACCGGAATGGATCCCCGTACTGGAATCACACAAACTGATCCTGGTTGCGGGAGATAACATCGGGAATTCCCAACAGCTCGACATCCGGATGGGTACCGCATGGGCAGCGGTTTACCGGATGAAGGAACTCTTCAACATCGATACCAGCCGCATTTATTCCTCGGGGCAGTCGGGCGGCGCAAGAATGGCACAAACGCTGGCCTACATTTACCCGGAATGGATTTCCGGAACTGTGCCGATTTGCGGATCGTCCTATCCTACGGAAGTGGCACAGGATTATGAAACACAGGATCCGGACGGGCATTATGAGGTCATTTTTGATTTTTACCAAAGTGAAATAGATTATATCAAAGGATTCGGTCAGCGTTTCGGGATCATGACCTCGTTTAATGATTACCGCGAGGGCGATATCATGAATATTTATTACAATGGATTCGAACAGAACGGATTTGCCGGGAAATTCCTGGAAACAGCCGGAAACCATTGTGCAACAACCACAGCACACTTTCTGGATGCCATCAACTTTGTGGAACACCCGGAGATAATGATACAAAAAGACCATTTTACGAGCACACAACCTGAAACCGGACCGGATTATTTTAAAGCCGGAGCTACAGTTTCGGGTGGAGTGTGTGTGCTGGAAGCAGATCCAACAAATGGTGATTCATCTGCTTACCTGAAAACTACTTCCGGATTTAAATGGAATAACCCCTATGGAACAATCCTCTCAACCAACACAGGCTGGACAGGGCCTGCAGGTAACGATCCGATCCGCCTGGGATGCTGGGAATACAGCAGCGATTCGGCTTATTGTATCAATAACGGATTCAATCAAACGGGTGAAGGAAAAGGATTGGTCGTGTCCGTTTTCAGAACAGATTCCACGACACATGCGGTAATCATTGCATCGAAAGCAGGAATAACTGACACGCTTTTTTCCGGGCAATTTTCGGACTGGGACGGAAGCACTCCGCTTCGCGTAAAATGGCATTTGTGGGATGCCGAATGGCGTGTTGAGTTTGGTAAGCACTTTGTCTCTTCCAGTACAATGAATGCACAGATCAGGTTGCTGGACGATCGCCGGGCTGTGCGGATCCGCTGGTCGGAAATGAATGGAAATACGGGTTATTGGAATGCTGCCGATTGGACAAACGGAGCTTATTTTATAGCAAGTACCCAAAAACCGGATTCTTCCAATGCGGATGTCAGCCTGGACGACCTGGAAATCCGGTCCGGGAATGATTCGGTGTTCATTGATCCGGTAGCGGATGTGAGTATTATCCAGGATCAGCATTCCATCGTTGCTACAGCGGGGTTTGCCAATTATCAGTGGTGGCTCAACGGACAATTGGTAGCAGAGGGCCCGGACAACATCCTTCCGGATGTGGAGGAAGGAACCTATACTGTCGTGGCAGAAAATAACTGGTCGTGTTCAGCCGGCTCCAATTCAATAAGTATCAGTTATGCCGGGTTGAAGGATTTTCAAAACCAGATTTTCAGCACTTACCCGAACCCTGTTTCCGGTTCCCTGACAATTAAATCATCCGATGAACTGCCGCATGCTTACCGCTTGTACAGTGTAAACGGAACAGTGCTCCAGGAAGGAACATTCGAAACAGTTACAGTGGTACCCGTTCAGCATTTGGTGAAGGGAATTTACCTATTGAGAATAGATGAAGGTGAAGCGGAGCTGATCGTAAAGGAATAACTTACGAAGAACTGATACCGGAAAAGAATTGGAAGAATGAAAAACAGAATGAGTCTGCAGAGGCGGACTCATTCTCCTTTCCGAATTGTTATTTTTCACAAAGCTCTTTCAGTTTGGCAAGTGCTTTGGGGTAGGTCTGGTTCATATACTCTACGAAGTCTTCCGTGACATCTATGTCAACAGTAACGGTTGTTACCCCATTAGTTTCTTCGAAGGTATAATTTTCATACCCGTTTGCCCATTTTTCCACGTCCGGCCCTTCTGTAATTTCCTCTCCCGCTTTTAAGATCCCATAATGCTGAATAGAAACATGTTGATTGGGGATATTCTCAGCTATCCTGGACACCATACCTCCCTTCTCTCCTTTGTCATCTACTCCGATAAACAGGATTTTACTTCCCTTGTCCCAGTCTCCCTCATAGGTAGATGTGGGATTAAATGATGCGGTCCATTGTTCATAAGTTGATTTGGCTTTCATGCCAAGCATACACTCATACACCTTGGCTGCCGGCGCATTAATACTTACTTTGAATTGCAACTTTTTCATACTATTAACTATTTTAAATTAATCTTCTGAGTTGTATTTTCCGTTTACCCGGCAGTTTTTTAGCAATACTAAATATAGGGAGTTTTACCGACAATTCGAATTCCAATCGTTCTTTAGAGAAGATCAGAGTGGTTATAAGTGAGCATACTGAAAGCAAAAAGAAAAATTGGAACCAAATCCCTCACTGTCACAGAAGTACGAACCCTTTGCTTTTGCAAAACGACTGTCAGCGGTCCGGACCTTTTTCAGTATGTTCCAGTTTTAGCAACTCGGTATAAGGGTCTCCTGTTAAGCCGAGTGCCAGTGCAAACGCCGGTTCTGTCTTTTCTCCCTGTTGTTTGAGTTGAATGATCTGTTTTCTAAATTCTTCTCCGTACTTACTTAGTAAGCTATGTTCAACTAGTAAGTGTCTGTATGCAAATTGCTGTTTTGTCGGAATATTTTGTCCAAAAATCTCAATTTCAAAATCGTCCAAAAAGAAGTTGACAACAATCGTCCATGTATCTAAACTGAGTTGCTCTCTGAGTGTGAAATTTCTTTCGTTCTTAAAATTGTCTCTGATTAATTCCTGAAACGCTTGTTTGTCTTCGAAACAGCAGATGATGTCAAGGTCGCTGGTTTCTATGTCAATGTTTATAGGTATTGTCCCGACAAGAATGGGGTCAAACCGTTTGAGTTTTGATAAAATCTGATTATCCGTCAAGACAGCATATGCTTGTCTTTGGCGGTTGGTGCCGTATTGTAAATATTCGATGTTGTCAAAATTCATATTCACAAACTTAGTTTTTCAATTTTCGGTTTTGATGTCCGGAAACAATGGTATTCCTTCATTTTTGTTGCCTGATTCATAGTCGCTAAAGTCAAAACCCAGAGTCGTGGTTTTTGCCTGCACTTACCTAAATATAATAAAACACAGCAATAGATTACTTCTGCAGTAACTGTTTCTCCTCTTTATGTTTAATCCCTGAAGTTTCCCGACCGCAACCAGTAAATCAAAAATGTTTAATTTAGCATGTATCCCGAATATCCCTTTTGAATTATCCATTTCGATACCTCACGATCAGGCTCATCTTATTGAATCTGCTCTTACTGATAAGTGATGATGCTTCAGCACAACAACCTGCGTCGTTTTTACTGGGTGAAGACCAGTTTCGTGGCATCCAGATTTACGATGTCATCCAGGATAAATCGTTGAATTATTGGTTCGCGACCAACGAAGGGTTGTTTTGTTTCAATGGTGTTGTTTACGAACAGGTGGTTTGTAAAAAAGCCAAAAGTAGTTCGGTGTTCAACTTCGTTATGGATCCGTTCGGGACAATCTATTGCACGAACCTTAACAACCAGGTGTTCCGCATCAGGAACAAACAATGCACGCTCTTTTATGAACTTACTGAAGATGAAGGCAGCGCAGATATTAGTTTGGCGGTTGATCCTTATGGAAATGTGCTCGTTTCTTCCAGAAAAATCATTATACTGGACCCGAAGGGCGGCGTATTGAAGCGAGAACGCAATTATGGACATTATATCGGGCCACCGTTGACTACTGCAGGTGGAACAGTTCTATATCACCTTAGCCACAGCGATTCAGTATTAACCTATTCACAGGGACAGTTCGAATTAAAGCGTCTGAAACTTTCCGGTAAGCGGTTCAAAAATGCTTCGGGTGGAGTTCTACGTTGTTTCCATACTGGGAACGATTACTTTGCGCTGGACTTGAAAACAAAGGTTTTTTATTCCTTTGATCCGAATACATTTAACCTGACACCTCAACCCGATTGCCCGTTGTTTAAGCGAAGCGAATACGTTCGGGTATATGAAAATACAAACGGTTTCTGGATTGCCAGCACCTTACCGGGAATCAGCTATTTCGACAAAAAAATAACGTGTACGGAAAACATCTTTTTCGACAATTACTTTATCTCCGATGTGTTCGAAGATGTCGAAGGCAATATCCTGCTCAGTACATTCGATAAAGGAATACTCGTGGTCTCCGATCTCAAAACACCGGATGTTATTTATCAATTTACCGATGATCCGGTAATGTCCATTTATTCCGAACCTGCCAGCGGACTTATTCTTGGGACTTCAAAAGGCAAACTGATGTGTTATGCTAACGGTGAATTGATTGAATTGCGAACTTCCGGTAAGCGTCCAATTGAAGTAATCGATGGTTTTCCGGGAGCGAAACAATGGGTATTCGACGACGGACACATCCGCATTTACAATTACGAAAAACGCACAACTACTGATCTGATCGAAGCGTCGTTGAAAGACGTTGCATTTGTATCGGAAAATCTCTTTTACCTGGGAACGAACCAGGGAGTTATCCGCGTAACTCCCGAAAAAGGCGGCGGCTATAGATGCGAACAACTCCCGCAACTCAACAATCGTATTCATTTTATCGAATACGATCCAATTCACCGCCTGGTTTATGTTTCCACAACTACCGGATTGATTGTGTTCGGTCGATCCGGAAAAACGAAACACCTGAAGTACCAGGGTGAAGAATTGTATCCCAACGGCATTCAAACAGACAACGGATCAGTGTATGTGAGTTCGAAAGAAGACGGAATACTGGTGTTCCGAAATGGGAGATTCGTTCGGAAAATTGTTCCGCGAATAAACAACAAAACGACCATCATCAAAAAACTGATTGTGTACCGGAACACCATCATCGCTACCACTTCGAACGGCTTTTTCCAATTCGACCTCAACGGAAAGTTGCTGCGTTCTATCAGTTCTACTTATGGTTTCTCCCGGAATCGTGTAGTAGATTTTACCTTTCATAAAGGGAAACTTTGGGTGAGTCACGCGGGCGGTGTGCAACAAATTGATCCGGATTACCACGCTCCAAATCATATTATTCCATTTGTGCGAATTGATAAAATACTGGTAAATGATAAAGAAGTAATGCTGCAATCAGGTCGTGTGTTTGCTCCCAACCAACGAAAATTCCAGTTTTTCTTCTCATCTTCCAGCCTGCGTAACCGCGAAACCATTAAGTACCACTACCGATTGCTGGGAAGTGACAGACACTGGTCTACTGCTGATTACAACACCCGTCAGGTAAGCTATAACTCCCTGGCTCCCGGAAAGTATGTCATGCAAATCCGCATCGAAAATCAAGGGGATTTCAGCGAAATCCGGTCACTGACATTTACAGTTCTCAGCCCATGGTATACGCGTTGGTGGTTCATCCTGTTGATTGCTGTCTTCTTAATTGATACCATTGTATACAGCTACCACTGGCAGTTGGCCATTCAACGTAAAAAAGCCGAACGTATCAATGAATTGAATGCATCGAAACTAACAGCCATACAATCTCAAATGAACCCGCATTTCATTTTCAACTCGCTCAATTCCATTCAGGATTTGATATTGAAGGGAGATGTAGAACATTCCTACTCCTACATCACTACATTCTCTGACCTGGTTCGACGCACATTGAATTATTCGGACAAAGATTTCATCAACTTCGAACAGGAACTGAAACTGCTTGAATTGTACCTGTCATTGGAAAAACTGCGTTTCAAAAAAGAGTTCGATTATACCATCGATACCGATCAGATAGATGAAGATGTGATGATTCCTCCCCTGTTGATTCAACCCTTCATTGAAAATGCGCTGGTTCATGGACTATTGCACAAAAAAGGCGAAAAACGCTTGAGGATTACATTTATTCTGGAAGATTTGCTTATTTGTAGCATCGAAGACAATGGAATCGGAAGAGAAGCGGCAAAAAATATTCGTCAGCGGCAACGTTCAGACCATGAATCCTTTTCGGGAAAAGCCATTAACCGGCGATTCGAGATTTTGAACACTATTTTCGAAGGCCGCTTCGGTTGCGTTTATGAAGACCTTTATGAAAATGGCATCGCTTCCGGTACCCGGGTCACACTTCACATTCCGATAAAACAACAATTCTGACCTGTTTATGAAGAAAAACCGAACTTTCATGAAGAAATCCCAATTAAAATTAAAAACACCCTCATTTTTGTATCTGTGAAAACAATACGAGCAATAATTGTTGATGACGAGGAAAGTGCAAGAGACGTACTTGAAAATCTCTTGTTGCGCTTTTGTCCGGATGTTGAAATTCTCCGAAAGTGTGAGCACATTCCCCAAGCTGTAGAAGCAGTAAGGGAATTGCAACCGGATCTGTTGTTCCTGGACATCGAAATGCCGCAATATGCCGGGTATGAAATCACGCGCTTTTTTGACACCCTTCCATTTCACATTATTTTTGTAACCGCTTACGATCAATATGCCATTCGTGCTTTTGATCTGGCCGCAATCGATTACCTGTTGAAACCGATTGATATTCCAAGACTAAAACTGGCAGTTGAACGGGCACATCAGCGTGTGAACACCGAACAACAGGCTGAGCGCATTGCCTCTCTGAAAGAGAACCTCGAAAATCGTTCGGTGAACAACATGGTGGTAAGCGATAAAAACCAGCAACACCTCATCCCTACTTCGAAATTGATTGCCATTGAAGCTCAGGAATCATACTGCATGCTTCACACCACCGAAAAGACATACATGGCAAGCAAGAACCTGAAGCATTTCGAAACACTTCTGGAAAATACCCCTGACTTTTTCCGGGTCCACAAATCCTGGATCATCAACAAGCAACATCTGAAACATTATTCCAAATCAGAGTTAACGATCCAGATGAACAATGGCATTGTTACCCGCCTTTCCAAGTACAAAAAAGCTGAATTCGAGGCAATTTTGATACACTAAATAATCCATTGCTGATTGAATACCATGTCTCAGGAAGAAATCCGGAAATTGACCGGGTTGAGTATCCGGGAGATGAATAAGGTGGTGAAGGAGGTTGGCAAATAATCGTTCCTGAAAGCGATTTGGCCTGTCCTCCCCCTTTATCCCCCTCCAAAGGGGGAGACTTTAGATCCTCCTTCTTTTTTTAGATAGTCTTAATGATTCGGAAATCACTCCAGGTTTCGATTTTTTTATTTTCGAAGAATTGTCTCAATTCCCTCCTCCCAAGGGGAGATTCTAAATCTCCTTTGAGTTTAAAGATTGAAATTCAAAGGAATGATTAAACCAAATAGCTAATAGTTTCCAGCTTAGGAGCCGGATCGAATTCCCCCTTTGGAGGGGGATAAAGGGGGAGGATATTTAAAATCACCAAGGGAGAAAATGTGAAATCTGCGTTTTTGCATTCTTAGCGGAAAAACAAAACCCCGATCCTGTATACACAAAACCGGGCTTTACTCTTATCATTTCATCTTTACCGTTCTAATACAATCGGAACGGTCTGACGTGCATTTGCAGCCATGACTTTAACGGTGTATGCTCCATTTGCCAGGTCTGAAATGTTTATCTTCACAGAAGTGCTTTTGGAATCTTTGATTTCCCGCACGATCCTGCCTTTGCTATCGTAAATGATAATATGATCAATGATCCATTTTCCTGCGTCAACCGTAAACAATCCGTTTGATGGGTTCGGATAAATGGAAACAAATGATAGTTCGTTTTCCTTTATTCCCGCACAATCATCTACTTGCACATCAATTGATGCAGTTCCGGTACAACCATTTCCATCTGTAACCAGATAAGTAAGTGTGGTTACACCTGTTCCTGCAACAGCCGGACTGAATTGTCCGCCGCTTACACCGTTTCCGCTATAAGTTCCTCCTGCGGGAGCTCCTTGAGTAAGGGAAAACGCCGGATCATCCAGGCAAAGATCTGCGATTGCTGCAAACGTGACGGTTGGATTCGGGTTAATAACCACGGTTGTCCCTGTAGAAGCTGCAGATAAACATGTTCCGTTTGAGGCAGTTACAGTATAGGTTCCTGCAGTTGAAAGTGTTATAGATTGAGTAGTTTCTCCATTCGACCAGGTATTACCGGTTGCAGCGGAGGATGTCAATGTTACGCTGTTACCTGCACAGAATGTAGTTGGTCCTCCTGCAGTGATTGTTGGTATTGCAGGTGTTCCCGTTACAGTTACATCATGTGTTACAGTTCCACCACCGTTCACAGTTAGTGTGATTGTTTTTGTTCCTGCCGAAGAATAAGAAACCGTATGAGGGCCAACTCCCGTTGCAGTTGCCGGTGTTGCTCCAGGTCCAAAATCCCAGTCCCATGAAGTAACGGTTCCTACGGAAGCATCTGTCACTGTTACATTTTCTCCGGTACAAACTGCTGCAGGTGCTGCACCGAAATTAGGTCCTGGAGGCGCAGTAACACCTGTCAGATTAATATTATCGATGTATATATTTTGTCCATAATGGCCCCTGTTCTGAAAACTGATCATCACATTCGCGTTCCCAATGTATGGGCTTAAGTCTACTGTTTCTGTGCGCCATTGAGAAGGTGTCGGTACAAATCCATCCGAAGTATAATCTCCCGGAACCGTTGATAAGGAGGTTCCACCATTATAGTAAACTGTAGTAAATGATGTACCGCAATCTGTTGAAACAAGTACCGCTAAGGAATCTGAATAATTAGCTGCATACCTTCTGAATGCAACATCAAAGGTTAAGGTCGCATTTGACATTCCCGTGAAATCATACGTACTGCTTCTCATTTCATCGCGGTTCCCATTGTAATGATCATAATTGCGGTACTGCATACTTTGTGTTGAACCCTGGGATCCAACAACTGCGTTACGTTCCCATAGCTCCGAAACGTTTGCTATATTGACTTGGCTCCAGCCCATTGGCGGAAAAGCCGCAGAAACAAATCCTTCGGTCAATGGCAAAGCAAGCTGCGTGTTCACCTGGACATATACGGCAATTGTTTTTGTTGATGTATTATTCAATACATCGGTTGCGGTTAATGTAACATTATACGTTCCCGTAACCGGATAGGTGACGTTCACACTTGCTGCCGTTGATGTGGAAGGTGTTCCTCCCGGGAAACTCCAGGAATAGGCAATCGGAGTATTCACAGCACCAACACATCCTTGCGTATAAAGCACTGAAGAGTTATCACAATCAATTACACTATCTCCAACCACAATATTTGCGCTAAACGGTCGCAGATTATCAAACGCGCTTTCCCAAATAGCCCTGCCAAAACTAGCGTATCGGATCCTGGATTGATTGGTTCCGTCATCATACATCGAAAATTCTGTCGGAGATCTTCGTGAAGGCAGGTTTGTACTGTAATTAGTCCAGGTTACTGCACCTGCTTTTTTGTAATAAACGGCATTATTTGTTGCTATAAATACCAATTCTTCCGTTCCACCGAATTGTTCTGCCAAAATTCGTCTGTGATTCACATTCGGAAGGTTGTAAGTTATATTAGTCCAGGTTGCGCCGGCATCTGCAGATCTGTAAACGGCATTATTTTCCGATACATAAACGATATCCGCATTATTGGCTATGGCCGCAACACTTCCAAGTGAGCTTGCCGATCCGGGTGGAGTGCGCAAGACAAATGTTGGGCTTGCAGCTAAAGCATTGGATGATACATAGATATCTCCATTTGAAACCAGTACATACAAGCGATTTGGATCAGCAATACTACTGTGAATATCCACGATTGTTTGATTGAATGTTGATATTTGAGTCCAGGTTGGTGTTCCCGCAGTAAGATCAGTGGTACGGTAAACATCCGTTACCCCCACAAATCCTAAATTGACATTGGTGCGGTTAAATCCAAATGCATTCCAGTTGGTTGTTGGGAGACCATATGCTCCGGTTGCTCCTGTGTGATTAAGCTGTCTGTCTGTCCCATCAAAATAAATATTCCCATTATAGTCACATTGTCGTTTAGCATAATCATCCCCGCCTCCGGTTGTGAACCAACCATTGGCATTGGCAATCACACGACCGTTATCCTGCGTTCCGATAGAAATGAAATTTTTGTCGACCTGACTGCCAATCCCACATTTATTACCGATTTCATAGGCGTAGAGTCCATTACTTGTCGGAGTCCAGCTATTACCTCCATCGGTACTCAACCAAACACCTCCGTCATTCATGCTATACAATTTGTTTCTATTGAATGGTGCTTGCTGAATTTGGTGCATGTCCGTATGACATTTTTCCCACCAATGGGTTAGTAATGTCCACGTAACTCCACTATTTGCAGAATACCAGGTACAATGTGACTGGACCCATAATTTAGAGGGATCCACAAGATCTACAGTAATGGTGTGATTGTAATTTCCCTGACCACCTTCGGTTACATCGTCGTCGTAAAAAGTAATATACGGACTTCCCTCCGCTTTTTGGGTCGTGAAAGTCAAACCGCCATCAATTGATTTCAGAATAATACCTCCGCCCCCAACAACGGACAAGTACACAATGTTCGGATCGGCAGGAGTTACCCCGATACGTGATCCCGACTGGATGTTTGCTGTTGAAGCAATCACCCCGCTGGTTATTTGCGTCCAGGTAGTTCCGAAGTTTGTTGATCTGTAAAAGCGTGGAACATTCTCTTCCGTACAGGCATAAACAATTTGAGAATTTGTCGCTGTATTCACTTTCATATCTGTGAAAGGAATATTTGTAGCGGTAGATGCCGTCCAGTTATTTCCGCCATCTGTAGATTTATAGATTCCTTTATTGGTTGCAGCAATGTATTCCAATGAATTTGTTGAATTCTGGATAATTTCAATGACCAAACAATTTGTCAAACTAGTAGCTGTAAACGTTACACCTCCATCGTTGGATTTTCTTAATCCGGCAGAACTATTGTAATAATAATTGGCATCTCCCGTTCCCAAAAGTAAGTGCTGATCATTGGTATAATCAATACAAATCGAAGCACAGTAACTCGTTAATACATCGGTTCCGGGTGCCACCGTCCAGTTTGCTCCCTGATCGTTTGAGAAGAATAATCCGCCTTCACCGGTAACTGCATAATATTTATTGGTGTCGGAAGGATGAAACTTCATTTGACTGATTCTGCAGAAACCATGTATTTGCCCGGAATTATTCGTCGGGAAATTCGTTCCGCCTGGAACCGGTGTCCAGTTTGCTAATTGCGCATGAGAGGAGATACTCAAAAGCACTGCGCAGATAAGTAGTATTTTTTTCATCGGAAATTACTTTTTTGGAGTATTGAGTTCTTCTATTTTTTTTCGCTCTTCGGATTGTGCATCGATTATTTTCTGCTGTTCCTCGGGAGAAACAATACTGCCGTCTTCACGAACCCAGGGTTTAACGGCTTTCATCCATCCTTTAAATGCACGAACTTGCGCAGCATAAAGCATTGTTTCGTCGGGTTTCCCTTTTCGCTTTCTCTTTTTCTCTTTGCGGGCATGTTCCTTTTTACGTTCCTCCTCTGATTCATCGTCGTGCTCTAACCCCACTTCCCTTTCGAATGTATCCAGCTCATGATTTTCAAAGGGTTCTTCGGGTAAGATACGGCTCTTCCAATATTCCCTAAAGGCTCTGATGGTTTGATAGTAGTTCGCATTCGGATCATTCATCATTTCAATCCAAATCGGTTCTTTTCGAAATTGTCTCGGTTTGTATTTCTTTGCTGAGTCTTGTGCCAGACCGGTGAAATTGACACAAATCAGGAGCAGGAATGTAAGTAGTATTCCAATTTGCCGTTTGCCGTTCATAAGTATTGAGTTTTTATGGTTTATTTCAGTTGTTTTCTAAACGTTTAAAAAACAACATTTTTCCAGGCTGAAAGTTAATAAACTTCTTTTCGTGGAATCAAGAAACAAAAAGTGTATTAAAAAATGTGCGCGTGTTGTATTTCCAACTTAATGCCTCATATTGTTTTAAAATACCGGCTTGGTGAGTATCGCTTATTTATTTCTTCCGATCAATTAAAAATCAGTGCAGATAGCCGACATTTAAACTAAAAACCGACTGTTTTCTTTTCCCATCACGCATGCAGGAAAAACTGTCAATTTCCGTATTCATGAGATGGATTCAATTAAATTAAAGGGATCAGCGTTTTAATAAATCGATATAGGATTCAAATAATGAAGTAGAAATTAATGCTTCAATGGTTAACCGGATCGTCAAAAAAGATTCCAATTGATTCGAACATGTTGTTTGTCATACAGAAAAATCAGCTTACAAAATTCCTGTCATTAAAAGAATGGAAAACACTAAAAGCATGATTGCAACAAAGTTTTGAAGAAACTGGATCGTTACTTTCTTCAATAACCTGTTTCCGACATAAGCTCCTAAAAATGCTGATAAAACAGCCAACGTTAATAGTAAATAATCCAGTTTATCCTGCTGCTTTACAATATCCGATGAATAAATTCCTAATCGGGAAATATCAATTAAAAGAGCGATCACCGCACCGGTTGCAACAAACTGCTCTTTCGACAAACCTGCACGGATCAAAAATGCGGTTCTCAGTGCTCCCTGATTTCCTGACAACCCACCAAAAAAACCACTCAGCAAGCCTCCCAGCGGAATATACTTTTTATGAAACTCCAGTTTTGATAAGCTGGGTATGATGTCAAAAAGCGTAAAAAAACAAAGCAGTGCACCAATCAGAAGTTTCGTAATGGTAATACTGCCGGAAATATGGAATACAGAATATGAAAGAATTGGCTCCATCCCAGAAAGGAGTGTCAGCACGTAAGCACCGATAAATGCAGAAACAATTGCCGGAATACCAAACTTCAATACCATGCTCCGGTTTGCATTTTTTCCTACCAGGTACAGTTTAAACACATTGTTGAGGAAGTGAACAATGGCAGTTAATGAGATGGCCAGTTCCAGGGGAAAGAAAATAGCAAATATGGGAACCAAAATAGTTCCGAGACCAAACCCCGAAAAAAATGTTAGTCCCGAACCAAGCAATGAAAAAAAGCAAATGGTTATGTATTCAATTACCATAGTTATCTGTTAACAGGCAGTAAAGTAAAGCAAATTAAACAAACTCAAAATTATCTGAATAAGAAGTTTAAAGTCAAGTACCGTTAATTGACGAAAAAATGGACATCCGGCTGAAGGGTTTTCCGGAACTGATCTGGCGGTTCCTTATTTTTGTCAGATTCAAATCCAAGAATGGAACACTATTTTATGGATATTTTGTTTGACAGCGTAAAAAAAACAGATTACTTAGTGCTCAAATCGTTAATTGTTGCGTGAAAATCCTTATTACCTCTTCCCAATTATGCTCAAAAGAATTGTAGTAATAGCAATTACAGCTTGTCTGTCCTCGTTAGCTCATTCACAAAAACTTCAAATTCTGGATAGCTATACAAATCAACCGATTGCCCATGCTGTTGCAATTCAAAACCAAAAAGTCTACACTTCAAATGTTGCCGGGTTAATGGATTTAACCGGAATCACTGTTCCTGCGGAAATCATAGTTCAGCATCCGAATTATGTGAGTATGACCGTACAAATCTCCCATTATGAAGTGACTGTTGTTTCATTACTTGAAAAAAACATTGACCTGGATGAAGTTACTGTTTCATCAAGCCGGTTTTTAGAGAAGAAATCGGATGTTCCGAAACGCATTGAATCAATCAGGAGTTCCGAGCTACAGCGAATGAACCAAAGCAGCAGCGCGGATTTACTGGCATCAAGCGGCGCAGTTTTCGTTCAAAAATCCCAATTGGGAGGCGGTTCCCCCGTAATCAGAGGGTTTGAAACCAACAAAGTTCTTCTGGTAGTAGATGGTGTTCCGTTGAATAATGCTATTTACAGGGGCGGTCATCTTCAGAATGTCCTTACAATCGATCCGGCATCTTTAGAAAACATTGAGATTGTTTATGGCCCGGGTTCTGTAGTATACGGATCAGATGCCCTGGGAGGTGTGATGCATTTTCACACCATCAAACCTCAATTCTCCGAAACTAACTCCCTATTGATCAAAACAAATTCATACGCACGGTACTTTTCAGCCGCAAACGGTTATTCCGGGCACGCCTCATTGAACCTTGGCTGGAAACGCTGGTCTTCGGTTACAAGTTTTACGTATTCCCATTTTGGCGACTTAACCCAGGGAAAGGTAAGAAACCCGGAGTATCCGGATTTTGGCGAAAGAACATTTTATGTAGAGAGAATCAACGATACAGATTCAATGATGGCTAATTCAAACAAAAATAAACAGGTAGGATCAGCATACTCACAATACGACATCATTCAAAAAATTGCATTCAAACAAAAAGATCACGTGGTCCATACCCTGAACATGCAACTTTCAAATTCTTCTGACATTGATCGATACGACAGGCTTACCCAGACAAAAAATGGACTTCCCCGCTTTTCAGAATGGTATTACGGACCTCAATTCAGGTCGTTAATCAGTTACGATTTATCCATCACCAAAAAAAGGAAATTATATGACCAGGTGAAAGCGAATGTTTCGCAGCAATGGATTGAAGAAAGCCGCCATGACAGAGCCTACAAATCCGACTTTTTAAATCACAGGACTGAAAAGGTTATGGTTAGTACCTTCCTGTTTGATTTGGAGAAAAGAGCTGGAAAACATGAAATCAGATATGGGCTATTTGCTAAATATGATCGTGTTCAATCGACTGCAAATCAGCAAAACATCCTGGTTGATACATTCGGTTCTTTGGATACCCGCTATCCGGATGGAGGATCTTCTATGTTTACAAGCGCTGTATATTTAACAGATGCCCTTGAGATTTCAGATAAGCTTATTTTAAGCGGTGGAATACGGGGCAATTACGTGATGCTTAAAGCTAAATTCAACGATCGGACATTCTATCCTTTTCCATACACCGAGGCGAAGCAAAACAACAGTGCTTTGAACGGAAATATCGGGATCATTTTTCAACCGATCAAGAGTATCCGGATTTCATTGAGCGGATCAACCGGGTTCAGAGCACCCAATGTTGACGATTTGGCCAAAGTCTTTGAATCAGTAGTCGAAACAAGCAGTACTCCCGGGAAACTGGTAGTTCCAAATACAAACTTAAAGCCCGAAACGGTATATACCGGTGAATTAGGTATAAGCTACCGGTATAAGGACCACATCCAGGTGTCGGCCCTGGGCTATTATTCAAGAATAGAACATGTTATTGCAATTCTCCCGACTACCTTAAATGGTTCGGATACTGCTTTTTACAATGATAACTATGTAGATGTTTATGCTGCGCAAAATGCGAATTACGGGGTTATTTATGGTGCTGAAGCGAGTATCAAAGCACTATTACTGAAACATTGGACTTTGGGTTCTTCCATAAACTATACATACGGTCGGGTTTACGCAGAAGGCAACGAAAAACCACTGGATCATATACCACCGCTCTACGGAAAAACATCCCTTCAATTTACCTGGAAAAAGCTCCAGGCTGAGTTTTTCAGTCAGTACTCCGGTTGGAAAAAATTAGCCGATTATTCGGATAGCGGGGAAGATAATCTGGCGTATGCAACAGCAGATGGAATGCCTGCCTGGGTCACTTACAACTTAAGAATCGGGTACCAGTTCAGTTCTAAATTATCTGCTCAGGTTGCCTGTGAAAACATACTGGACAAAAATTACAGAACATTCGCATCAAATATCAGCGCACCCGGAAGAAATTTCATTTTTACACTCAGGCTAAACACGTTTAAATAAAACCGACTTCAAATGAGTGACCTCAAGGGGAAATGTCTGACGTTTTGGATAAGTAAACAGCTTTCGTCAGGCTTGCACTGCATTCACTCTTTCAACTTCAGCGGAATGATAATCAAAACACTTTTCACTGATTGCTGATGCGGAGTACTCACTCCCGATTGCGGATTCTCAAATCTTATTTAGATCAAACAATTGTTTTCCCAACAACTAATGATCTGTCGAAGATCAAAGTCTTCTCTTTCAGTAACCGATTCCGGAAAGTGCAAATCCCGAAGTGTTTGCAAAACTACTGCGGGGTTGCATTTGGGATCCTGATCCCTTCTTTCCGTGAAGCGGTCCGAAAGGGAAGACTGCTTGATGGGCAAGCGGGCAAAGGCGTTTTTGCTACTTTTTGGCCTTGGAAAAAAGTAGGAAGATCATGCAGAAGATGAATAACTTTCATCAAGCATGTACCGCTTGCAGGGTTTCATAGACAAGAAAAGCAGGCCAAACCAAAGCTTTTAGAAAACCAACCACTCCCATCCAGAATCCGGTTGCTGCTGAGATGTAGTAAACTGCTGCACCGATCAGTCCCAAGCCATAGACGGCATTATGAGACGCATTTTGCTTCATTTTTTCTTTCATGATCTTATTTTTTTACAAGTTCGCAAAAAAATGGGTTCTCTGATATGACGCTCCTAATATTAACAGATGATCATTGTCATATCTGAATACCTGTCAACGGAATTTCCTGAAACAAAAAAGTGAGGGTAATCCCCCACTCTTTTCCGATTTATGTTACCGATTTAATATCACTACCTGATCGCAATTCGCAGAGCAGTGCTTGTTTCTCCATCGTTAATCCGGGCAGTATACACTCCCTTCGCAAAAGTGGAGGTGTTGATCTCAATTTCCTGCTCCTGAAGAACATGTTTAAAGACACATATTCCTTGTAAGTTGTAGATCTCAACAGTTCCATTGAATGTTGTTCCGCTGTTTCTTCGAATGGTAACAAACTCAGAAGCCGGATTCGGAAATACACTGTAGTTCTGCGAACCGGAAGTCGGTCCGGTTATTCCTAAAGAAAGGCAATCGGGATAAGTGGCGCAGGTGCAGTTGATTTCCATTTGGCTTACTGAAAAAGGAACCAGGGGATTATTTACATCCATATTATCCGGGTGTGTAGCTGTTCGACCATCACACTCAAGAAGATTATCCTCATAATAATTGGTCATTCTGTAATACACGCCGTTATTGCAGTTTCCTTCCATATTGTAAACAACGACATCTCCACCAACCTCAATTGTACCCGACAAGTTGTAGTTGCTGACACGTGCCCGCATGTGAACCAATGCGTTCTGGGAAACAGTATCGTTCTCCAGGAACGCTTGTCCTTTGATCAACGCATTATCGGCATAGATACCACCTGTAATGAAGGCATTTCCACTGACTTCGACATTTCCGCCAATGGTCGCATTTTTGACAAGTGCCGTGTTTAAGACACGCACATTACCCGTAAGCACTGAATTCCCCAGGACCATTGCATGTGGAGCAACAAACACTGAGTTGGCTACTGAAGCCGTATTTTGAACCCAACCACCACCGTTCGAATGCAGGTGACCATTCGATTTGAGCTGCTGACGAAAATCAGCCGCCGCTTGAAAACCTTCCGGCACAGCTCCGCTAACAGAAAACTCATAAGGAAAACGGAAATGTTTCGGATACCCCTTCCATGTATCGTTTGCAACAGAAGTTGTGATTTCATCGGATGGAGCCCCCATTACAACGAAGTAAAGAAATGCTTCGTTTCCTTCCAGCGCGAATCCTGTTTCGGAAGTTTCATTAGCATAAACGGGGCTATAGCGACTCACCGTTCCATCTGCATTCGCAGCAACAAACCCATATCTCCAGCCACTGTGTGCATTCACTTCAGTATGTCCTTTAAACTTCACGATGACCGAACAACTGTCCGGATCCGGGTGAAGCGGAATGATGTTATAGCTGTATTCTTCCGGTGCCCGTTCGATGGGAATCCGGTAGATCTGCGGATTCGACGAGTCTTGTTCGGGAATGGTATAAAGTGCCTGAACCGTTGGCAGGAAATTCTGCTGATCATTTGCCCGGTAATTACGGAAAAACTGCCCCATACCATTGGTTGAAAAATCATATGTCGCCATACGTCTGATGTGCTGGTACATTTTATCGTTGAACTGCTGCTGATTATAACCCGCAAGTCGTTTATATGCTTGCAACGGATATTCGGTGCTCAAAGATTCCCTCCACAGGCGGTTGACCATATCAATCCCTTCTGTCTCCATAATTCCAAAAAGCAGCGGATAATTTTCATAGGTATTTTTCCAGTCGCCCCATGCCTCTGCATGGTAAACATCCATTCCCCATGCTGTCACATCCATTGGATACAACAGATTGCGCATGAAATTGGCGTGAGTTTCCCAAAAGATACCCGCATGATCCCAAACCGGTCCGAATCCGTTCATTGAGCGATAATCTATAACAGTCTGCGCCTGCAGGGCATGTGCGAATTCGTGAGCGGCCACATGTCCGTTTTGCATAGCGATCGGATGTACCCAAAATGCACCGATCACTCCATCCACATGATTCGCATAAGCAAATCCCTCAGCTCCTCCGGGACCCCAGGTATTCAGCATGATAACGGGAATTTTGTACTGACTCATATTGGTACCCGGAACTTCATCAATAAAACCGAAACCGTTGAAAGCAGTATAGATCATTTCCATCGTATCCAGAATGGCCTGCGGATTGAAAGCAAGATTAGGATTGGGGGAATTGACCGGATCCGTTCCAACCGTATTTCCCCAAATGATAATGAAGTTGGCACTTTCAGCTGTCTTGTTCATCGTAAACTGGCTACCGTCTACCGTATTCGTATCTTGCAGGTAAAGTGGAATATGGAGTGTTTTTTGAGTAAATGAATGGCTCGCCCAAAAGATGATTACTAAAAATAATACGTGTTTCATAAAGCAGTTTTACATAAATAAGTCACTAAAACTAACCGAAAGGTTGGTGATTTCGGATAAAATCACTCAGACAAACATCCGACAACTATTTTGATAGAAGGAGAAAACGGGAACCAGAATAAAAGTACGTTGCCTTGCCTGTGGTAAGTTTTTGGCGGCCGATGGAGCAACAAATTTATCCGTGTCTGCCTTCACTGCAAAAGAGAATGTGTGACCACGAGCAAGGAAACGTCAACCTTTTTGATAGAGGATTTGGAGCCGGTGTTACAGTTAGAAACCTTAGATTCTTTTACATAGATCATCCCTTGTACTCATTTTAAAAATTCTTCTTCTGTCATTGCGTTATTTAAAAACACTCCTGTATTACTTCCTGTTGATATAGCATATGGCACAGAACGAAGAGGATTGGTATTGTCTCCACAAGCGAATACATTGTCTACCGTTGTTTTCTGAAATGCATCTACTTTGACAAGTCCCTGTTCTGTCAGTTCACAACCCAATAATTCGGGGATTTTACAATGTTGTTCAAAAGGAGGTCTTGAATAAATCGTTTGTAATTGAAAAGTTGAATTGTCTGCAAAAATTAGTTCTTCCACTACTCCGTCTTTGTGTTTCAATGAGGTAATTTCCTTTTCAACTATTGAAATATTGTGTCTTTTGATTTCATCGGTTTGCTCCTGTGTCAATTGAGATTTTCCATTGGTAAATATGGTTAGATCCTTTGTCCAATTATTAATGAGCCGAGCCAAATGAAATGCACCATATCCATTTGCCAAAATCCCTGTTTTTTCATTCTTTACTTCATATCCATGGCAATAGGGACAATGAAGTACTGTAATTCCCCAACATTCAGAAAATCCCTTAATGCTCGGCATGATGTCTTTTAAGCCTGTTGCAAAAATGAGTTTCTTGGCTGAAAACAGTTTCCCTGATTGAGTTGAAATTTCAAAACCTTTATCGGTTTTCGTTCCATTAAGGGCAAGGTCAGTTAAGAATTTTACCGTGTCGTATTTCAACACTTGCTTTTTTGCTTTTTCTGCAATAACGCCTGGTTTTTCTCCGTCTTGCGTAATGAAATTATGTGAATGAGGTGTTTGCCGGTTACAAGGCAAACCGCTGTCAATGATTAAAACGGTTCTCAATGCCCGGCCCAAAGCCATCGCTGCTGAAAGTCCTGCATAGCTTCCACCAACTATGATTACGTCAAAATTTTTGTTATCTGTCATGTCGTTAAAATTTGAAA
>CAMLLB010000046.1 GCA_946480815.1 uncultured Flavobacteriales bacterium
ATTCTGACTGCTATCCAACTACGTGGAATTCAACTTTCCGAACTGATTGGATTCCAGGAAGCGTTGTTGGAAATAATGATCCCTGTAAGCCTGGAAACAGATCAAAGTATTGATTTGTGCGGAACGGGCGGAGATGGAAAGAATACCTTCAACATTTCCACTTTGTCAGCTTTCGTAGTCGCTTCGCTCGGATACAAGGTCGTAAAACATGGAAATCATGGGATCAGTTCCTTGTGTGGTTCTTCTACTATTTTGGAGTATTTGGGTTACGAATTTTCAACAGATCCTCACCGATTACAGAAACAATTAGATCAAAACAATATTTGTTTTTTACACGCTCCATTGTTTCATCCGGCTTTAATGCGTGTTGCGCCGTTAAGGAAATCACTGGGAATAAGCACCTTGTTTAATGGCTTAGGTCCACTCGTAAATCCGTGTCAGACAACACACCAGGTAAGCGGCACTTATTGCCTGGAACTTGCAAAACAATACCAGCAAGTGCTGAAAACCAGACGAACGAATTTTACGGTCCTTCACGGACTTTCAGGGTTTGATGAATTGACTTTCATTGGAAGCACACGTATTTTAAGTGCAACTTCCGACCAGCTTATTCAGCATGCTCCAAACAAAATGCAAATCAGTTTAGAGTCACTATCCGCAGGAAATTCCGTCGCTGAGTCGGCTCACATCTTTACCTCTATTTTAATGGGTAAAGGCAGCAACCATCAAAATACAGTTGTGGCCGGAAATGTTGCCCTGGCACTTCAAACTTTCCAACCGGAAACCCCATTTGAATCAGCATTTGAGCTGGCATACGAACAAATTTTAAGCGGCTTAGCTTTTTACACCTTTAAAAACACGTGTCTATGAAAACTATTTTAGAAGAGATCGTTTACAACAAAACGATTGAAATTGCCAAATTGAAACAATCCGTTCTTATTTCCGAATACTTCCGTCACCCCAATTTTGACAGATCCATCCGTTCACTAAAAAAACAGCTGCAACATTTCGGGATTATCGCAGAAATCAAGCGAAAATCGCCTGGTGCCGGGGAAATCTCACCGAACCTGAATGTCAGCGATCAAGTACAATTGTATGAATCACAGGGAGCTGCAGGGATTTCCGTTCTAACTGATTTCAGGTACTTCGGTGGTTCCATTGAGGATTTGATCCGTGTAAGGGAAAATACACACCTTCCTGTTTTGAGGAAAGAATTCATACTGGATGAATACCAGTTATTTGAGAGTAAAACTGCTGGTGCAGATGCTGTTTTACTGATCGCCTCCATTTTGGAAAAGGAACAGGCACATCACTTGACAATTCTCGCAAAAAGTATCGGGTTGGAAGTGATTTTTGAAATTCATTCATATGAAGAATTAGCTAAGATCAATGAAGAAATAGATATGCTATTGGTGAATAATCGCAACCTGAGATCGCAAGTAACGGATGTTGAAAACTCCATTCGTTTGGCACCTTATTTACCGGATAATATTCCAATTATTTCGGCTTCCGGGATCACGCAAAAAAGTGAAATCATTCAACTTCAGCAACACGGTTTTCAAGGTGCATTGATCGGGGAAAGTATTTTAAAAGGGACCTCACTTTCCGAATTAATTCCTAATCCGGTCCACTCATGATCCTGAAAGTCTGTGGTTGCGGGTCAAGTAGCGAAAATCTTGGGTTATTTGATTTGGATGGGATCGATTATTTCGGGTTCATTTTCTATTCCAAATCACCGAGAAATGTGGAATCCACACCGCGTATTCCGGTTCAGAAGGTAGGTGTATTTGTAAATGAAGACCCGGCTTTGATCCTTCTGCGCATTTCCGAAGAACATTTGGGCGTCGTTCAATTTCATGGAAATGAAACTCCGGAAGAAATTCGACAACTCAAAAGTCCCGTTACCAAGTGGAAAGCATTTGGAATTCAACAGCCCGGTGACTTTTCAATTTGCAAAAACTATGAAGGAGTCGTCGATTGTTTTCTTTTTGACACCCGAACGGAGCATTTTGGCGGAAGCGGAACTTCATTCGATTGGGCACTCCTGGACGCTTACGAAGGAAAAACTCCCTTCATTTTGAGTGGTGGAATTTCACCGGCACATTTGGAACGGATCAGGCAATTGAATCATCCCCGATTAATCGGAATTGATATTAACAGCCGGTTTGAGATTGCCCCCAAACAAAAAGATATTGAACTACTGAAAACATTCATTAAAAACTTCAAAAATGGCACAAAATAATTCTAACATCCCGGACGAATTGGGTTTCTACGGAGAATTCGGAGGAGCTTATATTCCCGAATTACTTCGACCCGCAGTAGAAGAATTGGATCAGGCATTCCGGACATATTGCTTTTCAAAAGCATTCCGGGACGCCTATCTGAACTTGTTGAACAATTACGTTGGAAGACCGACTCCACTTTATTTTGCGGAAAATTATTCCAGGAAATATCAGGCCCGGATCTATTTAAAGCGTGAAGATCTCTGCCATACAGGAGCACATAAGATCAACAACACCATCGGACAAATTCTCCTTGCCAAATACATGAAGAAAACTGAGATCATAGCAGAAACCGGAGCAGGTCAGCACGGTGTTGCAACAGCAACTGTTTGTGCTTTAATGGGCATGAATTGCATTGTTTATATGGGAGAAAAAGATATCCGGAGGCAAGCTCCCAATGTTCAGCGCATGAAAATGCTTGGAGCGGAAGTCCGGACAGCAGTAAGCGGAAGCAAAACGCTTAAAGACGCAACGAATGAAGCCATTCGTCATTGGATCAATTTCCCGCAATCGTATTACCTCATCGGCTCCGTAGTCGGACCACATCCGTACCCTGAAATGGTGGCTTATTTCCAATCGGTCATTTCAGAAGAAATACGAGATCAATTATATAAAAACGGACTCAAAACTCCACACAAAGTAATTGCCTGTGTGGGAGGAGGAAGTAATGCTGCCGGGGCATTTTATCATTTTTACAACCGGAAAGAAACAGAATTAATTGCTGTAGAAGCTGCCGGTGAGGGAATTCATTCCGGGAAAAGTGCCGCAACTTCAGTTTTAGGTTCACCCGGAGTTTTACACGGAAGCCTGACCCTTTTAATGCAGGATTCCTTCGGACAGGTGATTGAACCACACAGTATTTCTGCCGGTTTGGATTATCCCGGCATTGGGCCCATGCATGCCGATTCCATTTCAACAGGACGGACCACTTCGCTGTCCGTTACCGATCAGGAAGCATTAAATGCGGCTTTGGAATGCACCCGATTGGAAGGAATCATTCCCGCATTGGAAAGCGCGCATGCACTCGCTGCTTTACCCAAATTACATTTTCTACCGGATGAGACCATAATCGTAAATCTTTCCGGAAGAGGTGATAAAGACATGAATACGTACCAGGAAGCATTTAAAAATCTATGAATCCATTTAAGCAAACAAAAAAATCCGTGAGTATTTTTATTACTGCCGGATATCCTGAAAAAGAAAGTTTAACCCAACAAATCCTGAGTTTACAGGAACAGGGAATAGATTTTTTGGAAATAGGAATTCCATTTTCCGATCCCATGGCAGACGGCCCGATTATCCAGGAAACAAGTACGCTCGCTTTGAAAAACGGTATGACTTTGTCATTACTCCTGGAACAATTGGAAACGATCAAAGATCAAATCAACATTCCACTTGTTTTAATGGGCTATTTAAATCCTATTTTGCAATTTGGATTGGAAACCTTTCTTGAAAAATGTGCGTTCCTTGAAATTTCCGGATTGATCATACCGGACCTGTCGTATGAACTGACTCACACAAAATACAGGAAGATTATAGAGAAAAGTACCATTCCGCTCATTTATTTAATTACTCCCCTTACTTCCGATAAACGTGTTTCACAAATTGCTGCAGCAAGTTCAAGTGCTTTTGTGTATCTGGTAGGCCAAAACAGTATAACCGGATCAGACTATTCCCTTCAAAAACATGCGAGCCGTTACAAACAGCTGAAACAGATCTGTGGTGAAGTCCCCTTGTTTCTCGGTTTTGGTATTTCAACAGCTGATCAAAAAAAGGAAGCTTTCAACTATACGGATGGTGTCATTATCGGATCAGCGTATCTGAAAGCTATTTCCGAAAAAAAAGAGGTCCGCTTCATTGAAAAACTCTTGAGTTAACAACTCTTTAAAAAAGGAAGCGTTAAATTTGCAGGCATGAAGGCAGAAGCAGTGGCATTTGATGCTAAAAAAACAGTTTATCCTATTTTATTCGCTGTTTGTTGTGGTCATTTTCTAAACGATCTGATGCAAGCTGTACTTCCGGCCTCTTATCCGATCCTGAAAGATTCTTACAATTTAAGCTACTCGCAGATTGGTTTTATCACGTTCGCTTTCCAGATTACTTCTTCTCTTTTACAACCGGTAGTTGGAACTTTTACGGACAAAAACCCGCAACCCTACTCTTTCACCGTAGGAATGCTCTTTGCTTTTTCCGGATTGATAACACTTTCATTCGCTTCTGATTTTATAACTATTCTCCTGGCCGCCTGTATGATCGGGATCGGATCGTCGATTTTCCATCCCGAAGCTTCACGTGTTGCTTATTACGCTTCCGGCGGAAGAAGAGGTTTTGCACAATCAATTTTTCAGTTGGGAGGGAACGGCGGAAGCGCTATCGGTCCCTTGCTTATTGCGTTCATTGCTATTCCATTCGGACAGTACACGATTGCTTTCTTTGCATTTTTTGCCATTCTGGGAGGAATTATTTTATTCAAAGTGAGTAACTGGTATAAAGATTACCTGAGTCACAGCTCTTTTAAAAAGAATGCGTACAATGAAGAACCTTTGGGCTTATCTCAAACGCGGATTATCCTTTCGATTGTCATTTTATTGGTATTGATCTTCTCCAAATACTTCTTCACGGCAAGTATCTCTAATTATTATGTTTTCTACCTGGAAGAAAAATTCAGTTTATCAGAGACCGCAAGTCAAATGCACCTGTTCTTGTATTTACTTGCATTTACACTCGGAACTTTGTTTGGCGGTCCTTTAGGGGATAAATTCGGGCGGAAAAAGATTATTTGGTTCTCCATTTTGGGAGCAGCTCCCTTTTCATTGGCTTTGCCGTACATTGACAGTTTATTTTGGACTAGTGTGTGTATTGTTTGCGCCGGTGCTATTTTGGCTTCCGCTTTTTCATCCATCCTGGTTTATGCACAGGAATTGCTTCCGGGACGAATCGGGATGGTCTCCGGTTTGTTTTATGGATTTGCGTTTGGAATGGGCGGATTAGGATCTGCAATCCTGGGTGGTATTATCGATAAGACGAGTGTGACATATGTCTATCATTTGTGTTCCTACCTGCCATTGATCGGAATGGTAACGGTCTTTTTGCCGAATATTAAGAAGCGTAGGGCGAAGAACTAATTATCAATTATGAATGGAAAAATTATCAAGGGATTCTGAGTCCTGCCTGGTAATTAAGTAATTGATAATTCATCCTTTCTTAGCAGGTGCCTGGTAGAATTCCTTCAAATAAGCCGGCTCAAAATAAGCCACATCTTCAAATTCCCGGTTTAGAAACTTTTCATACGCCAGGTGAATTTGTCCTTTTGCAGAGGGTTCCAGTTCCAGGTCAAATTCGATATTCCTTTCTCCCCAAAGTTCCTGCATCTTCTGTGCACCATCCCCGAAACAGACAAACGGTTCAAAATCCAAGTACGAATTTTCATCCAATACATCTGCACTTACCGGCTTTAAAATCGCTGCATCGAAATTGGTGATCAGGGAAAAAACCTCCATTCTTCTGGCATCGATCATCGGGCAAAGATTGGAATCCGGATAAACAATCCGGGCAACTTCCGCCATAGACTGAAGCGTATCGACAGAAATTAACGGGATATTCAATGCATAGCACAATCCTTTTGCCGTAGAGACCCCAATCCGCAATCCGGTATAGGAACCCGGTCCTGCAGAAACAGAAACCGCCGACAGGTCTGCCGCGGTAATTCCCTGGAGATCGAGTACCTTTTGGATCAGGATGGTCAATTGTTCTCCATGTGCATATCCGTCATCCTTGAATTCCTGGATCCGGGCCAACTCTCCATCGGAGGACAAAGCAACAGAACAGACTTTTGTTGCCGTTTCAATATGTAAAATGAGTGTCGTCATTTCTATTAAGCCAAAACTTCCAGTTTAAATCCTATTCCGTGAATATTGGAAATCGCAATTTTAGGATCCATCGAAAAGTACTTTCTGAGTTTGGTGATAAAAACATCCATACTTCTGCCCGCAAAGTAATCATCCTGTCCCCAAACGGCAGTTAAGATATTTTCTCTCGGCACAACCGCATTTTTGAATTTACACAGGATTTTCAGCACCATTGCCTCTTTCTTTGTAAGTGTCTTTTCAAACTCGGGGTGTTTTAACGTGAAGTTTTCCGTATCAAAAGTGTAAGTACCGATCTGAACTATTTTCTGTTCCGGTTCATCCTGGATATTCACCCGTTTCAAAAGAGCTTTCACCCGAACAGAAAGCTCATCAAAGGAAAATGGTTTCGTCAGATAATCGTCGCCACCAGCATTGAAGCCGGCAATTTTATCTTCTGTCATTGCTTTTGCAGTCAAAAAAAGAATGGGAATGTCCTGGTTCATTGTTCTGATCTCACGTGCAAGAGTAAAGCCGTCTTTTTTGGGCATCATGACATCAAAAATACACAGGTGGAATTCATCTTCGGAGAAACGCATGTGACCGTCCATTCCGTTGGTGCAAAGCGCAACCTGATACCCTTCTGATTTTAGTTGGTCTGAAATAACAAATCCCAAATTGGTATCATCTTCCACCAATAATATTTTAGCCTTTGATTTCATTCTAAAATGATTGTTTTTGTGAAGATACTAAGAAATCGTTTCGGATAAGTGATCTCAGGAAATTAGGATCCGAATCGGCCAAAAAAGACAAGAGCTCAAGACGGGCGTCTCAAGCTCTTATCACACTAATCAACC
Organism: uncultured Flavobacteriales bacterium; assembly: GCA_946480815.1. The sequence continues at coordinate 6,985 of CAMLLB010000046.1, forward strand.
TAACCTACTACTACTACAGCAAAGATAAGCCATTATATCATTGGTTTTTCAATTTTTTGAGAGACTTACAAAAAAGGACAAATAAAGGATTTAAAGAATGGTTTAAACGAATGTATTAACCTAACGTTAAATAATTCACTGATCAGTCAATTAAAACTCCAATTGAACAGATTAATCAACAAATATAGCCGATGAAATAATTATTACCCGGGTACATTAGCATTTTAAGATTCCAAGAAAGGTGATTTTTTTTGACGAAAAAAAATCATTTTTCCATGTTGAATGGATGAAATAGTTGATGAGCGGATTTTTAACAATTTCCTACCTAAATAACTTGTACAAGCCACATTTTCACTATCTCGTTTTAGTTTTTGCAATATAATCTCCGAATATCCGGCCTACTTAAAATACTTTCTTACCTTTGAGTAGATTCGGAACTCATTCAGAATGGATAAGATTTTAATAGTTGATGATGAAGAAGATATCCGGGAAATTCTTGGATACAATTTAAAGAAAGAAGGTTTCAAAGTTTTTCTTGCGGAAAACGGACAAACAGGAATAAGCCTTTGCAAGGAGGAAAGACCTGATTTGGTCATTCTTGACGTTATGATGCCCGGAATGGACGGAATCGAAGTATGTGAACAAATCAGGAATACTCCCGGATTAGAAAACGTACTTATTTGCTTTCTGACAGCCCGAAATGAAGATTACAGTCAGATTGCCGGATTGGATGCCGGCGCAGACGATTACATTTCAAAGCCGATCAAACCACGTGTCCTGATAAGCAGGGTCCATGCACTATTAAGACGAAAAGAAGCTGTCCAGGCAAAACCCGCGGGAACTCCCGACCTGGTGATCAACCGTGAAAAATACCTGGTAATCAAAAACGGCGAAACACTTCACTTACCGAAAAAAGAATTCGAATTACTGGCACTTTTAGCATCCCGCCCGGAAGTGGTTTTTGAACGGGATGTTATCCTGGAACGTGTTTGGGGAACCGATATCATTGTAGGAGATCGCACCATTGATGTGCACGTACGAAAGCTCAGGGAAAAAATCGGAGATGATTACATTCAGACCGTTAAGGGAATCGGATATAAATTCAAAGGATAAAAAGGGACTTCGACTCCGCTCAGTCACCTTTTAAGAATAAACTTAAATCGGAAGGAAACTGAGCGGAGTCGAAGTTTATATTCCTAATTCGATCTGGAAAATCGCCCCGAACTTACCAGCCTCGGTTTTAGCCCGCAAATCATTGGTTAACTGGTACAAAATATTCCCTTGTACCTTCACACGATGTCCGTACAAATATTTGGTAACCCCCAATTGGAATTCCTGGTTCTTTTTCAGATTTACCGAAGAAAACGCAGGATTATTGTATACGGATGAGAAAGGAGTAACTTCTGCATATCTCAAGGCAACTTCCCAATTGGATTTAAACAGGTAGCTTACCTGCTGCAAAAAACCATACCCGCTAAAAACAGGCTGAATAAGAGATGTATCTGAAGTATAAGTAATCGGATTAGAGCAATTTCGCTGCATGAACTCGCTGTAAAGTGCAAAACCTTTGTATTTGAACAACAAATCCAGTGAGAGTGTTGTCATATCTGTTTTAGTATACAGGTCACGTCCCAACTGACCTCCTGAGCGAACAGCATCATCGTTAAAGTTATACGATGCACCAATCGACAATTTCGGCTTTTGTTCCCGTTCCAAATCACCTTCCTGGTAATCATTTTTATCCGTGAAAGATCCAAAAGGCAAAGCCTCAATTCTCCCAGTATAACTTAATCCGCTATTGGAATTACTGCTGTTTCTTCCTTCTCCTGAAGTAAGAGAACCCAACACTGCAAAATACTTACTCTTGTATGCTCCGAAAAATCCGAAATCACGATCAATCGTAAAAGTTGCATTTACGATCGAACGATCAGCAAATTGCTGATCTCCTGAAGAAATAACACGTTGTCTGTTTCCAGGAAGCTTTGTTTGCCCGAACCCGAACTTGAGGTTTTTCCATGGTTCATAATAAATCACAGCATCACGAACAATATTCACACTTGTATTCACATGTGATTCCTGTGTCATATCCCAATCCATATCTCCTCTTGAAAAGGCCAATTGAAGTTTATAGGTCAATTTCGGACTGTAAACAAAGCCTTCCATTTTTAAGCGCAATCTTCTCACACGGAATTCATATGACCCGGCAGAAAAATCATCATCACTTCTTGTAAGAAAAGCTGCTCTGTTTTGCATCCGGAATTGAAGGCGCATCGAGAACAAGGAATCCTTTCCTACAAATTCAATTCCCTTTTGAGGTTTTGTAAAAATTGACAGATCGACCTTTTTTTGCGAAAAGATCCAATTACTAACCAACAATGTACTTAAAAATAAAAGCTGTTTCATTACTACTGAGTTCATTAACGTGTTTTTCAAGATATCCCCTTTTTCTATAAAAAGAGATGAATACTTTTTAATTTCCCGGCAAAACTAATGGCTTCACATTGAATTAATCTACACCAAATAATAGTTTAATTTTTTGATAACATTTTTAATATTCACTTAACATTGAAGTGCGTTTTGACAAATTTCAGGGACTCAACCGGCTCTTTAAACCCCATTTCTCCACTTCTAAAAAACCGCCACTTAACATTAACTTAACATTGAACCTGTCCTAACTATCTCAAATACTGATACTTTACACACGACCCCTTCCCAACACAACCGAAATACATCAACTTTACCATTTCGTTAACATTTACTTTCTTCGGAACATCCTCAATAAACTAAGATTACATTTGCGCCATCAATATTAAGTTTAAACAAATGGCATCAGGAATTTTAAAGTTTTTCTTACCAAAAGACAAAGTGTTTTACTCTCTATTTGAAGAGGCTTCTCAGAACCTGGAAGCGATCGCAGGTAAATTGGTATTATGTGTAAACGAATCCGATTACAACAAGAGAGCAAGCATCATTAAGGAAATGGAAGATCTGGAACACCAAAATGACGATTTAACACACAAAATCTTTGTTGAACTAGGAAGAAATTTTATCACTCCTTTTGACCGCGAAGATATTCACTCATTAGCTACATCCCTGGATGACATTGCAGACTATATTTATGCTTCTGCCAAGAAAATCAACTTCTATAAGGTTGACCCGAACGATTCCGGAATCCTGAAAATGGCAGATGCTATTCACGATGCGGTTTTAGCTGTAAATGCTGCTGTAAAAGAACTCCGAAACTTGAAAAACACTCAGAAAATTGTTGAGTGTGTAATCAAGATCAACTATGTTGAAAATCAGGCGGATGATATTTTTGATCTGAGTATCGAAAAGTTGTTTGATTCGGACATTGACGCGAAAAGCCTGATCAAGAAACGTGAGATCTACCAAATTATGGAAGTTGCAACAGATAAGTGTGAAGATGCCGGAAATGTCATCGAATCGATCGTTGTAAAATATGCTTAATATTCATTGGTAAACCAATAAGATATGTTTTCACTATTAATTGCCATCATTATCCTTGCCTTATTATTTGATTTGGTAAATGGTTTTCATGATGCTGCAAACTCGATTGCCACAGTCGTTTCAACCAAAGTACTAACCCCGTTCCAGGCAGTTGTCTGGGCAGCCGTTTTCAACGTAGTTGCTTTCTGGGTATTCGACATGAGTGTTGGGAATACAGTAGCAAAAACCGTAGATAACAGTGCTATTGACTTATATGTAATCCTTTCCGGACTGATCGCCGCAATGATCTGGAACCTCCTGACCTGGTGGTTGGGAATCCCATCCTCTTCCTCACATACACTGATCGGAGGATTTGCAGGAGCGGCAGTTGCCCACGCCGGTTTTGACGTGATTGCTTCTGCAGAGATCATCAAAGTTACTTTGTTCATTTTCCTTGCTCCTTTTATCGGTGGGATTATTGCTTTCGTCATTGCCCTGATTACCGTAAGCAGAAGCTTCTCCAAGAAAATGATCTCTATCTTAGCACTTTCAACAGCCACTTATTTCATCATGGATTACATGGTAGAATACCTGGATGTGAAACCTGTAATGATGTGGATCGTAATGGGAATGATTACGCTCTTTATCCTGACTTATACCTGGTACCAATTGGTGCATGGAAAACGCCAGACCGCGTTGAAAGAATCAAACATGTACAAAAAATTGCAATTACTTTCTTCCGCTGCATTCTCTTTAGGACATGGTGGTGCGGATTCTCAAAAAGTAATGGGTATTATTTGCGCAGCATTAATGGTCTTCGCAAACTCACAGCGAAATGATCAGGGACAAATCACAGGAGATATTCCTAAAATGTTCCAGATATCGGAAGTATTCCAAATTGAGTTTGATGATGCGGACGGCCGCAAAGCAAAATTCAAGCCTGAGTATACCCAGGATGTGGATTCATTGAAGATCAAGAAAGAAGACCATATCTTGATTTACACGAAGGGTGAAGATATTTACGATGCAAAAACGCACGAAGCTATTTTCAAAGGAAAAACCTTGAATAAGGAATACAGAGAAGCTGCCATTTTCAATGATTATGTGGACAAAGACGGAGAAATTCTGAAAGGCCATAAGATCAAAGCAAAAGTGAACTCTGAAACAATGCCGGGTTGGATTGCATTCTCCTGCTACCTAATGATTGGTTTAGGTACCATGATGGGTGGTTGGAAAATTGTAAAAACAATGGGAACAAAAATCACCAAAGTAACTCCATTGGAAGGTGTTTGTGCCGAAACAGCAGGAGCTTTGACTTTGTTCACCGTTTCCAACTTAGGGATCCCGGTTTCTACAACACATACCATTACCGGTTCCATTATTGGAGTCGGGGCAACAAAACGCTTGAGCGCAGTTCGCTGGGGTGTTACCATCAACCTGCTTTGGGCATGGATCTTAACGATTCCGGTTTCAGGTTTGTTGGCAGCAGGAATTTACTATCTCACGAGGCTGTTTCATTAAACTTCAGATAATTTACGATAGAAACTCTCATCCTTGTGGTGGGAGTTTTTTTTGTAACCCACCAAATAAATTAACTTTATAGAAACAAAAAATACCTTATGAAAAGATTCGTAACTTCTATTTTCATTCTTCTTGTAACCATTACATGCCTTTCTGCTGCAAAACGAAGAAAACCGGTTTTAGATTTGGAAGGAATGAAAAATGCGACGAAAGTCGGATTCTCTTACATTTCCCCGGGGAAAACAATCGTAGATGGGGATACGATCACATGTGAAGGGTTTTTCATATCGAAAACGGAAGTCTCCAATTTCAATTATCAGGAATATTTGGATGATTTGAAGAAGTCCGGGAAAATGGACGAATACCGATCAGCTTTAGTTGATTCGGCAAAATGGAATTCCACCTACTTTAAAGGAGACAAGTATGTCACACACTATTTCAACCATAAAGCATATAAAAATTACCCGGTAGTCAATCTAACGCATAAACAAGCGGAGAAATATTGTGAATGGTTGACCAAAATCTGGCGTGAATACACCCAAAACCAAAGTATTGTTGTCCGTTTGCCCAAAAGAGCTGAATTTATCCGCGCTGCAAATGGAACACGCCTGGACCGGGTTTACGCCTGGGATTCTCCTTATTTACGCACACAAAAAGGAAAAATGATGGCTAATTTTCTGCAAATCGACGGAGGATGCATTACCAGGGATACCATTTCGGGAAAACTTATCCTGGCACCCAATTCTATCGGTTTCGATTATATCGGAGATGGCGGACATTATGCTGACGTGACTGCACCTGTTCAGTCCTACTTCCCTAATGAGTTCGGAATCTTTCATTTAAATGGCAACGTTGCAGAAATGGTTTCGGAACAACATATCGCTGTTGGCGGAGATTGGAATTCTCCCGGTTATGACATCCGTAACCAAAGCACGAAAAAGTTCACGGAAGCAAATCCTATGGTCGGATTCAGGCCGGTGATGACCTTTGTAGAGAGTAAAAAGTGAGACGATAAAAGTGACCCTTCGACTACGCTCAGGGCCCTTTTTCAAAGCGGTATGTAAGATTAGAAGGAGACTGAGCGCAGTCGAAGTCTCAATTGAGTATATTTGCAGAAACACAACAAGTATGACACTCAAAGAAACCATTTCAGCAGTTGAAACTTTTCACAATGCGTTCAACATTCCAAACAATTATCAACCTACAGCACAGTTGTCCGAGGCTGATATTATCTTGCGTTACAACCTGATGAAAGAAGAGAACGAAGAGTATTTGGAAGCTGCAAAAAATGGGGACATCGTAGAAATTGCAGATGCTTTGGGTGATCAATTGTACATTTTGTGCGGAACAATCCTGAAACACGGACTTCAGGATAAAATTGCCGAAGTCTTTGCTGAAATTCAGCGCTCCAATATGAGTAAACTGGATGCCGACGGAAATCCCATTTACCGTGAAGATGGAAAAGTCTTAAAATCAGAATTGTATTTCAAACCGGATATTCTATCTGTTTTAGAAAAATAGATGAAGCGATTCAATATTCGTGTTTACGGTATTTGCATCAATCACCGGAACGAAGTATTGCTTTCGGACGAATCTTACCGGGACCTTAGCTTTACGAAGTTTCCCGGCGGTGGTTTGGAATTCGGAGAAGGAATGATCGATTGCCTGAAACGGGAATTCCGGGAAGAATTTGATCTGGAAATTGAAGTCGGCAATTTATTCTATCTGACTGATTTCTTTCAGATCTCAGCTTTCTCTGAAAACGACCAGGTTATTTCGGTTTATTATTTAATCGAAGCAGCTGTAAATTCGCTGGATCACTTGGTTGAAAACAGGGAAAACACCGAAAAACTGCATTGGGTAAGCCTTTCAGAACTCAAAGAAGAATTGCTGACCTTTCCAATTGATAAGATCGTAGCCAAAAAACTAATAACCGAAGTAAATCACTGAATTTTCTTCATCCCTTCTTAAAACAAAAAAACAGGAACCCTTATGGAGTTCCTGTTCTCATTTCAATAGTTTATATCTTAATCAAACAAAACGTTGAATTCAACGCGTCTGTTTACTGCCTGACCTTCCGGAGTATCGTTTGTTGTTTTCGGTTGAGTTTCCCCAAACCCTTTTGCAGTGATTCTTTCAGGCTGAATACCTTTTGAAATAAGGTAATTTGCAACCGCCTGTGCTCTTGATTCGGAAAGCAACATGTTTTGAGCCTCATCACCCACATTATCTGTATGACCTGAAATTGCCAAACGGTAATCCGGATTTTGGTTCATTACACGGACAACCTCATCCAAAACCGGTAAAGAAGAATTCAACAAGGTACTTTTTGAGTATTCAAACTGAACACCCTTCAGTGCTTTTGTCATGACGTCCTGAACCTCTTTCGCAACCACCGGACACCCTTTATTGGAAGCCAATCCTGCTGTTTGAGGACATTCATCATCCTTATCTGCAACTCCGTCTTTGTCCATATCAGGACATCCGTTTGCAGAATATACACCTGCAATCTCCGGACAAACATCATATGGATCAGCAACTCCATCAGCATCTTTATCACGAACGGAAACTCCCTTCGAATCTACAAAACTGCCCACAGGTGTATTCGGTTCCGAGTCAACTGTATTTGGAACTCCATCCTTGTCATCGTCACGGGTTTGTTCTTTCAACGCTGCAATCTCAGCTTTCAATTCACTTAATTCTTTCGGGTCCATACCAGCTGCTCCGTAAACGGTCGGAGTCCAGTCCGCATGCGTCTTGTTTTTACCCAAATAGTAAGAAACACCAATACTTAGGTTCAGCATGTAACCATCAATTGATCCCTTTTTGTTCACCCTCTGCATATCAAATGTATTGTGTTGACGTGCATGAAATATGAATGAAAGATCACCGTTCAGGGACCATCTTTCATTCAATTTAAGCTGCGGGGTCACTCCGAAAGTAAAATTGATCATTCCATCAGCTCGTTTCGAAAGCGATTCTGTATTTGCGATTCTTGGATTGTTGTCTGACCATAAGCTTGAAAAACCGAATCCACCATGAACCAAAAGCCCGATACGTGGCATAACCTGAGGGAAGTGAAGAATATCTCCTGCATTCACAACACCTTCAAGAGAAGTTCTTACATAGTAACTATTGTATGGGCGATCGATAAAATCCAGGAAATCATAATTCACTCCTAGTTTGATACCTGCACGATTCGTAAACATGTACCTTGCGTTGATACCATAATGATGAATTTGATACAGGCGGGTTGTTGCTCTGGACGGAGCCATACCGTCATGTGCACCAATCGATAAACCAAGTGACCACTTGTTCATGCCATCGATTTCAGTTTGCGCATTCAATGCTGAAGGCGCAAGTGCTAAGAATAGAAGGTGATGTAATTTCATAATTGAATTTCAAATAAGTAAAAAATCATACAAATGTACAGAAATCGTGCCGGGAGACAAGTTCCTGGCAAAACCCATTATTTTACAGCATACATTTTGTCACTCATAATAAACAGATAATTAATCATTTAAAGGTAGGACAAAATTCCTTATTTTTTATTTTTTAACAATAAGTTTGTTAATTAAGCTATGAAAAGGATAACTTTGCCCCCGAATCACCTGAAATACTACCACTGGAATTCTAACTTTTTGTTACAAATTACAAAGGGGTTAAGGAAAGAGTTTCTTTTCAGATCGATCTTTTTCATTTTAAATATGGGTTTTTCAAATTCAATTTGGTTAAGTGATTAAGAGTTGGTTAGAATTAATGTGAAGTGGAAGAATATGACATATCCAAGAATAAGTAATAAAAAAGTTCTCGTAACAGGCGGGGCAGGTTTCATCGGTTCAAATCTCTGTGAAGATTTATTGAAAACAAACAACGAGGTGATTTGCCTGGATAATTTTTCAACAGGACATCGAAATAACATCATTTCTTTTTTATCCCACCCTAATTTTCGACTAGTAGACGGAGACATCCGTAATTTTACCGATTGTCAAACAGCGGTTCAGGGTGTGGACATTGTTTTACATCAGGCGGCATTGGGATCCGTTCCACGATCAATAAATGATCCGGTCACAACCAACGAAGTGAATATTACCGGTTTTTTGAATATGCTTACTGCCGCCAGAGATGAGCGAGTTAAACGATTTGTTTATGCAGCAAGTTCTTCCACTTACGGTGATTCTGAAAATCTGCCGAAAGTAGAAGAAATTATTGGCAAACCACTTTCTCCGTATGCTGTAACTAAATATGTAAACGAATTGTATGCACATGTCTTCGGACTTAATTATGGCATGGAGGTAATCGGATTGCGTTATTTTAATGTATATGGTCGTCGTCAGGATCCTGATGGAACCTATGCCGCGGTTATCCCAAAATTCATTCAGCAGTTTATGCGGTACAAATCACCAATAATCAATGGGGATGGCTCATATTCCCGGGATTTTACCTATATTGACAACGTAATTCAAATGAATCATTTGGCTGCTACAACAGAAAATAAATCAGTCATCGGCCAGGTATTCAATACTGCAGCCGGAGAGCGGACTACGTTATTGGAAGTTACACAACTCATTCAACACTATCTGAGTGAATTTGATCCAAAGATTACTGAAGTAGAAATCCTTCACGGTCCCAATCGTGCAGGTGATATCCCCCACTCCCTGGCAAGTGTTGAAAAAGCGAAAAAAATGCTGAATTATGAACCAACACATTATTTAAAGGACGGATTGAAAGAAGCTATGAAGTGGTATATTGAATTCAACAAAAGGTAAAAGCACCATTGAAAACATTAAATAAAATACGAAAGAACAAGGATGGGAAAGCATTGCTTGGCAACTTTATCTCTCTTTCCCTACTGCAATTCATCGGTTATTTTTCTCCTCTGATTACCTTCCCATACTTAGCCAGAGTTATTGGTGTTGAAGGATTTGGCAAATTGGCATTTGCCAGCTCTGTGGTAGTCTATTTCGATACATTTGCTGATTTTGGATTCAACTATACTGCCGTTCGGGATATTGCAAAGAAAAGAGATGATATTCAAGAAGTTTCCAGGATATTTTCAATAGTAATCACAGCAAAATTCCTCTTGTTTTTATCTTCCATTTTAATTTTTGCCATTCTCATTTATTCTGTTCCTGCTTTTTATGAAAACAGATTGCTTTTTTGGATTTCTTTCATGTCAATTCCCGGGCGAATTTTGTTTCCTGACTGGCTTTTTCAAGCATTTGAAAAAATGAAGTATATAACGATAATGAATCTTATTTCAAAACTTCTGTTTATTTCTTTAATTTTTGTTGTCATAAAAAAAGAAGAAGATTATATCTATCAACCTCTTTTAGTTCTCGCGGGGAATTTGGTGAGTGGAGTAATTTCAATTTTTTTTATTCGTAAAATGTTCAAGATTAAATATACCTTTCCAGCAATAGAAGATGTATTCAAAAGCATTAAAGAAGGAAAGGATATGTTCATCAGTCTTTTCCTTCCAAACTTATACACTAATTTTTCGGTTACCTTACTAGGTTTCTATGGTGGTAATTTTGTTACGGGAATTTATTCAAGCGGAAAAAAATTTATTGACATGGCGGAACAAGTACTTGGGGTATTATCAAGAACATTTTTTCCATTTTTATCCAGAAGGATAGATAAACACGATGTTTATGTGAAAATAAGTGCGTCAATTAGTATATTTTTTGGAATAGTTCTTTTTTTTGGTGCCGATCTCTTGGTAAAGATATTTTATACCGATAAGTTTTCAGACTCTTCATATATAATCCGAATTATGTCGGTTGCGCCATTCTTTTTGTTTCTTATGAACACCTATGGCACAAATTATTTGGTAATCATGAAAAAAGAAAAAATATTGAGGAACATCATTCTTTACTGCTCTTTAGGTGGTTTTGCACTTGCATGGTTTGCAATTACTAACTTTAGTTATATCGGTGTGGCAATAACAATTACTACAGTTTGGGGAGTTCGAGGATTTCTAACCTGGTACTATGCCATGAAAATTAAGAATGCACAATGAAAATATTAATAACTGGCGATTTAGTGGTATCAAAAAATTATGATGCAACAAAATTAATAGACCAAGAGGTCACTTCTTTGTTTAGATCTTCTGATTATAATATTGTCAATCTTGAGGCTCCAGTTACCACTAGTCAATCAAAGATCAATAAAACAGGACCACATCTAAAATCCAATATTAGCGGTACAAAAGATGTATTATCCGGTTTAAAAATTGACCTAGTCACTTTGGCAAATAATCACATCCTTGATTATGATGAACAAGGAGTTAAAGAAACCCTGTCTTTTTGTACTGAAAACAACATTTCTACTGTTGGAGCAGGGGAAAATAGGATTGAAGCAGCTAAGACCCATTATATTGATACTCCAAACGGCAAAATCGGGATTGTTAATATAGCAGAGAACGAATGGGCCTCTGCAACGGAATTAACCACTGGAGCAAACGGAATGAACTTAATAGATGATGTTTATTCCATTCAGGAAACAAAGAAAAGATGTGATTTTGTATTTGTAATCGTTCACGGTGGTCATGAATATTACAATCTTCCTAGTCCCCGAATGCAAAAACAGTATCGATTTTATGTAGATAACGGAGCAGATCTGATTATTGGACATCATACACACTGCATCAGTGGTATGGAAGTTTATAATAATAAAGAAATTTACTATAGCTTGGGAAATTTCTTGTTTACCAAACCATCTGAATTCGAAGATTGGTATAACGGTATTGTCTTACAAATTGAAATTTCCGAACAGAAAGAGATCCAAACAAAACCGATTTTTGTAAAACAATCTAAAGAGGATTTTAGAATAGAAATCATCAAAAATCATGAGTACAATGAAATTCAAGATAGATTTTTCAATTATTCAACTATAATCTTAAATAAATCCAGGCTAAACGAATTTTGGCAAAATTATATTCAGGAAAAGCGAAGACAATATGAGAATTATTGGTCACTATTGAGCTTTGTTAAAAACAAATACCTAAAAAGCGCATTGTTAAAAATGGGGTTAAATGGAAGAAACACCCAAAAAGGTCGAACACTCTTTTTAAACTTGTTACGCTGTGAAGCACATTCGGACCTATCCAGGGAAGTGTTAAAGGAAAGTTTGAATAAATGAAACCGACAACACAATACACATAAATTGTTGACTAAATACGTATAAACAAGTGGGAAGCAAACGAATCATAGAACTTGATATCTTTCGGGGGATCGCTGCCTTTAGTGTTGTGTTGTTTCACTATACTTCACGCTATAATATTGTCTTTGAAACAAACACAATGGACTGGTTTGAATTTAGCTACGGTCATTATGGAGTTCAATTGTTTTTTATAATCAGTGGTTTTGTGATTTTTATGACATTAGAAGGAAGCAAGAACGCGCTTGAGTTTATTAAACGTAGATTTATCCGTTTGTATCCTACTTTTTGGATATGTATGCTGATTACTTTTACTATCACTTCCTTCGCTGGTATAACCAGATTTGAACGCACATTATTTGATTTACTGGTAAACGTTACGATGATCCCAAATTTACTAGGTTTCAAAGCCATAGATGGGGTTTACTGGTCATTACAGGTAGAATTATTGTTTTATTGTTTAATGATTATTCTTTTACAATTCAACTTGTTAAAAGTTGTTTTTGGACTGTTAACCGCCTGGTTATTAAGCGGAATAATGATTCACTACTTTAAAATACCTTATTTGAATATTTTTTTAATTACGGGCTATAGTTATTTGTTTATCGCAGGAATTTCATTTTTTAAAATTTGGAGTAAAAACGATCGTTTGAACCTTAAATATCACGTTCTTATTTTATTCTGCCTTTTGTATGGGTTTGCGAAAGATATTGAAGAGGGTTTTGCAGCATTACTTTGCTTCATGCTATTTTACCTATTTATATATAATAAGTTGAGAAGATTGTTGAGTTTTTCTTTTTTCAAAGTATTTGTTTTTTTGGGCGATATTTCGTATTCATTATACTTGATTCACCAGTTCGCAGGAATGATACTTATTTATTATCTTTCAAAATATGTTGATAATTACTTTTTATTATTGATTCTTCCATTGGTGATAAGCATAGTACTTGCCTGGGTTATTACACATTATTTGGAAAAAATAATTCAGCAGAAATTAAAAAAGATCTTATTCTAAATTTACATGAAACTCGCCATACATCATCGAAAAGGTAGTTTTTCAGATCGTTGGATTGCATATTGCGAAAAGAACAATATTCAATACATATTAGTCAATGCTTTTGATTCAGATATTATTGAGCAAATCAAGGACTGCGATGCACTGCTATGGCACCATCACCACGGTGATTTTAAAGATGTAATTACAGCAAAAAAGATTTTGTTCGCATTAGAACATACCGGGATAAAAGTTTTCCCGGACTTTAAAACTTCCTGGCATTTTGATGATAAAGTAGCTCAGAAATACCTGCTGGAAGCTATTACCGCCCCACTTATTCCCAGTTTTGTTTTTTATGATGACCAGCAAGCATTGGATTGGGCTGAGAAAACCGGTTATCCTAAAGTTTTTAAACTAAAAGGTGGTGCAGGATCTGCGAATGTTAAATTGATCCGATCAAAATCACAATGTTTCAAGCTTATTCGTAAAGCTTTTGGAAAAGGGTTTAAGCAATTCGATTCCCGGGAACATTTGAAAGAAGTCTATTCAAAATACAAATCAAAAAAAGCATCGTTTAAAAACCTGTTGGGTAGTATCTATCGAATTGTTGTCTCAACGAAATTTGCTCAACAAATGCCCCGAGAAAAAGGCTACGTTTATTTTCAGGAGTTTATTCCAAACAACGATTCTGATATTCGAATCATTGTAGTTGGTAGCAAAGCTTTCGGATTGAAAAGAATGGTTCGAAAAAACGATTTTAGAGCATCCGGCAGTGGAAGAATAATCTATGAAAAGAACCAGATTGACGAACGTTGTGTACAAATAGCTTTTGAGACCAACAGCAAAATACAAGCTCAAAGTATTGCGTATGATTTTGTGTTTGACGAAAAAAACCAACCGTTAATTGTAGAAATAAGTTACGGATTTTCAGTAGCTGCTTATGATCAATGTGAAGGTTATTGGGACAATGAACTAAACTGGTTTGAAGGAAAGTTTAACCCACAGGAGTGGATGATAGAGGAAATGTTAAGATGAATGTAAATCTCCAAAAAATAAATTACTTCTATATCGCTTTTGTCATTTTATGGCTACCAATTAATCTTGCTTTTTTGAATGTCGATGGAAAAGGAAGAATTCCGGCTATTATCACAATTCTGGTACTTGCATTAAACACATTACACGACAATAAGTTTTATAAAAAACATTTCCTGGCTCCCCCTTTTTATTTATGGTTAATCTGGATAATTTACAACAGTATTAATTTATTAATTAAAGGGATTAATTCCGATACATCGTTAAGTCTTTACATTCTTACGACCTTGTTTATTCCTTATTTGTCTATGATTATTTCTTACAAAGAAATAGTGCGGAACAAAACTATGTTTTTGAATTTCATAGTTGCAGTTTTAGTAATTTTCTCATTGTTATCAATAACCGTTCTGGGAAAAGGAGAGCTTACAGATTCTGACGCAAACCTTGAGGTTCAGAGAGTTTCCGGAAAACTGGGAAATATCGGACCTTTGATTTCTTTATTCATTCTTTTTTTCCTCAGTCTCCTATATATTATCAAAAATAAGCGACTCGGAACACTCATTATCTTTACCATTTACATTATTGGGGTGGTTGCACTTTCGGGAACAAGAAAAGCAATTGGTGCGGTAATGTTAATTCTCCTGACGAGCTATCTTGCAAAGATAAAATTCACATTTAAAAACATCCTGGCCACCTTGATTATAAGTCTTGTTATATCCTTTGGCTACAACTATGTCATGGAAAACACCGCATTGGGTGTACGCTTCGAAAAAGGAATTGCAGATGGTGAAAAAGCAAATACCTCAAATATAGAAGCCTTAAATTTCCTGGGGGATAGAGCATTCTTCTACATTGATGGATGGATGATTTTTACGGAAAATCCTCTAAGTGGTATTGGTCTTGAAAATTACACAAGTGTTTCAAAGAATAATTACCGTTTGCATACAGAATATATGGTACAACTCACAGAAACCGGACTTATTGGTACGTTGTTATTCTTCCTGTTCAATTTTAGTATCGGCAAGCGATTATTTTCAACCTGGAAAAAATATAAAAAACGACGTTCCGAAGTTTGGGGGCTTTCAGGTGGTTTTTTGGCCATTTTATTTTTAGGATTAACAGCGTGGACTTATTCTTTCCCACATTATTTCATTGTTTTTGGGGTAATCATTGGTTTCCTGGAAACAATAAGACGAGAAGAAGAAAGAAATGAAATTTTGTATTGATGAATGAATCTGTAATACAGGCTCTAACGAGACGCAGTGATTCATCTGGCAGAGATGGAAGAAGATTTAATCGAAATGTTCCTAATGGTTCAATCTGTCAAGAATATCTAATAACCATAGTGTCGAAAAAAAACGACGGAAGGATCAATAATTATTGCTTTTAATGGAAAAAAAGAAGAAAAAAATAATTGTCTGGACAAAAGGAATTGATGATCTTATACATGACAGAGGAATGGTTGGGGGACTAACCATTCAAATGTATTTTTGGTCTCTAACTTTTATTGAAAATGGTTGGAATGTTTATTCATTTTCTGACGTCAAAAAAGATACACTTCAGGATATACAATTTTTGAAGTTTCCAAGAATAAGAACAATTGGAATAGTTTTAGAATGGTTTATCAGTTTTTATTACTTGTTGGTAATAAGACCAGATATTATAATTATAAGAGGGGCACGCAGAGAATTATTTTTCTTAGGGGTTTATCAAAAAATATTTAGATACAAATTATCATTTTTTGGAGCAAGCGATAGTGATTTTGAGATTGGTAAAGAATTAATTTCTGTATCTAAAATAAATGTGAATCTATATAGAAAAGGACTTAGAAGATGTAGATACTTTGTTGTTCAAAATGAAGAACAACAAAAATTATTAAATGATTATTATAATAAAGACTCCTTAGTCATTAAAAATATTTGGTGCAAAAACAAGACTAATTCAAACATCACTGATTACACAGAAAAATATGACGCAATATGGGTTGGGAACTTTAGGAAATTAAAAAGACCTGAATATTTTGTAACCCTGGCTAAGAGAAATCCTGAAAAGAAATTTGTCATGATTGGAGGTTGTATAGATATTGATTTATTCAACTCAATCAAAATTGAATGTCAAAAAATTGACAACATTCATTTTATTGGGCCGGTCTCCTTTAATGAAATCATGAACTACTTTTCAAACTCTAAATTATTAGTTTGTTCATCCGAAATCGAAGGTTTTCCAAACACATTTATCCAGGCTTTTTCTCTGGGTATCCCTATTGTCTCTACCTTTGACCCAAGTAAAATCATTTTGGAAAACAACCTGGGATATATTGTTGAGAATGAAGATGAATTAAACCACATGTTTAACCAATTAATAGCAAACAAGGATGAATATTTAACTATTCAGGAAAATAGTTTAAATTTTTTCGGATCAAATTTTGACACAAAAAATAGCTTAAACAAATTCTTAGACTTTTTAGAACGTGAAAAATAAAATCTTAATATTAACTCCGCCCTTAGATTTGTTGCATGGTGTTTCTTTACATTACACAGGTTTACAAAGTGATTGGAAAGAGAATGTCATCTATTTTGAGACCTTTAAAATTAAAAACAAGAATATCTTGAATCCAATACTTTATGGTTTCAATCTATTAAAGTTCATTTTTAAACTGGTTTTTTTCAAACCCGATACTACCGTAATTAATGTGTCTTTAAAAAATGGTTTTTTTTCAAAGAACAGATATCTGACTATTATCAAATATTTATCCCGCGCAAAAAAAATTACCTTCATTCATGGGTGGGATGTAGAATCTGAAGGTTTACTGTTAGAAAACAAAGGACAATTTTTGTTGAAAAACTCTGACTCATTAATTGTCCTGGCCAATGAGTTCAAAACAAAACTCATTAATTGTGGTTACAAAAACGAGATTTTTGTAACCACAACAAAGGTTGATAATGAACTTATAAAAGAGTTTGATGAAAATAGAATTAGATTCAATATAAGAACATTTCTATTTGTGTCACGAATAGAAAAGTATAAAGGAATTTATGAGGCAATTGAGTTATTTGTCAGCCTAAAAAAGGACTATGAAAATATACAGCTATTAATTATTGGAGATGGTAGTGAACTGAGTAAAGTTAAGGATTACATTAATCGACACGAATATAAGGACATCCACATACTGGGAAGATTATCAGGTAATCAGCTTGCTCAAAAATATTATGAATCAGACATTTTATTGTTACCCTCATATAGTGAAGGTATTCCAGCAGTAATTCTTGAAGCAATGTCATTTGGTCTTATAATAGCAACTACTCCGGTTGGTGGAATTGTAGATTTTTTTGATGAAAACATGGGGATATTTCTCGACAGGGACAATCCTATTTCTAATGTAGACCGCATCAGGACAATTATGAAAGATGAACATCAGATTAACTATATTTCAAATTATAATTTCAACTATTCCAGAACTAATTTTTTATCATCGAAAGTTGCTGGGAAACTAGAAGATTTTTTTAATAAACATTAGAATGACTGAAATCGTTTTTATAGTCCAATCAATTACACAACCTCGCTGTATAAAAAGAATTGAAGCTTTTGTTAACGCTGGTTATAAGGTTAAGGTTTATGGTTTTCAGACTGGATTGTATACAGAAAATTTAGATAATATTACTTTTCCAATCGAAAAAATTATTACTCGAAATAAAAAAGATTCGAGGTTAAAAAAAGTCTTTTTTTTCTATAATCAAATACGTGAAATACTAAAACAAAACAAAAAAAGTGTTTTCTATTTCTTTGGTTTTGAGATAGGTGCTATTGCATATATAATTGGTTGCTCTAATTTCATTTACGAAGAAGCCGATATTTCAGCTTCCAGATTTAAGAATAGAATTTTACGTAATACGCTATTGTATCTGGATAGAAAAATTATACGGAAATCTATTTGTACCATTTTAACATCGGAAGGATTTGTAAAGTATCTTTTTAAAGAAGATCCTCCAAACAACATCTTCATACAAGCAAACAAATTGGATCTGTTTTTTGAAAAAACCGATAGACAAAAAATACCTGAAAAAAAAATAAACATCAATAATCTTAAGTTTGGTTTTATCGGTTTAATAAGATATCCAAACACTATTGTACGTTTTGCAAGAGTTGTCGGTTCCCATTATAAGAATCATGAATTTCATTTTTTTGGAGATCTGGAAAATGAGAACTTCATTGATAAAAATGAGTTTAAAAAATATACGAATGTGTTTTTTCATGGTTCCTTTAAAAACCCAACTGATTTGGAAAAGATTTATGAAACCGTTGACATTAACATCGTATGCTATGATACTTCCTCAGGGAATGTGAGAATCGCAGAGCCGAATAAATTTTATGAATCAATATTTTTTAAAACCCCAATAGTTGTCAGTGAAGGAACATTCTTATCAACCAAAGTCGAAAAATTCAAAATCGGAATTGGAATAGATGCCTCCAATGATTACGACATAATCAATTTTATCGATTCCCTATCGGAACAGCAATTAAAATCATATATCAACAAAATGGAGAGTATTCCCCCTATGAGTTTGATTGATAATAATAAGGAATTATTCGATTTTGTTAATCCCAGAGTAAATAGAATATTCAAATGATTAAACAATTTCAATCCCTCCGGTCCTACTGTGAATCACAAGACTTCGCAGGATGGGATCCGTATGACGGTTTAAACTCAAAAATATTCAAGGCGCTGCCTTTAAAGAAATGGGATTTGGCCCGTTTGGCTTGGATACAGGGATTTAAACGTAGTCCGATCAATTTCAGAAAACTCTTCCTAGTCCCCAAACAGCACAACGCCAAAGGCTTGGGTTTATTTTTAAATGGGTATTGCAACCTGTATAAAACGGTAGAACTGGGAAATACTACTTTTGGTACTAAGGGAGATATTTACAATAAAATCACATATCTAGCCAACCTGCTGCTGGAAATGCAAAACAAAAACTATTCAGGTGCTTGCTGGGGCTACAACTTTGATTGGCAAGCAAGGCGTTTGTTCCTTTTTCCGGCTCATACTCCAACTGTAGTTGCCACCACATTTTGCGCTTCTGCGCTCTTTGAAGCATATGAAATCACCAAAGAGGAAAAATACCTCATCACAGCTTTGTCTGCTGCAAAATTTATTTTGAACGACCTGAACCGCACTCAAACAGAAGGTGGATTTATTTTATCTTACAGCCCGCTTAAAGGAAATGATACGGTGTACAATGCTTCTTTGCTTGGTGCTAAAACGCTGAGCTATTGTTATCATTACACCCGAAATGAGGAATATAAAAGCACAGCAGAGCAAATCATTAAAGCAGCTTGTAAAGGTCAGTCTGAAGATGGTTCCTGGGTTTATGGTTTATTGCCTGTACAATCCTGGATCGACAGTTTTCATACCGGTTATAATCTAGATGCAATTGCACACTACCAAAAGTTCTGTAGCGATAATCAGTTTGAAGAAAATTTGGAACGTGGTTTTGATTTTTACATCAACAACTTCTTTCTGAAAGATGGGACACCAAAATATTATCATAATAAAACATATCCGATAGACATTCATTGTCCTGGTCAACTTTTCGTAACTTTGCACGCACTGCAACACTGGACCAAACATAAAGAACTCGCTGATCAGGTAGTAAAATGGACATTGGAGCATATGTTTGATAAAAAGGGATATTTCTATTACCAACTAAAAGAAGGTATGAGTTCAAAAATCTCCTATATGCGATGGAGTAATGCTTTTATGTTCAATGCACTTTCGGTTTACATACTAAACAACACAACAAATGGAAAGTAGATTGGCCAATAATGTGCGTTGTTTTGCTCCTGCATCAAGAAAGGAATTAATGGATTATGCCTTTGAGCAGCAATCTATTTTGGTTGCTGTAAACGCAGAAAAAATTCTACATGCTACAGATGAGTCACGCAGCATTATCAATAGGAACATTGGTTATCCGGATGGCGTTGGTG
This sequence comes from uncultured Flavobacteriales bacterium, assembly GCA_946480815.1. The sequence goes on from CAMLLB010000046.1 coordinate 27,125, forward strand.
CAGTTTGGGCATTGAAGAAAAAAGGATGTAAATCAGTCGTAAAAATCCCAGGGTGTGAGTTATGGCTTGATATTATTGACAAGCACTCCCAGGATAAGACGTTTTACCTTGTAGGTGGAACTGAAGAGGTTATTCAGGAAACCGTTAGCAAACTGAAGAACTCATTTTCGGGGATTAACATTTTAAACTATCGAAATGGATATTTGACGGATGAAGATCGTAAGACCTTACTTGCTGACATAGCTGATAAAAAACCAGACGTGGTTTTTATTGCTATGGGATCACCCAAACAAGAATTGCTCATGGAAGAAATGTATCGCTTTCACCCTGCTGTTTATCAAGGTTTGGGAGGAAGTTTCGACGTATATACCAATAAAGTAAAACGTGCACCAAAATGGTGGGTGGAAAACAATCTGGAATGGGCGTATCGCCTGGTAAATCAACCATCACGTATTAAACGGCAAATCCATTTGGTCCGCTTTTTTATATTACTCCAATTTAATCGACTTTGACATGCACATAACATTAGTTGCCGGAGCACGGCCAAACTTCATGAAGATCGCACCGATCATTCATGCAATACATAAAGCTCAGGCTGAAGGAAGTTCACTGGGTTATAGCCTGGTGCATACAGGCCAGCACTACGATGAGAAGATGTCCGGACAATTTTTCTCTGAATTGGAAATTCCGCAGCCGAATGCAAACCTGGAAGCTGGTGGAGGAACTCAGGCAGAACAGACTGCAGCTATTATGATTGGTTTTGAAAAGTACCTGGAAACCAACCCAACAGACCTCGTTTTGGTAGTTGGAGATGTTACTTCCACTATGGCATGTGCAATAGTGGCACAGAAATTGTGTGTCCGGGTTGCGCATGTAGAGGGAGGAATTCGTTCAAATGATTGGACGATGCCCGAAGAGATTAATCGGTTAGTGACTGATGCTATTACTGATTATTTCTTTACTACCTCAGAAGTTGCAAACCAAAACCTCAGAAAAGCAGGAGTAGCAGAAGAAAAAATACATTTTGTAGGAAACACGATGATTGATACATTGCTCAAACAAATGCCGCGTTTTAAAAAACCGGAATTATGGGATCAACTTCAGTTGACCGATAAAGAGTATATCGTATTAACACTTCATCGTCCAAGCAATGTGGATGAAGAAACCAAACTGAAAGGGTTGATGAATCAGATCATAGCCGGTTCGGAAGATTGTCCGGTTATTTTCCCTGTACACCCAAGGACAGCAAAAATGATCAGACTATTGGAGATTTCCCATCCACGATTACACCTGGTTGACCCAATGGGATACCTGGAATTTAACTATTTGGTGCAACACGCAAAATTAGTAATAACAGATTCCGGAGGAATTACAGAAGAAACAACAGTCATGAAAGTTCCTTGCATGACATTAAGAAATACTACCGAACGACCAGAAACAGTGACTGAAGGAACAAACGAACTTGTCGGAACGGACCCTGTCGAAGTAGAGAAAATGCTGAAAAAATGTTTTTCCGGAAACTGGAAAACCGGATCAATTCCTGCTTTCTGGGATGGAAAAACAGCTGATCGAATTGTTAAAATTTTACAACAAATAGATTTTAAAACAACCAAAACCGAAAAAATCACGTAAATTAAAAACACGACACATTAAAAAATGAATTATCTATTTACGCAAGGGATAATCATGTTTGTCTTATCACTTTTGGCAACGGCATATTTGGTCCCAAAGATTATTAAAATTGTTCGCTTCAAAAAGTTGATGGACTCTCCCAATGAACGAAGTTCGCATTCCGTAGCCACTCCAAGCCTTGGAGGGATGGCTTTCTTTATTGTGCTTATACTTTCCATGTATTTCAATCATCGCTATGATACCTATGGCGTTGCAACCAGTATGTATCCTGCTTTAACAATTCTTTTCTTTCTTGGGCTGAAAGATGATTTGGTGGTACTTGCACCATTAACAAAACTTGTGGGACAAGCTTTTGCATCTTTTTTTATACTAATGAACCCCAAGTTTGGAATTGATTCATTTCATGGTTTTTTCAATATTGGTCACGTAAATCACTGGGTCGGGATCGGTATAGGTTTTCTGATTATGCTGGCAATTATTAATGCATTCAACCTGATTGATGGAATTGACGGCTTAGCAGCGTCCATTGGAATTGTTGCATTCTCAGGTTTTACCATCGTATTCTTCTTTGCAGAAAGATATTTCTTTGGATTGACATCACTTACAATGGTTGGTATTCTGACTGGTTTCCTGTTTTTTAATCTTTCAGCCAGGAACAGGATCTTTATGGGAGATACCGGTTCTATGCTGATCGGTTTTATGGTTGGTGTCATGTCTATTCGTTTTCTTGCGCTAGATACTGCGTCATTGAACAAACTACCTTTTAATGCCATTGATGTACCAATCGTTTTAATTTCGTTTATTATCATTCCGTTATTTGATACTGCACGTGTGTTTACAATTCGTATAATGAATGGAAGAAGTCCGTTTTCAGCAGACAGAAACCATTTGCATCACATATTGATTGATGCGTTTAAAATATCTCATCGTAAAGCAAGTTTCCTTATTGCTTCGGTAAATATCTGTTGCGTTTTGGTATTCTCCCTGTTATTGAAACTCACGAACACTTACGTTGCCTCAACAATTATATTATTGTGTTCAGGATTGGCGGTTTTTTTCCTTTATAAGATCAGACCGGTTACGGTCAAAGGAAGAATAATCTCAAGAGCTTCAATTAAAAAAAAACGCCGAAAATTAAAACCGTACCGAAAATTGAAGCATCAAAGGAGTTCACATAGTCAAATCAAGCGTATTTACTCTTCTAAAGAGAATTTACCGAAGTAATTTGTATATTTGTTATGAATTTCTTTAATCGTACAAGGATGCCAAAAGTCAGCATTTCCTTCATTCTATCCGCCTTTATTCTTGCTTTACTTAGTGTTTCTTGCAGAACAGCAGAAAAAGTAATCTATTTCCAGGATTCAAAAAGCGATAGTTTGTTGGTATATACACCAAGTTTCACCCCGGTATTTAAAGTCGATGACTTTTTATCGATTGTCATAACAGCTGAAAATGAAGAATCAGCCAAAATGTATAACCTTCCTCCATCAGTGATAACAAATCAGGGATATACAACAGGAAATCCCGCACAGTATGGATACCTGGTAAATTCAAAGGGAGAAATTTCATTACCGGTTTTGGGAACAATCCATGTTGCCGGCAAGGACAGAATGGCTTTGGAAACAGAAATTAAAACCAGGTTGGAGGATCAACTTAAAAATCCCACTGTTCAGATTCAGATCTTAAATTTTAAAGTAACCGTTCTTGGTGATGTCAAATCACCCGGAACGTTCAAAATTCCAAATGAAAGAATTACTTTGCTCGAAGCAATAGGACTTGCCGGCGATTTAAGAATGTCAGGAGAGCGGAAAAATGTGAAGGTAATCAGAGATTCCAGCGGAGTTCAAAAAGAATACTATGTTAATCTTACCAAAAAGGACATTTTTAGGTCACCGGTTTATTACCTGCAACAAAATGATGTAGTGTATGTTCAGCCGAATGGTGCAGCCAGATCAGAAGGGACCTTTTGGCGAGCCGCAGGACCAATCTTTATTTCAATTACATCATTGGTTGTCACCACGATTTCAATTATTGTCAGATAAATGCATCAAAGAGAATCGATTTCTAAAGTTCGTGAAAGCGAAGAAAATTCAATCTCAATAAGAGAATTATTGGATAAATACCTTGTGTATTGGAGATGGTTGCTTTGTTCGGTTGTTATCTTCCTTGTTTTGGGTTGGATATATGCAAGATATCAAACGCCGAGTTATGAAAGTATTGCGTCCGTTCTGATAGAACAAGAGAAAAATTCCGGAATGGCTTCCGAAGAAATAGGAATGCTCAAAGATCTTGGTTTGGCAAGCGGAGGAGGTGTGCTGGAGGATGAAATCGAATTATATCAATCCCGCTCATTGATGGAACGAGTTGTTCGTGAACTTAACCTGCACTGGAAATTTCAGATTGTAGGCACCAAAACCGGATTGGTACGTTCCGAGCTATATGATTCCAACCCAATCAGGATCCGGTCCGTTGAAGCAGACAGCCTGTTCTATGACAAGCATTATGAGTTTGAGGTCACTTTGACCTCTAACAACGAATACACTATTACTTCAGGAAATGAACTGGTTGGGAATAGCTATAAATACGGGGCCATACTTCAATTACCAATAGGAAAAATAATCCTGGAGAAGACTAATGATTTCAAAAACAACCGGGTAAGAAACAGGATTCTTATAAGTGTTGCTCCTGTTTCAGAAGTTGCAACAAATATCCGTAAGAATTTATCAGTTGAATCTGCCAGTAAGGAAGCCAATATCCTTATTCTTAAAGTAAAAGGAAACAACGTTGAAAAAAACAATGCGATTTTGAACAAAATAATCGCCGTTCATCAGGAAAATGCTGTAAATAATAAGAATGAGGTCGTAAAAAATACTACAGCATTCATCAATGACAGAATGAAATTTATTGCTGCTGAACTCACGGACGTTGAAAAGAAAGGGGAAGATTACAAATCCGAGCATCATTTGGTGGATGTAACGACTGACGCAGCTACCTATCTTACAAAAGAGAGTGACATAGAGAAAAAGGTGGTAGAAGCAAGTATTGAAATGAGCCTTGCAGATTTCATGAATGAAGTAATTTCTGAGCAAAACGGATATGAACAGCTCTTACCGGCCAACCTGGGGTTCAAAGATCCGTCGATTGGAGAAATGACCACTCAGTACAATACATTGGTTTTGGAACGAAATCGTTTACATGAAACCAGCGGAAGTAAACATCCCGGGGTTGCCCGTATCGAATCACAATTAGCAAGTTTAAGACGATCTTTGGAAAACAGTTTACGGAACATGCGAAACTCTTCACAAATGGAATTAAAAAAACTAAAGAGTGAGGAACAGATTTATCAATCAAAAATTTCTTCCATTCCTCAATTTGAAAGAGAGTACCGTGATATCTTTCGTCAGCAGCAAATCAAAGAAAGCTTGTACCTTTTCCTTTTACAAAAACGAGAACAGAATGAAATTTCGTTGGCTGCAACCGTGGCAAACTCGCGTGTAATTGATGCTGCTTACAGTACAGGGATTCCCGTTTCACCAAAAAAGTCATTGATTTACCTGATTTCATTTGTACTTGGAATTCTAATTCCTGTCGGTATCATTTATTTGAGAAGTTTATTAAATAACAAGATTGTTTCCCGTACTGATTTGGATAGTTCCGGTTTGACTGTTGTAGGTGATATTCCTGAAGTAAAAGACAAAGAAAAATTAAAAGTATGGGCGCATCCGCAATCCAATATAGCAGAGGCTTTCAGGGTATTAAGAACCAATCTTTCCTTTGTTGCATCTTCTGAAAATGAAGGCTGTAAAATTATTGGCATAACTTCAAGTCTGAGTGGTGAAGGTAAATCTTCAACTTCGGTAAATCTTGCATTTATATTCGCTTCTACCGGAAAGAAAGTCCTGTTAATAGGACTCGACTTAAGAAAACCCCGGATCAAAGATATCCTGGAACTTAAACACGGGCCTGGTTTGTCCAATTATCTGGTGAATCACGATTTAATTGCAAATGATATTATAAATGTTGTGGAATCTCATGATCAATCCATCAGTGTTATCCAGGCCGGTGATATCCCACCAAATCCCAGTGAATTACTTATGAACCAGCGACTAGACGAATTAATCGGTGAACTTCGCAAAGAGTTTGATTATATCATTTTGGATAATGCTCCTTCAGGTCTTGTAATTGATGCTGTTACTACCAACCGCTTTACGGATGTTTCGCTTTACATTATTCGTTCAGGAATGATCGATAAACGTTATCAAAATCATATTCTGGACCTTAAAAATCAAGGGAAATTGAAGAATCTTTATGTGATGATGAATGCTGTAAAAAGTAAAGGTGGGAGTTATTCATACTCATATTCTTATGGTTACGGAGAAGATATGGAGAAAAAACCCTGGTGGAAACGATTATTTGGTCTAAGATAAGTAGTATTATTAAGGAAAGAATCCGGAATCCTCATTCATAATATTACTCTTTCGACTGTACAAAGTACTTCTCTTTCAACCGGTCGTAATCTTCAACAAAATAGACCTTTAACAAAGCTGTATAATAATTGTAAGGTTTATGCTGCAAAAGGGCTTTGTCCCGTTTATAGACACTCTTATCTTCAAACACGCCATCCGGCCCGCGTTTATATATACTCATCAGGGAATCGTTCTGCAAAATACTGGAATCCTTCAATTCCAAAGGATACTCCGTCGGCGGAAGCAGAATCGGTTTGGACGTATGCATAAAGTTTGCTTCGTTCCTGGCTTCCGGCATCCGGAAATCTCCAAGCAGTTTGACCAATTGTCCATGTACATTATTAGAAAACCCATTGTTCAGCCTGTTCACCTTGGAACCGAACATATTCAACATACCTTCTTTCATACTTTCTTTAAAGCTGAAGTTTTCCCGATCAAAAAGCATGGTTTGCAGATTGCTTTTCCAAAAAGTTGAATCGTTGTAAGAAACCGGCATTTTTGGTACAATATCCTCCGGATTATGTAGTAAAAAACTAAGTCCGGGATCAGCAAAACGCTTTTGATATTCCTGTGCAAAAACTTTATTCCCAATCATTGGATTGGCAAAAGCATATACTTTAAAATTATTCCTGGAATTCAGTTTGGATTTCGGCAGGAAAAACAGCCATGCCCTTGTCATTTGCGCCAGAGCCCCACCTTGCGAATGTCCGGTGATATAAATCGTATAGATTCCCTGCTTGTTCAGGTTTTGGATCTGTTTCAAAACATCATCCGCACAATAGGACAAGCCTAAAATATACCCGGCATGGATTGCGGCATTTTGATCTTCCGCACACTTGTAAGCAAAAACTGTTTCTTCTTTAAAAATGCTGTCTTTTGCCGGCACCAGGGAAGAATACATGTTTTCCAGCCAACTGGATTTCTTGTCTGTCGAGCCCCTGAAATTCAGTACTGCTTTTGTCCTGGATTGATTCACATATACTTGAAACAGATTGTCCATTCCATAAGCCGGAGAAGTATAAGTACGGACATATTCTCCTGGAATAATCGTTTCATCCGAACCTTCCAGTTCCAAATAGGTAAACGAATTGCAGATTTGAATCAGATCGCGGGCTTCTTTGGCATCAAATCCTACTGAGTGCTGTGCGTAAGAATCAAGGTACAGCAAGGTAAAGACAATAATTAAACACTTATTCATGGGGAGTTGAGTAATTGGTTCTACCTGGATAAAGCAAAAATTATTCCGTGGTTACACGTTCAAGGGGATTAATCCCCTTGACGCGCATGTGCGCACAAGGGGAATTATTTTAATTTTTCATTATTCTTATGACGTGTTGCATCTCTGCCTGTTTTTTTTGCGAGATTTTTTTCCAAAGCTTCCTCCAGGTCCACACCTGTTTGATTCGCCAGGCAGATCAACACAAAAAGCACATCAGCCAATTCATCCCCCAAATCCTTGTCTTTATCACTTTCTTTTTCGCTTTGTTCACCGTATCTGCGTGCAATGATTCGCGCCACCTCCCCCACTTCTTCTGTGAGCATAGCCATATTGGTCAATTCGTTAAAATAACGAACTCCTACTTCCTTGATCCATTGGTCCACTTTCTTTTGCGCCTCTGAAATTTCCATTATTCCCTATTTTTTGAATCTATGATAATTGTAACCGGCCCGTCATTTAATAAACTCACTTTCATATCTGCTCCGAAAGATCCCGATTGTACCACTTTACCCAATGCAGTTTGCGCTTTTTGAATAAAGGATTCATATAAGGGAATTGCCTGTTCGGGTCTCGCAGCAGTAATGAAACTTGGTCTGTTTCCTTTTTTTGTGGATGCATGAAGCGTAAATTGGCTTATAACAAGCAAATCTCCCTGAATATCCTGAAGAGAACAATTCATTTTCCCTTCCTCATCCGAGAAAATCCGCATTTGGATAGTTTTCTGTACCAACCAATCCACATCTTCTTCGGAATCGGCTTGCTCAATACCCAAAAGAATCAGTAACCCTTTTTCGATCTGACCGATGATCTCATTTTCTACTTTTACATTTGCGTGGGAAACCCGTTGAATGACTAGTCGCATGCTCAAATATAGGGATTGCTGGAAACTTCAGATTTAGGAAATTAGGAAATTTTCTATTTAGCTACTTAGGAACTTAGCTATATAGCTAACAACCTTTTTAACTATTCCAATCCCCGTTTATTCCTGCGATGTACATCTTCGTCATCACTGGTCATTAACTGCAGGTAGGTAAAATAACGGCTTTCATAAATCTCTCCGTTTTTAACTGCTTCCTTCACCGCACAAGCGGGTTCATTCAAATGCTGACAATTATGAAACTTACATTGTCCGATCAATTCACGCATTTCAGGAAAATAATGAGAGATTACTTCTTTGTCCAGGTCTACGATCCCAAATGCCCTGATCCCCGGAGTATCAATAATAAATCCACCGGATTTCAAAGGATGCATTTCTGCAAAAGTAGTAGTATGTTGCCCCTGGTGATGGGCAGATGAAATTTCCCCGATACGCAAATCCAGGTTCGGATCCAATGCATTTACCAACGTACTTTTTCCGGTTCCGGAATGTCCGGCAATCATAACCTGCTGATCTTTGATCTCCTTTCTCAGGAATTCGATATCCTTATCATTTGTAGCTGAAATGGCATGACATGGATAACCAACCGATTCATACATGAACATAATTGCTTTTAAGTCAAGTAAACCTTCATCATCCAATAAATCAACTTTATTAAAAATCAGGGTTGTGGGAATACGAAAAGACTCCGCAGCAACCAGGAAACGATCAATGAAAACAAAATGAGTTTCGGGATATTTCAAGGTAACCATCAGATAAGCACGGTCAACATTCGCTGCCAAAATATGCATCTGCTTACTTAGGTTCGTACTTTTCCGGACGATGTAATTTTCACGCATTTCGTAGTCTACGATCACACGTTTCCCCTCCTCATCACTTTTCGGATCCAGGATGACCACATCACCAACGGCAATCGGATTGGTCGTTTTCAAACCTTCCAGCTTTAGACGTCCTCTGACGCGGCATTCCACCACTTCTCCGTCCGGCATCAAAACCTGGTACCATTTTCCAGTTGATTTTAAAACTCTTCCGCGAAGATCACTCATACCACAAA
>CAMLLB010000047.1 GCA_946480815.1 uncultured Flavobacteriales bacterium
TATCTGTTTATTTATTTTTCTTAGCCCGGAAGATCAGGATCGGTACAAGGAAAATAGCAAGGGTCAAGCCTGAAATAAACAAGTCAAACTGCTCCGATTCGATCCATTCGGCAGAAGGAACAAAATGCACCAATAAGGCCAAACACAATTTGATTCCTAAAATCCCGATCACCAGGAAAGCTGAATTCTCCAGGAATGGATATTTCTCCATCAGCACCACGAAGTACTTCGCCACGTAACGCATAGCCAGGATCCCGATAAATACACCAATACAAATCAGAATAACGTTATCCGAATAAGCCACTACTGCGAAAATATTGTCGATCGAAAAGACGATATCCATAAATTCTACTGCTAATACTGTAGACCAGAAAATACCAATCACACCAACTGTTCCACGATAAATGAAACTTTTCTTGGTTTCCTCCACTTCCGATTCGATTTCTGCCTGTACGCTTTTAGCAGCAAAATGCTTCACCGCCATGTAGATCAAATAAGCACCTCCAATCGGTTTAAACCACCAGATACTCAGGATCGATTCTACCAGGACCAATGCAAGCCCCCGGAAAATATATGCTCCAAGGATTCCGTATTTCAATGCTTTTGCCTGCTGTTCTTTAGGTAAATCCTTCACCATTGTTGCAAGCACAGCTGCATTGTCAAATGATAAAATAATTTCAAGCAGTAAAATTCCAAGGATCAGTAAAATGGCATTCAGCGGATGCTCTGTCATTAGTGCTGTAAATTCATGGAATTGATTCATCATAGGACGTACGTATTCTTGATCTGTTTTTTAACGAGTCGTAAAGATACTGTATAATTCAAAAAGCAAAATGTAAAATGCAAAATTGATCGAAAACAAGCGGTTTCACAAAGACAAACCTCATACTTTTTAAAACCTAATTCCCGATTCGGAATTCGGAATTCACTATATTTGCTAGTATGGATTTCCAACTCACTTCTGAATTTAAACCGACAGGGGATCAGCCTGTTGCTATTGAACAACTGGTCAGCGGGATTCGCGACGGACATTTTGCTCAAACCTTGCTCGGAGTAACCGGAAGCGGGAAAACTTTTACGATGGCAAACGTGATCCAGCAGGTGGAAAAACCGACCCTGATCCTTTCCCACAACAAAACACTGGCAGCTCAGCTTTATGGTGAATTCAAACAGTTCTTCCCGAATAACGCGGTGGAATACTTTGTCAGTTACTACGATTATTATCAGCCGGAGGCTTATTTGCCGGTAACGGATACCTATATTGAGAAAGATCTGCAGATCAATGATGAAATTGAAAAACTAAGGCTTTCCGCTACTTCTGCCCTGCTTTCCGGGAGAAGGGATGTAATCGTGATTGCCTCCGTGAGCTGTATATACGGTATCGGGAATCCAAATGAATTTGCCAACTCGATTATTCCCATCCGGATCGGGCAATCGTTTCCACGAAATAAGTTCCTGCTTCGTTTGGTCGAAAACCTATATTCCCGGACAGAAGGGGAATTCAAACGCGGGACTTTCCGGGTGAAAGGAGATACCGTTGACATTTACCTCGCTTATGCAGATTATGCGTTGCGTGTGGAATTTTGGGGCGACGAAATCGAACGCATCCGTACCATTGACCCGGAAAATAATTCCGAGATCGAAGTCTTCTCCGAAATCAATATTTACCCGGCAAATATCTTCGTTTCCAGCCCCGAAACAACCCGAAGAGCAATTGACCAGATTGGTGAAGACATGGTGATCCAGGTCGAAAACTTCAAACGGGAAGGGAAAATCCTGGAAGCAAAACGCCTCGAAGAACGCACTTCTTACGACATGGAAATGATGCGCGAATTGGGCTATTGTTCCGGAATTGAGAACTACTCGCGCTATTTTGACCAACGTGCACCGGGAACACGGCCTTTCTGTTTATTGGATTATTTCCCGGACGATTATTTAATGATCGTAGACGAAAGTCACGTGACAATGCCACAGATCCGTGCCATGTACGGTGGTGACCGCGCGCGTAAGATCAACCTGGTCGACTACGGTTTCCGGATCCAGGCTGCGATGGACAACCGTCCGCTGATGTTTGACGAATTCCAATCGCTGATCAACCAGATCGTATACGTTTCCGCTACGCCGGCAGACTTTGAATTGGAACAATCGGAAGGTGTTGTTGTCGAACAGTTGATCCGTCCTACCGGTTTATTGGACCCGGTGATTGAAGTACGTCCGAGCTTGAACCAGATCGATGATCTGATAGAAGAAATGCAGTTGCGCATTGAGAAAGATGAACGTACACTGGTAACCACACTGACTAAGCGGATGGCCGAAGAATTACAAAAATACCTGGACAAACTGGGGATTGCCTGTCGCTATATTCACTCGGACATTGACACGATCGAACGGGTGGAGATCCTGCGCCAATTGCGTTTGGGTGAATTTGACGTACTGATCGGGGTAAACTTGCTTCGTGAAGGACTCGATTTACCGGAAGTGAGTTTGGTTGCCATTATCGATGCCGATAAAGAAGGATTTTTAAGAAACGAACGCTCGTTGGTTCAAACCGTTGGACGGGCAGCACGTAACGTAAACGGCCGCGTGATCATGTATGCCGATAAAATGACGGACTCCATGCAGCGCACTATTTCCGAAACGGAACGCAGAAGAGCCATGCAAATGGCATACAACGAAGCGAACGGTATTGTTCCGACTGCTCTGAACAAATCCAAAGAAGTCATCCTGAAATCCACAAAAGTGGCAGATGGTGACCCGGAAACCCGTTCACAAAAAGCATACTATGCTTCGTCAGATTCGGGATTGGTAGCCGCAGAGCCGAAAATAAATTATACAGATCCGGAAGAACTGGAAAAAGCAATTGTTGCGAAACGCAAGCAAATGGAAAAAGCCGCAAAAGACCTGGATTTCATCGAAGCAGCGCGTTTACGCGATGAATTATTTGAATTACAGGCGAAAAAAAAATAGAGCTTTAAGACAAAAGACGTCAGACACAAGACAGGAATCTGTCTAAGGTCCATAGTCTTTCATCTTAAGTCTAAATAATAGTAAACTCGAAGAAAATGAAAAAAATAATCTTCCTTACAATCCTATTGGCGCTAGCTGCCTGCAACAAACCACTTTTGAAATACAATTCCGACTTTGAAGGAACCTGGTATAGCGAGCCGCAATACAATGCAACCTTTGGTGTTTTTGTATGCGATGAACTGGTCTTTTCCGGAAAAGAAGGCAGTTACCAGGTAGATTGCAAGGATACTTGCTCCACAAATCTCTGCGATTGCACCGGAAAACTTACCGGAACAGCTGAAATTAACAAGCAACGCACCATTATACGGTTAAATTCCCAAACTCCACGTACATTTTCTTTGGATGCCGAGCCTTATGAACAGGGTGGTTCGTGGTATATGGAAGTTGATGGAAAGAAATATAAAAAACAGTAGGCGCGCAATGCGTTGCGCGCCTACTGTTTGATACGTCGCATATTGTTTTTTTCGGTGAACGGTACCTCCTGTTTTCGGCTCAGTGACTAATTTCGCAAACAAAAACTATGAACTTCAAGTCTGCTTTGGGTGCATTACGCATCGTTGGGATGTTGGAAGGGATTTCCTTTCTTTCGTTTTTGGTTACCATGCCATTGAAATATATCTATGGGATCAAAGAACCAAATATGATCGTGGGAATGGGCCACGGAATTCTGTTCATCGCTTACGTGTTTTTGGTATTTTGGGCTTCTACGGAAACCAAGTGGGATGCAAAAACCAAAATCTGGGCTTACGTAGCTTCTCTATTGCCATTCGGTACCTTCGTTGCAGATGCTAAAATCTTCAAACCAACACAGGAATCCCTGAAATCCATCTGATTTTAGTACCTTCGCTCTTAATATGGATACAAGAAAGCTGATTGAGGTTTGCTATACTCCTGGCGAGTACGCTTATTTTAAGGATGAATTTGAGATTGTGGTGGTGATTGACGTGTTGCGTGCAACTTCTGCTATCTGTGCTGCATTCGACAATGGAATCGCATCCATTATCCCGGTTCCTACCGTGGAAGAAGCCTGGGAATACAAACAAAAAGGCTTTCTTGCAGGTGCTGAACGCAAAGGTCAGATCGTAGAAGGTTTCGACTTCGGTAATTCACCTTTTTCCTATATGAAGGACGAATTCAAGGGCCAGGAAGTGGTTTTAACCACAACGAACGGGACCAAATCACTGGACGTTGCAAAAGATGCAGAGATTGTTGTGGTAGGTTCTTTTCTGAACTTGAACCATTTGAACCAATGGCTGGCAAAGCAGGACAAGAACATTTTGTGCTTGTGCTCCGGTTGGCAGGACAAGTTCAACCTCGAAGACACAATCTGCGCAGGAGCGATTTGCGAATACCTGATCAATACCGGGAATTTTACTTCCGTAGAGGACTCATCCATTGCAGCGAAATACCTGTATCTTTCTGCAAAAGACAATTATCTTGGATTTTTAAAGTCCAGTTCGCACCGAAGACGATTAAAAAACTTAAATTTGAATGAAGACATCAAGTATTGTTTGACTCCAAACCAAACAAACGTGATTCCAATTTTAAGAAATGGTAAACTCGTCAACATTTCGGAGAACTAGCACTATTTTACTACTGATCCTGTTCCTGACAGGATTCGGGAACGCAGCTCCCCTACCTTATTACCAGAACTTTCCGCATCCGGCCCTTTGGGGATTTTTCGGACACAAACGTATTAACCGCGTGGCTACATTTACGCTTCCGCCGGAAATGTTCGGTTTTTTCAAGGAAAACATTGAATTCATTACGGAACATGCTGTGGATCCTGACAAGCGGCGTTATGGTGTGGACGGTGAAGCACAACGACATTACATCGATATTGATCATTATGCGGTTAACGGACAAAATCCTTTTGAAGTTGTTCCTAAAAGATGGAACGATGCCGTAGCCAAATTCACGGAAGATACCCTCCAGGCTTACGGAATTGTTCCCTGGCACATCAACGTAATGAAAATGCGTCTCCAGAAAGCTTTTGAATCGAAAAATATCGACCTCATCCTGAAAAATGCAACGGAGATCGGACACTACATCGGTGACGCGCATGTTCCTTTGCATACTACTGAAAACTACAACGGACAATTGACAGGTCAACGCGGAATTCACGGTTTATGGGAAAGCCGGATCGTAGAATTGAATGCCGAAGACTACGATTATTTCGTGGGGAAAGGAAAATACATTCCGGACGTACTGGAATTTACATGGGACGCAGTGAAAGCCTCCAATGCAGCGGTCGATTCGGTATTGAGTATAGAAAAAGAACTGACTGCTGAGTTTCCAAGTGACCAGAAATACACGTATGAAACACGTGGAAATGTAGTGATCCAGACCTATTCAAAAGCATTTTGCGACGAGTACCAAAAACGCATGAACGGCATGGTGGAACGACGCATGCGTCAGGCAATTATTGCTGTCGGTTCCATTTGGTATACTGCATGGGTAGATGCCGGACAACCTGATTTAACAAAACTAACCAACAAACCTCCGTCCGCAGAATTGCTGAAAGAACTGGAAGAGCTGGATAATTTATACCAGCATTCGGACCATAAGGGAACCATCTGTGATTAACTCCGACCTGCACGAAAAGTAGGAAATCTGTAATTTTTTAAACAAAAAACGCATATCAATTTCCCTGAATAATAGTACTTTTATTCCCTATATAGTAAACATATGACAGTAGACACAAACATGGTGGTTTCCTTGAGTTACAAGTTGACCAATCACAAAACGGGTGAACTGATTGAGGAAACATCGGAAAGTCAGCCAATGGAATTTTTATACGGAGTTGAGCGTATCATTCCGACTTTTGAAGTAAATATTCACGGTTTGAAACCTGGAGATACATTTGAATTTGATATTCCATCTGCAGAAGCATACGGTGACAAGAACGACGACCATGTTGCATTGATCCCTATTTCCGTATTCCACGATGAATCCGGGAAGATCGATGAGACGCAAATCAAAGTGGGAGCAGTTTTACCGATGACAGATAACGAAGGAAACCATTTAAGAGGAACGATCCTTGAAATTACGGATGAGACGGTAACAATGGATTTCAATCACCCGCTTGCAGGAACGGACTTATTTTTCCAGGGTACGATCCTGACAGTTAGACCGGCAACAAACGAAGAATTGGACCACGGGCACTCACACGGTGCACACGGACATCATCATTAATACACATTAAAAAAATGTTCAAAGGGTTCAAAAGTTAAAATAATTGGACCCTTTGTGCGTTTCTATTACCAAACTCTCTCAAAAACACACATATGAAAAGCATTTTAATCACCTTGTCATTTATCTCAATCGGGATCACATCCATACAAGCACAATCCAACCGTTACGATTGGGGAATTGAAGGCGGGCCAAACCTGAGTACCTTTCGCATCAAAAACAATCCTTTCCTGGACGCAAGACCAAGAATACTAGGTTCCGGAGGATTTATATTCCAATACAACAGCAAAAAGATCCTTTCATTCAAAACAGGATTTTCATACCAGCGTAAAGGATTCCAGTCACAGGATTTTACTTATACAAATAGTAACGGAGATATTATCGGAGAAGGAAACAGCGCTCTTAGTTTTGATTACATCACTTTACCGATTTTGGTGAAAGCTTCCTTCGGGAAAAAAGTTCAATTCTTTGTAAACGCAGGACCTTATGTTGGTTTTCTTTTGGCAAAGAATGAGCGTTTTATACTTGATAACGAAACAATTGTCGAAGACAAAAGCATGAACGGTCTACAGCGTTTCGACTTTGGTATCACCAGTGGAATCGGGGTTGCCATTCCGATCAAAGAATTTTGGATGGTCCACGCAGAAGTACGTAATTATTTCGGTTTAATGGACCTGAATTCTTCGGGAAGTCCAGTAAATATGTACACTAATACAACTGATTTGCGCGTGGGTATTGTTTACCGTTTAGGTTTCCGGGATTCGGAATAAAATAAAATGGTTAGAATTTAGTCTTTCAAATCAATTAGTGCTTTATAACTGAACTTTCATTCAGTATACCAGTAATAATTACATAACTTTTCCTTATGGAAAATCCTGTTTGCTATATCCTTTCAGGTCTGGGAGCTGATGAACGCGTGTTCGATCAAATCGATTTCGGGGACTTTTCTCCTGTTTTCATTCCCTGGGAAGCGATCAGACCCGACCAATCGTTTGAATCATATGTCAAACAATTGAGCCGGAATGTACAATCAGCAAATTCAATTTTAATCGGGATTTCTTTCGGCGGAATCATAGCTCAGGAAATGAGTGTCTTATTCAATTGTCCGGTGCTCATCATTTCAAGCGTTAAAACAAGATCAGAGCTTTCTTCGTTTATGCGCTTTACCGGAAAGATCGGGCTGCACAAATTCATACCGATGAAACGGATCTTAAGAAATAAAAAGCTCAATCATTGGCTGTTCGGTACCAACACGGAAAGTGAAAAAGAAAAATTAGAACAGATTCTGGCAGATTCAGACCCGGTTTTTACTAAATGGGCGATCGGGCAAGTCAGCAACTGGAAACGAACAGAGCCCATCCCGGCAAAATTGCTGCACATTCACGGCGACGCAGACCGGATCTTTCGAATCAAAAATGTCCATCCGGATTACATCATTCCGGGAGGAACGCATTTTATGACGGTTTCAAAACATAAGGAAGTGAGCAAAGTGATCCAGGAAGCGTTAAGCAGATTGGCTAATTCCTAATTCCTAATAAAAAGTTCAAAAAGTTTAATTCATGTCTGTCTCGATACTTCCGCTTGTCAGTTCGAGTGTCCCGACGTTTCAGTCGGGATTTATCGAGAACACAAGCGGAATTCCGATAGCTATCGGAACGACATGACATGAAAATTCGTATCCCGATAACTATCGGGACGTAATTCGTAATTCTATAAAACCTTTCATCCCTAAAAATCACTTCCGCCCTGTATTTACTGGTTATCCTGCGAACATCTTATTAATTTAGTGCAAATATCTCTCATTTATGATTCAAATTTCGCATCTCAGTAAGTCCTTTACTCTAAACAGGCAGCAGAAGAAAGAATTGGGAACAAACCAACATTCCGTCCTCGCTGTTGACGATATTAGTTTCGAATGTCTGCCGGGTCGTGTTCATGCATTACTTGGACCGAACGGTGCCGGAAAAACCACCACACTCCGCATGTTATCTACGATTTTCAAGCCTACAAAAGGAAGTATCATTATCGATAACATCGACGCAGTAAAAGATCCGCAGGAAGCACGCAAACACATCGGGTTCCTAACCGGTTCCGCCGGACTGTATGCACGTCTTACTCCCAATGAGCTCATTGCTTACTTTGGTGAGTTATACGGAGTTTCAAAGAACGACATTGAAATGCGCAAGAAGAAACTATACGATTTGCTGGATATGCACGATTTCCAGAACAAACGCATCGGGAAACTGAGCACCGGAATGAAACAAAAGGTTTCCATTTGCAGGACCATGATCCACGATCCGCAAGTCGTTATTTTCGATGAACCGACAAGCGGCTTAGATGTTATCACTGCGGAAAATATCATTCAGTTGATCCGTGATTGCAAGAACCAGGGAAAAACAGTCATCTTTTCAAGCCATATTATGGGAGAAGTTGATCTGTTGTGTGATGATATCACAATCATTCACAAAGGAAAAGTGTTGTTCAACGATACCATGGAAGCGTTCCGTGCACAACAACAAGCTCCTAACCTCACTGCAGAATTTATTCGAATTGTTCACGACCAAAAAACGGAAAACCTATGATCTTTACAGTATTTAAAAAGGAAATGCGCGATACCTTGCGCGATCGCAGAACGGTAATGATGATGATCGTCATTCCTACTTTGGTATTCCCCATGATCATGAGTATTTTCATGTCGGTTTCTGAAAGCTTTCAGAAAAAAGCAGCTGAGAAAAAAGTAAAGATCGGTTTGGTGAGCAACCAGGTCGGAAGTCTTGAAGCAGACTTACTGAAAGTTCCGGAAGGTCTTGGAAAGAAGCAATTTATTCCATTCACAGATACGACTGACCTGATCAAAGCGATCCGAACGGATTCCATCCAGGTAGGAATCTACATTCCGACTAATGCCGAACAATTAAAAAGTGCCATGAAACCCATTTCAGTTACTGTTTTTCACGACGGAACAGACCTGGGAATGAAAGAACGTGCAGATGCTTACCTAACGTATGTACAGGAGAACTGGAAAAGACAGCGTTATGCCCAATTGAAAATCGACGAAGCAAAAATAACCCCGTTCATCCTGAATCACTCAAACGTAGCATCCAGCAAAGAAATGATCGGAAAACTGGCCGGAGGATTCCTTCCCTACCTGTTTATTGCATTCGGATTTATGGGATGTATGTTCCCTGCCATCGATTTATTTACAGGTGAAAAAGAACGTTCTACGATCGAAACGTTATTAACAACTCCTGTGCCCCGCTGGAAAATCCTTTTCGGGAAAATGGGTGTCGTTGTAGTATCCGGTCTATTGGCTGCAACCTTCAACTTACTAGGAATCTATTTAGCGATCGAAGTATTGGACATGGTCAAAGATCCGGTGGTATTGCAAGCCATCAAAGACATTCTTTCACCGACATTCATCATTATGCTTTATGCTTTGCTTTGTCCGCTGATTATTTTCTTCGCGGGAATTATGATCCCGATCGCGGTTCGGGCGAAAAGCTTTAAAGAAGCTCAAAGTATTATTTCTCCACTCAATTTACTGATCATTTTACCTGCTATGGTTGGATTTTTCCCGGGTGTGGAATTGAATGAAGTAACGGCTTTGATCCCGGTAGTGAATATTGTACTGGCAACGAAGGAACTGATTGCAGGGACCCTGGAATGGCATTTGGTTGCAATGGCTTTCGGCGTGATGGTGTTATTGGCTGTAATTGCCATACTACTTTCTTACCGCAAATTCGAAAATGAAAATAACGTTATCTCATAAAACTCGAATGGTTTATTTCTCCCGCAGAGGACGCAGATGAGCGCAGATTAAGGTTTTTTTTATTGAATAATACAAAATTATCTGCGAAATCAGCACGATCTGCGGGCAACTATTCAGGCTTTGAGTTTATCTTCGTGAGTTAAATTCATTCAAATCATGCAATCAATACATCCTCACTTGGAACAAGCTGTAAAAGAAGAGATTTCCTATTCTCACTATCTTGCGGCGGAGAATTTGAAAGCCTCTCCCAATGAGTTGCGCAAACAGGGCTTGAGTTTGTTTCCATGTGAAATTACGGATGTTCAAAGCGGTATTGACGGGGATTTCTATCAATTGGAAACCTCTTTTGTTATCAATAATGCTTTTTTCAAACGCGGCGCTACGGTGTTATTGCATGTTGAAAACAAAACATACAAAGCCCGGATCGTAGAACTGAATGGGTATTCCCTGCTCCTTTTCTGTAAAGAAGAGATTGAAGGAAATATGAGGGAAAATCCGGTGCGCATCGATTTTACACCCGATGACAGGACTTTAGAGTGTATGCAGCTCGGTCTTCGTTTTTTGAAAGAACACAAACTGTTGCAGGAATTTGAAAGCAATTTTCAAACAGAAAAAGACACCATTCTTTTCAAACACCCGGCACTCAATCCTTCGCAACAGGAAGCAGTCGGTGCCATTCTAAGCAACGATTTGACAACAGTCATACAAGGTCCTCCGGGAACAGGGAAAACCCACACACTTTCCGTTGCAATTGAAGAATTGGTGAAGCGTGGAAAGAAAGTCCTTATTACAGCTCCAAGCAATACGGCAGTGGATAATCTCTGCAAAAAGATCATTGCTTCCAAAATTTCACTTCTTCGTGTTGGAAACGAGGAAAAAGTGGCTGCGGAGATCATGCCTTATACCATTGATGCTTATTTGGATTCAGGGAAAGGTGCAAACTATGCTCAATCGCTGAAAAAGCAAATCCAAAAGACCGAACAGATTGCCAATCGATACATTCGCAACTACACCAAAGAGGCTGCCGATGAAAAACGGGCAGCGAGAAAAGAATTACGCGAATTGCAAAAAGAATTACGCAAACTGGCACATGATTCCGAAGAACAACTGATCGAATCCAGTTCTGTTATTGCAGGAACACCGGTGGGTTTATTCAACGAACTCTCCAAAAATCAGTTATTCGATATAGTTATCATGGATGAAGCCGGGCAAGCTTTGGCTCCTCTTACCTGGTTAGTTGCAAGTTTTGGTAAGAAATTGGTCTTATGTGGTGATCCGCAGCAACTTCCTCCGGTTGTTCTTAGCACGAAAGCCATTCAATTAGGCCTGAATAAGAGTTTACTGGAAACTGTAAGTGAATTCCAGACACCGATCTTATTGAATGAGCAATACCGCATGTCGCCGGAAATTGTTTCGGTAATTAATCCGTATTTCTACCAGGGACGATTAGAAACCGCTGCTGGAATTCCCTCAGGACAGATCCAGTTTATCGACATGGCTGGATTCGGTGAAGGAGAAACCCAGAATGAAACCACCGGAAGTTTTGAGAACCTCGAAGAACTGACTATCATCCGGAAATTACTGGAAACCGAAGCTCTTGATCCGAAACGAACAGTTATTCTTGCTCCCTATTCTGCGCAGATCGCTTTATTACAAAAAGAACTGGGCAAGGAATGGAAAGTTTCTACCATTGATTCTATCCAGGGCCAGGAAGAAGAAAATATCGTGGTGAGTTTCACCCGTTCGAATCCGGATGGGATTATTGGATTTTTAACTGATTACCGCAGAACGAATGTCGCGATCTCACGTGCCAAAAGATCCTGCTATTTAGTTGGTGACAGCGCAACCTTGGGAAGTGATGCGTTTTACTCTGAATTATTGAATGAGATTGAACAGTTTGGAGTCTATAGGAGTGCCTGGGAGTTTGAATCCTGAGTTTTCTTAAATCATTCCAGAAAGTATCAAGGTAATAGCCACTGGAATCACCAATAAAAGCATAGTATAAAATCCGGTTGTGAATTTTCTGGGATGATTATCAACAACTGGTTCCTGGCTTAATGCCTGAAGAAAAACATATCTAAGTGGCCATTGTACAATCAACAACATCAGTGGGAAGATTGTAATTGCTGTTCTTACTTTAGATAAATGAAGCAACTCAAATTTCGCGAGCAGAAAAATATAAATCAGCGTCCCTCCCGCCAAACATAGGCATTTTAGGTAACGGGTATTCGTTTGTAGCAATTTATAATCAAAAAAAAGCCAGAGTGAAATCCCGAATGAAATAAAAAAAGGAACATTCCCAAAAGAAATTGTCTGATCAATTGAAAAAGGTTTCACAATCAGGAAATTGAATACGTTCAGGGCTATAACAATTCCGACCAACCATTTCAAACGATTTTCAATGCTCGTTTCTTCTTTTACCGAAACTTCATTCAAATGCTTTCGCTCGATTCTAAGTATTTCCGGTTTCCCGATAGGTCGAAAAATTTCTCTTTCATACAACCGGATTTCTGAACTTGCAATAATCTTTTTGCTGAATTCAACCTTGTAGCTTTCATTGGCTTCCGTTACTATATAAACATTATCGTACTCCGTATCTGTTTCGGGAATGAAAACAAGCACCTGTTTATCTTTCAAAACATTTCGCTCCGTTCCACTTGTATATCCTTTAACAGTTGCCTTATAATATATACCAACAGGATACTGCATGTAATTTACCAGGAAGAAAAACAAATCATTATCCAGATCTTCATCAGCTTGAATGACATGTTGTCCATTTCCATTCTTGTAGATTTTGAAAACACTGTTCGGCTCCAATTCAGATGAATAAGTATCAATCCACTGACGAAGAGCTTTCTTCACATCAGCATGTGAACCACCATCAATAAATAAGATATTGTTCATAAAGTTAAAGTTAAACAAACAGCTGTGTTTTCACCGAATAATCAATGATCTTGATTTGAATGTTCATTCCGGAACTATCGGCGACATTCTTACCGATGATAAAACTCGCATCAATCTGTTCGCATAAAGACCGGATTAATTCGAAACCAAGCGTACTGCTGTTTTGCTTATCCTGTTTCATTCCGGGCCCGTTATCAGTGACTTCGATCTGCAATGAATTTCCATTTTGTTCAACATGGATCTTAACTTCCAGTTTTTTGTCCGGGATCGTTGCGTGTTTATACGAATTCGTAATCAATTCATTCATGATCAAACCAATCGGAACGGCTTTTGAGATTGGCAGGATTAATTCATCGGAATTTACCTCCAGGATCACATCTGCATCTCCTCCAAAAGCATGCTCAACGTTCCGTACCAATTCTACCAGGTAATCCATCATGTTCAAATTCCCGACTTTCGTTCCGGAATACATTTGCTGATGCACCAAGGCCATGGAATACACTCTTCCCCGGCAATCCTCCAACGCGTCGATTACTTCCTGTGAATTCGAATTGTTCTTTTTGATATTGAGCAAACTGGTCACAATATTCAGGTTATTTTTCACACGATGGTATAATTCAGCCAAAAGTAAACGTTTCTCTTCAACGGCATTTCGTATCTGTTCTTCCTGCCGGATGTTCAACCAGGTAATGACCGCAATTTGCATCAGCCCACAAAAGAAAGCGAAGATTCCGTTAAATACTTTTAAGGTGTTCATCGTTGCGTCCGTGATGTGAATCGGATAATATTTTGGTCCCAGGATGATCAGCGAACTAATCGTCATGAAATAAATGATGCACCAGGTTACCAAGTGTACGAAGACCTCTTTTCGACCATAAATTTGCACAATCGAAAGGGTGAGTGGAAAGAAATACATCAGCACATTACTTTCCAGTTGCATATAGATGGTTGCAATACTCAATAAATAAACTCCGATCGCAAAAAAAAGGTATGATGCAGGGATGAATTTAGCACGATAATTCAATAAAAAAACGACCACTGCCAAGCCTAAAACAACGAACATATGACCATTTAGAAACTGAAAACCAATGATATTGAAGATAATGAGTGCGGCAATCACATTAAAGGAACCAATCAAACTCAGGAAATTAACCTTACGAACTAAATTCTTCTTCCATTCAGGGGTCGTCTCAGGCCAATTCAGGCCTAATTTATTGCTTATCACACGTTTCAGTTTTGACGAATATACCAACATTTTTGAAAAAAAATGCGGGATATCTCAGATATGCTATATACATTTGGGGCAAATTTATTGACTCGATCCATTCCTATGCAGAAGACGTTATACCATTCAGTCTTACTTGTTATTTTTTTGCTTGCCACGAACTTCGTTGATGCTCAGCCCTATGTCCTGGGAAATCGCAAACCATATTCATGGATGATAGGTGTAAGCTGGACTGCTGTGGAGGATGACGGACGCGGGTTATGTCAGCCTTTTGATGTCGTACAATCGTGGAACTACGAGTATTTCCCTACGCGCATCATGGTCGACAAGTACTTTAAGTACGGATTGAGCGCAGAATTTTCAGGTGCATTCGTTACCTACAGACCGACTAAATTAATTAATGATACGATTGGTCGTTCAGGAGTATTTTTAGCTCTTGACCTCAACTGCAAGTACAGCTTTTATCCGTTAATTACTCCACGCTGGATTGATCCATATGTTTCTTTGGGAATTGGAATGACACAACGTACTCCAATGCCGGGTGTCAGCGCATTGACAGGAAATGTCGGTTTGGGAGTGAATTTGTTTTTCTTCCGTGGTTTGGGATTCCAGATCCAGACTTCAGGGAAATTTGCCTTTACCGGCGGTACCTTAGCGGGTGGAAATTATTTGCAGCATAACGTAGGCTTAGTCTATAAATTCAACTCGGGTGCGCGCGGAAGAGAGAACTTCAATAAGAAGCGTTACAAGTGGACGAACAAGAAGCAAAAGTATAAAGGGAATAAACGCGGCGGATAATTATCAGAATGAGTGCGGAGAACGAGAATGATGATTTCATTTCCTCATTCTGTTTCTCATTTTCGTTCTGGGCTTTAGCCCTTCAAGCCCATCATCAACAAATCAATATCCTTGTATTTCAGATCGAAAACGCGGCCCAATACTTCGCTGACCAAAATTCCTTTGTAGATATATACCCCCGAACGGAATCCGTGGTCATTCCGGATCAGGTCCAGGCATCCTCCTGATTCTCCCATATCCATCAGGATCGGGGAAAAGATATTGGATAAAGCAAAAGATGCTGTTCTTGGAACACGTGATGCGATATTCGGTACACAATAATGTACCACTCCGTGTTTTACGAAAGTCGGGTTGTTGTGATTCGTCACACGGGAAGTTTCAAAACATCCTCCCTGGTCAATACTGACATCAACGATCACAGAACCTTCTTTCATATTCTCCACCATTTCCTCGGAAACAACGCATGGTGTACGACCCAAAGGTGAACGGATTGCCCCGATAACGACATCAGCGCGCATAATGGATTTTGCCAATACTTTCGGCTGTAAAACAGAGGTATAAATGCGCGATCCCAAATCGTTCTGCAAACGACGCAAGCGGGACAAGCTGTTATCAAATACTTTCACAGAAGCTCCCAGACCTATTGCTGCACGTGTTGCAAATTCACCAACTGTTCCTGCCCCAAGCACTACTACTTCTGTTGGCTGTACTCCGGCAATACCACCCAACATGATTCCCTTTCCTTCGTTGAAGGAGGACAATAATTCACCGGCGATCAGAACAGAAGTTGTTCCTG
Organism: uncultured Flavobacteriales bacterium; assembly: GCA_946480815.1. Next base: position 15,712 of record CAMLLB010000047.1, read on the forward strand.
CAATTTCACCCATAGTCCGGACAACAGGAAATACACCTTGTTCATCACGGATATAATCCCAGGCGATCGCTGTTACTTTCTTTTCTATTAACTTCTGAAGGATACTTTTAGGTTGGATACTTAACTGCAAGGCTGAAATCAGTGTTTGATTTCCCTTCATCAGGTCGACTTCCTCTTCAGAAGCAGGTGTGACTTTCAAAATAATATCGCACTCAAAAATCTCTTTATTAGATGGACAAAGTTCCGCCCCGGCTTCGGAATATTCGCGGTCACTGAATTTACTGGATTCACCGGCGCCTCTTTCAACACGTACGTCATGTCCGTTTGCTACCAATAAGGAAACTGCTTCCGGAACTAATGCGACACGGCGCTCCTGGAAACTCTGTTCTTTTGGAATCCCAATTACCAATCTTCCTTTCTTCTTAGCAATTTCGAGCATTTCCTCCATTGGAAGAATATTGCCCTCTTTCAAAAGTTGTTTGAGTAATTCCGGGTCCTTTACCATAGTCTATGTCCACTTTTAGCCAAACGAAGATACGAAAAAAAGGAATAGGAATAGTGTTTGCAGACAAAGACATTTCACAAAAAAAACGCCGATTTCAGGTATAGACCTAACAAAAAAAACGTTGAACATAAAAAATACAAAAGTCTAATTATCAACATTTTAACCTTATTTCTGTTCGTATCTTTGGGAACACCCGAATTTCCGTTTTTGCAAATTTCCCAAAAGCCAATGTGGCAATATTACAACATCATTGAAATCAGCTACATAACTTACTCAACCAATATCAACCGCTCCCCAAGTTCATTGACCGAAATCTTCACCTTCACAACATCATCGGGAAGTAACGATTCAATGATCTCCGCCCACTCCACAAAACAAGTTGCACCTGAATACAAGAGCTCCTCTATACCAGCATCCAATGCTTCCTCAATGGAATTCAACCGGTACACATCAAAATGCATCACTTCACCATAATAGGGTGAATCATACGAATTTACAAGCGAGTAAGTCGGTGAACCTTCAGGTGACTCAATACCCATGGCGCGCAAAATAGCCGAGATAAGGGTCGTTTTACCGCATCCCATTTCAGCATAAAAGGCAACGACTTTCCGGTTTCCGATGATTTCCAGGATTTCTTTCGCTACAAAGGGAACATCATCTAAATTATGTGCAATCAATTCTTTCACTTCGACTGCAAAATTACAAATGGAATCAATAATTCTTCCATTGAAATTCCTCCGTGCTGAAATGTGTCATTATAATAATTCACAAAATGATTGTAATTATTCGGGTAAACAAAGTAATCCTGCTCTCGGGTGAAGACAAATTCTGCAGATAAACTCGACTTCGGTAAGCCCACTTTATCCGGGTGTTTGATTGTAAACACCTCTTTGTCCTTATAGCTCAGATTGCGACCGGTTTTGTAACGCAGGTTGGTATTTGTACTGCGGTCTCCGACAATTTTCACCGGATTGGTTACACGGACCGTTCCATGATCCGTAGTAATCACCACTTTCCCTCCTTTTTCCGCGATTTTCTTGAACATTTCCTGTAATGGAGAATGCTCGAACCAGGAAAGTGTCAGGGAACGGTAAGCTGCTTCATCAGCAGCCAATTCCTTGATCATGTCCATTTCAGTACGTGCATGAGAAAGCATATCAACAAAATTGTAAACGATCGCATTTAACTGGTTGTCCCATAGCGTATGGAATTGATCAATCAGTTTTTTTCCGGCATCCAGGTTGGTGATCTTGTGGTACGACCACTTAATATTCTTACCATTTCGCTTCAAGTTTCCTTCCAGGAAAGCTGCTTCTTGCATGTTTTTTCCGCCTTCATCTTCTTCGTTCAACCAAAGGTTCGGAAAACGTTTTTCAATTTCTGAAGGCATCAGACCTGCAAACAGGGCATTTCGTGCATAATGGGTTGCCGTCGGAAGGATCGAGTAAACAATCTCTTCTTTTTCAATAGTGAAATAATTGGAAATGATCGGTTTTAAGATTTGCCATTGATCGTAACGTAAATTATCAATAACAATTAAGAAAATACGTTCGTTCAACAAAGGAAATACTTGTTCCTTCAATAAATGATGAACCATGTCCGGAGCTTCTTCCCGACCATTGAACCAATCTTCGTAATTGTTTTCAATAAAACGGCAAAACAAATCATTTGCTTCCTTTCGCTGTGCATCCAGGATCTCACGCATCCCCTGATCTTCGATTCCCTTGAATTCCAAATCCCAATACGTCAGTTTCTTAAATACATCTTTCCATTCTTCAGCATCCAAACGACCATTCAACTGCATCCCCAACTGACGGAACTCCTGCTGGTAGTTTGAATTTGTTTTTTGGGAAACCAATTTCCGGTGGTCCAGGTTTTTCTTCAGGCACAGCAATAACTGGTTCGGATTTACCGGTTTTATCAGGTAATCGGCGATCTTACTCCCGATTGCTTCTTCCATAATAGATTCTTCTTCACTCTTGGTGATCATCACTACCGGAGTCATCGGGGTAATTTCCTTAATCCGGGCTAATGTTTCCAATCCGGAAATACCAGGCATATTCTCATCCAAAAAGACAATATCATAATTGTTTTCCTGGCATTTTTCCACCGCTTCGCTACCATTGTTAATGAGTTCAACATGGTATCCTTTTGCCTCCAAAAAGAGCACGTGCGGTTTTAGAAACTCCATTTCGTCATCTGCCCACAGAATCTTTGCTTGCATATCCTAAAGATTAATTAGCTTTGATATTTGATTTATAAAGGTATTCAATTGCGTACAAACACACATCGAAATAATAAAAAGAAAATCATCAACGACCCCGTTTATGGTTTTATTTCAATTCCCGACGAATTTATTTTCGATTTGGTGGAGCATCCTTTCTTTCAACGGCTCAGAAGAATCAAGCAATTGGGAATGACACACCTGGTTTACCCGGGAGCTTTACATACACGATTCCACCATGCGATCGGTGCCATGCATTTGATGTCACAGGCTGTTGCTGTGATCCGCCGGAAGGGCCATAAAATTACAAACGAAGAAGAGCGTGCGGTTTTAGTTGCGATCTTGTTACACGATATCGGTCATGGACCTTTCAGTCATGCACTTGAATTCGATATTGTGAAGAATGTCAGCCATGAACAAATTTCGTATTACTTCATACAGGCTTTGAAACGCGATTTCCCTGATCATTCCGATGATTTGGAACGGGCGTTAATGATCTTCGCAAATAAATACCACAAAACGTTCCTCTATCAATTGGTTTCGAGTCAACTGGATATGGACCGCCTGGACTATTTGACACGGGATAGCTTTTTCACAGGCGTTTCCGAAGGAATTGTGGGAACGGAACGTATCATCGAAATGCTGAACGTACACAATGACCAGTTGGTGATCGACGAAAAGGGAATTTACAGCATTGAAAAGTTTTTGGTGGCAAGACGGGTCATGTATTGGCAGGTTTATTTGCACAAGACAGTTGTTTCGGGTGAATTCATGCTCATCAATATCCTTCGCAGAGCAAAAAAACTGATTCGTGACGGTGAAACGTTGTTTGGAAGTCCGGCATTGTTGTTCTTCATGAGCAGGGACATTCAAAAAGTTGATTTCGAAACGGACCCGGAAATCCTGAAAACTTTTGCCCAATTGGATGATTTCGATGTTATGGGAGCAGTAAAAGTTTGGCAAAACCATCCGGATAAGGTGCTATCGATCCTTTCCCGGAACCTGGTGGACCGGAACCTGCACAAAGTCGAAATTGCAAAAGAGCCTTTCAGCCCGGATCGTATCCTGATGGAAAAAGAACTGGTGCGTACACAATACCAATTGAACGATGAGGAAATCAGTTACTTCGTCTATTCTGAATTGCTGTCGAATAATGCATACAGTCAAGTCAAACAAACCATCAATTTATTGATGAAGGACGGTCAAACGATCGACGTATCAAAAGCTTCGGATAACCTGAACATTTCAGCATTGGCACAACCGGTGGAGAAGTATTGTTTGTGTTACCCGGTTATCAGGCACTAAGACCCTGGGAGTCATGAGTCAAAACTAAATTCATTTAGAAGTTCAAGTCATGACTCTTGACTCTTTGTTATCAACTAACATCCAATCAATATGTATTATCAAATGCCACTCAAAAACCTTTTCCATAGCGGAATAGTTCTACTGGGAATCATCAGTCTATTTTCCTGTGATAATTCTGAAAAAAAACAAGTTCCTGAAAAAAAGAAAAAAGAAGAACCAAAAACAACCGATTCCAAACCTGATCCTGAAAAAGAAGCTTTTGATATTCTCAGGTTTTTGGTAAATGAAGAAGCGAAAGAAGACCGAAAAGCAACAATCGATTACAAGCATTATTCTGTTTCATTTGCAAATGGCGGTGATCATTACAGTGTAAGTTTTAGCAAAATTGCCGCAGAAGATTTTAACAAGGATGGCCTGACAGATTACATTGTTTGGAGAAATTCCGAAGGGATGCTCGGAGGAAGCGGAAATACAAATAGTGAAATCTTATATCTGCTAATGGGCCAGAACAATCAAATTCTGCAAAAACATGAAATTCTGACCTACGCTCCTTTTTCTTACAATATTCTAGACGAATTGGTCTACAAAAACGGGAAACTAAAAGTAAAAGCAACTCAAAACTTCAGAACTTACACGCCCGTAAATGAAGAAGAATTAGTGCTATCCATAGATTTAGCTTTCGTTTATAAAAATGGCAATGTGTATGAAGAAAGCTACCTGGAAAAATGTGAACTGGCTAAATGGAAGAACAAACAACTCTTCAAGGGAAATTCGGAAGTCACGCGAACAATCGATATGCATAATTATACCGAAACCATTCATGAGAAGTTCAACACCAAAGAGTTTGCATTCTCGGCAGATCTGTCCGGTTGTGACAATTTGAACCTGGTTGTGGAAGGAAGCTTTTCTTATCGTGGAAAGGACGAAAAATTTCTCTCGGAGAAAAGAGCACATTTCCTAGACTATTTAAAGAGCAATACTTCACTTCAGAAAGAATTCACTTTGATCCGGAACTATTTACTGACAAACCAACTTTCGGATGAGTTTATTGAACTGGAAGGCTTTTCCTTTAATCTGTTTACCAACCGGGAAAAAGGGAAAACACACTTCCGCCTCGTTCTCGATCAAACGAATAATCCAAACCAAACGGAAAATTGGGAAATTACAACAAGACATTAAGACTATAGACAAAAGACTCAAGACTTGATTTGGATGAAACCAAAACAGTCTTGACTTCTAAGACTATGAGACATGATAGAAAGAAATAGTTTTTAACGAAAGTGTCTTATGTCTTATGTCTTATGTCTTATGTCTTATGTCTTTTCAAAAAAAATCGTTTATTTACACAAAAATTAAAGCTTATGATGATTGTTTGGATTATTCTTGGAGCGATCGGTGGATTGATTGCCCTAGTGTTAATTATTGCTGCTTTGAGCAAGAAAGATTTTGCCGTAGAGCGCAGCATTACAGTCAACAAACCACTACCTGAAACATACGATTTCCTCACCTCCCTTCAAAAACAGAACCAATGGAGTAAATGGGCATTAACCGACCCGAACATGAAAACAACTTACATCGGGACAGACAAAACTGTTGGATTTATTTCCAAATGGGAAAGTCAGCACAAACAGGTTGGTGAAGGAGAACAGGAGATCACAAAATTGATCCCTAATCAGCGCATTGAAACCGAATTGCGTTTCCAAAAACCAATGAGAAGTGTAGCAAACGGCCATTTCACAGTTGCTGCAGAAGGAGATGAGCATACACGTGTTGCTTGGGGATTCACCAGCAGGACTCCATGGCCTTTCAATGCCTTCATGCTTTTCTTCAACATGGAAAATGCCGTTGGAAAAGACTTCGAAGAAGGATTAGGAAATATGAAACGAATGATAGAAGCCGAGTAATCGGCTTTTTTTATATCTACCTTTTTACCATTGCCGTAAAAAGGTAGAGCCAAAAAGGTCTAGGCCTGCATTAAAAAATTTACAAACTACATGTCATTTCGCGAAAGCATTCGAAACTCGTCCGACCACTAAGGTGTTCGAACTCAAACAAGGAATGCTTTTTTTCGCTCCATTCATTTGTTTGTTACAATTTTTAGCATGAAGGGCCATTATCCGGATCCTCTTAAACAAAACAATTATTCTTTGAAAAATGAATCTTCCTGATCGCAGGAGGATTTCCGTCTCATTCTCGGAAATGAGCGTTAAAAAAGTTTTGTGCCGTAGTTTTAACAAAAAGCGCTAAAAGCCTAAAGTGTTTGTAAAACTACTTTAGGTTGCGTTTGGATGGAGCGCAGCGCAATCCGGTCTTTTTGTTTTAAAACAAGGTTAAAAAACTTTTTAGCGAATGGCTTGGAATGAGACAAGCATTTTGCTCCACTTTTTGCGATTGAAAAAGTGGAAGAAACTACTGTTTAATAATCATCTTTCGGGTTGCAACACCATCTTTGATCAATTCCACGAAATAAACCCCATTCTGAAGTTCTGATATCGGGACGATCACTTCGTTTGTATTTGAAAAATCAACTGTTTGTGTTTTCACCACCTCTCCTGAGATAGTCAAAACATGCAGTTCGATCATTCCCAATTCAAATGCGTTTTCAAAGCGAAGCATCACACTTTCTTTAGCTGGGTTCGGGAAAAGCACGAAGTCACTTGCTGCAAACAATTCTGTTACGGAAGTTGTATTGGAAAAAACCGTTGTTTGAACTGTCAATGAACAACCGTTTTGGTCCGTGATCACACAGGAATAGATTCCTGCACACAAATTCGTTGCTGTTGAAGTCGTTTGGTTTTGTGGATCGTTCCATTGATAGGAATACGGTGCTTCTCCTCCTGAAGCTACCACAAAGGTTTGTCCATCACAAGTTCCGTAATCCATCCCATCGAAACCACTGGCAGTGATGGGGTTGATCGTTTCTATTTCGAAACAAACCTCATCTGTCAATCCGGTATTGTCGGTTACGGTCACACAATAACTTCCTCCCGGAAGGTCGTTCACTGTCGCTGTTGTTTGCGAACCGGCATTTGCACTCCATTGGTACGTATACGGCGCCTGGCCCAAATTCGGGTGAACGGTTACTGTTGTTCCACCGGTTTGACATCCGCCACCGGTCATTGTCAAAGTCAGGTTCAATCCAAAATTCGTCGGGATAGTAGCCGTAACATCCAGTTTTACCGGCAAGTGGTCCGAAGCATAGTATAAAGCACGCACCACCGAATCCGGGTACTGAGAGTTCGATCCGGCTAAAATACTCTGATTGTAATGATTGCCGTCGTTCCCGATCGCTTTGTAGGAATTCGCATTGTATTGCAGCAGGTCAGCTCCGTTCATCACATTCTGTGACACGATGATGTGATCAAAACGATCATCCAAACCACCGGTAACACCACAATCCGTGGAGCCGCTTGCACGCGGTGACTGCGTATGGATCGCAGCAAATGAAGAATTGGTCGTCCAGTTTCCCGGCATATTCAAGGGATCTTTCAAAAAGTTGGTTCCGCCGCTAATCAGGTTTTGATAACACACTTCCGTACTGCGATATGTATTCAAATCGCCACAAACGAATAGATGTCTTCCTTGTGGCCTTTCGTCAAGTACGTCGCGAAGCAACTGCGTCTGTGCTGCACGATCGCTCTGATCTGCGTTCGCACTTCCAGCTTTCAGATGGCACATGAACACTTCGATGAAACAGGTATCGTGGTGCTGAGGCAAAGTATTGTCTTTCACATACAAAATGTAGTGACTGATATCTCGTGGTGAAGTCTGAATAGTGCGCTGTTCTTTCAAAGTCAGTTTCGCAGCGTTGTAGAATAACATGTTCTGCAAATCACCGCCAAAAGAATTATTTACCCACTGCGCACGTTGGTAATGCGTTGTTCCGAATACGTTAAGTGCGCGATTCAATACGCTGTCACAACCTGCTTCTGTCTGGATCTCACACCCAACAAGAATATCGGGTTTCAGGTACTGCATGACCTTGCGTAAAGAATCCGACCGATTCGGCAGGTTCACATTCGAGGAACCACAATCGTTTCTCCCGTTGGGGAAGTTCAGCAGGTTATAGGAAACTATGCGTACCGGAACGGTTTGAGCCTGGATTGGGGGAACCATTCCCCATGTAATCAGCAAAACGAATAAAGCGTATTTCATACCGCAAAATTACGACGGAAAAACCCCGGAAACCAGTAATAAATACAGTAAATTCAGATAAATCGGTTTAGCACTCTTTCATGGATAAGGTAAGGATGATCTGAACACCTGATCGAAAATCCGGTCAGGCATTCACTCCTATACATTTATTCTACAACAAGTATCGAAGAACTTGATTCTCCCGATTCGTCCGTGATTCTCAAAAAGTAGGTTCCATGACTTACCGAACGACAATCCACGTTGACACCGCCTTCAACCGAACTAAAAGGTACCTCCTGCACCCTGCCGATATTATCAACAAGTTCAACTGAAGTGATTTTTACATGTTTGTTTTCACCAACGTATACATAAGCTTTTGTTGGATTCGGAGAAATGAAGTGCTCATTTGCCATAGAGACCTTTACAGATCGAACGGAACTGAAAGAAGATTGACCATTTTTATCTACTTGCTTCAGGCGATAGTAATTAATTCCCTTATCGGGTGAAAGATCTGTATAACTGTAACTATGAGGATCGGAAGTTGTTCCTGCACCTTCCAGCAAACCAAGTGTTTCCCAAATCAATCCGTCCATGGAGTGCTGTACCGCAAAATAATCATTATTGGTTTCGGACTCGGTTGTCCAGCTCAAACGAACTTCTTCTCCTGAGCTAACAACATCCCATGCGCTAAATCCGACAGGCATCACAATGGCACAATTGGTAGTAGCCGTTCCCCCGGCGTTGTCCAAAGTAATCGTTTGAACAGTATTTGCATAATTGGTCACTAAAAGTACATATACCTGTCCCGGAAGAACACCGGCCAAATTCACCTGCTCTACCGCTGAGGTAGAATACGAACAATCAAGCGGAGCAGTATAACTGTTGCAAGCGGCTGTTCCGGCAGAAACGTTGGCAAAAGGTCCCCAAATAGCAAAATCCACATCCGAACCGGCTGTAATATCAACGATCAAAGTTCCTCCTGAAGAAATTTCCAGGTAATACCAGCTTGGGTTTGGAGAAGTACTCAAACATCCGTAACTATTCCCGGGATTAACCGAACTTGCCGGGCTTCCCCCGGTATTTGCAGTAAAACTAATCGGTGACCCGGAACAAATCGGTGTTTGAACAGTACACGTAGTATTTCCTGCCGGTGGTGCCAATTCAGTAACACAGATATCGAACGTTCCTCCTGTCGTTCCTCCGTACTCCCAAAAACGAATCAGATAGGTTGCACCGGGAGTTAAACTTGAAGTAGTGATCTCGGGCATTAATCCGTTATCATCATCACTACAGGTTATTTCAGTCCAGCTTCCACAGCTTCCTGAATAGAGGGACATTACACCGTCACTAATAGAGCCTGCCTGGGTTTGAATATAAACAGAACCGGAAGCAGGGGCAGTAAACTGATACCAAACATCCAACCCCATAGTACCACATGAAGGAGTATTCCCATTAGCCGCATTGGTCTGTTCAGTGGCTCCGGTGGTCGTTCCCGAAGTAAAGGAGCAACTTGCTCCGACTGAAAGAGATGGAGCTGATACTGAGCCGCTTGTGCATGGCGTATTGGATTGTCCGTAAGTAAATCCCACAAAAACAAGAATGTGAAAAAGTATTACAAGTGCTTTACCTGTTGTCATAAGTTGTAGTGTTTGAATCTATTAATGCTGGTAATTCGTTATATCATCAACTGTTATATATTCCCCGATTAAAATCATGGCCCCAAGTGAGAGGTATAAATTCTTGCGGTCTTCTGTCATTGCCTGAAATTCGGATTGTCTGATCAGTTTAACATCCGGATGGTATGCAAGCCAGTTTTTGATGATTTGAATATCTTCATCTTTGGAAATAGTCTGCTGGGAAACTTCGGCTGTTTTTTCAGACTGCTCATATGCCATCAAGTCATCAAAGGTTAGTTTCTCTTTGTAAATAACCACCTGATCTTTTAACCTGGATTTGAAATCGGGACTGAGTTGCCCGTAATTTTTCTCGGAGAAAATATAGACCGAAGGATGAGCAGAAACCCATGTAACAATTCGCGGATCCTGTTGCCCAATCACCTTATTATAAGTAATTTGAAGACAAAATATGCTTGCGAGTAGTAGTACTTTTTTCATACGCAAAAGTGTAATTTAATAGCAGTAACCAAATTTGTATATAAAATTTACAACTACAACTACTGCATGAATATTCTTGTCTATCTTATTATCAAAACATATCCTTAAATTATTTTTTAATTCTTCAGGTGAGAAACACATTATTTTTTAAAAAAAACAATAAATTATTAACAAATTCTTCATTTGAAAAACCCCTTATTAATTCGATCGATTTACCACGCCTAGCCTTTTTGTTACTTTTTGGCAATGAAAAAAGTAGAATGCCCTTTTTAAGAAAAAATATCCCATTTTTGTGTGAAAGCAAAGCCCACATCGCCATGCGCATCTATCCCATTCTCTTACTCGTTTCCCTCTTTTTCTCCTGCACGGAAGAAACCAAAAAGCCCGTTTCTGTCAGCAACGAATTGAGTGATTACATTCAAAAAAGGTATCAAACCACGGATGTAACTTCCTCTTCCGCTTTGGAATTGAAGCACGGGAAAACAACAAACTCCTTCCTGGTGAGTATTGGTCAGAGTGCATTAATCGACAGTTCGAAATCAAGCCCTAAACTTTTCGCATCGGATATTGCCTTTCGCCTGTATTGTGGTATGAAAAAGACCGAACGCAAGAAATACGATGTATTCGCTGTGAAGATCAATCAACGGAGTCAGGTGACTGAAATGCGGTACTCCAATAAGGAACTACGGGAAGTAAACACGAATCTTCTTTGGCTGGAAGGATTCTTCCGGCTCATCGATGAAAAAGAATATGCACTCGCGAAACGTCAGTTTAACCCCAAACTGGTTGATACCTCTACAGTAGCACTCGAAACCACTTTCGAGTCCATGTCTCAGGATCTGGGTAAACTTAAAAATCGGGAATTACAAGGCTTTGAAATCAATGACGTAAAAGTCGGTCCCAAAACGTATCGGGTGTTGCAGGCAAACTACATCTTGTTCTACGAAAAACATTATTCCCAATCCAAATACGCTCTGCTGATGGACGAAACGGAACAAAAACTGGTGAATTTCAGCGCTGAATAAGTTGGACCACGAAACATACGAAGACATGATTTGCGGGGTGTGTCATTGAACCACAAAGGTCGCGAGGCACACAAGGAACTTATTTACCAATGCATTTAATATTCCTTGTGCTCCTGGTGAGCCTCGTGGTTAATTATATTTAAATTAGATCATGCAGCAAGAACTTCATCCATGGAACTGGTTCGCTCCCGAAAATAGCAGGGTCCTGATCGTCGGAACTTTTCCGCCAACCCGCAGGAACTGGTCTTTCGATTTCTTTTACCCAAATAAGGCCAATTTCTTCTGGAGGATCATGGCGCGTATTGCCGGAACGGAATTGCAAATCCCAAACGGAGATCTGGCAGTAGAAGAACGAAAAGACATCCTCCGGAAACTGCGCCTGGCAATTACCGACATGGGACAACACATTGTACGCAGTAACAACAGTTCCCTGGATGAGAACCTAAGTATCGTGGAATACATGAACATCTTCCAGATCCTGGACGAAAACCCGGGAATCCGGAAGATCATCTTCACCAGCAGTTCGGGGAAAGAAAGTGCTACCAGGTGGTTCAACTTGTTTTTGGCAGGAAAAGAAATTAAGCACCGCTTTCCAACCGGGAAAAGGCCATTGAAAAGTTCGTTTCAGTATAAAGACCGGACCATCGAACTCGTAGTGCTATACTCCACATCTCCGCGCGCTGCAAATCGCTTTTCTTTTGAAGATTTGGTGGATTTGTACCGAAATGAGATACTTTTATAGACTAAATCGCAACCAAATGAAAACCAAAGAACGCATTATAGTCATTTCACTTGTTACTACCTTAGCGCTCGCATTTTTAGGATATATCCTGATCCGCGGAGCAGTAAGCCATTTGGACAACTATGTGAGTTATTTCATGCTGACACTTGGAATCGGACTGATCGTTTTATTTGGCATCGTTCTTCTGTTCACTATTCGTTATTCGAAGAAAAAAGCTATTGCTGCTGAAATAGAGAAATCAAGCATCCGGGATTATGGAACAGTTTTCAAAATCGACCTGGATACCGTTCGGATTAAAAGTAACAACTGGGATAGTTCACACTTCAGTGAAAACAAATTTTATGATATTGAAATTACGGAAAAGCATCTTCAGACCATTCTTGAATTTGAAGTGGAAATTGACGGTCATAAAAAACAGTTTCACTGGCCTTCGAACCTGGAACCAAAAAGTCTGGAAATGTATTTTGCCATTCAAAAAAAAACCAGTTTTTACCTTGACCCGAATGATCATTCCAATTATTATCTGGATTTGAATTTTATCCAATAGAAACTAATCGCATCTGCGAGAAAAAACAAAAACATGCATATTCACTCACACACCATCAACAACATCCAAATTGCAGAAGTTACTTCTGATCAATTCATCATCGAAAAAGCGGAAGATGGCCTCGACCTGCTTGGAAACCTCTATTACCAGGGTTTCGACCGGATCATTGTTCACGAAAAGAATATCACCCCGGCTTTCTTCGATTTGAAGAACGGAATGGCGGGAGAAGTGCTTCAGAAATTTTCCAATTATCGGGTTCGTCTGGCTATTGTAGGAGACTTTTCTTCTTACACCAGCAAAAGCATCACTGATTTCATGTATGAATCCAATAATGGGAAACAGGTGAACTTTTTGGGATTGGTGGAAGAGGCTTTGGAGAAATTGGCTGTGAATTAATATAAATGAGCTCACCTGGATTGTAGAAGGAATTACTTTGAAGAAATAATAGGATTTTGATCCAAATGAGCTTAACTTGATTGTTTTCAAAAGTTATGTTCAAACCTCATCTCATTTCAATTACTTACCTGGTGACATACCGCAAGCTCGGCTCCGTTTATAGTTTACCTGCTTATTGGTGCACAAGTAATTTTTGTGTTAAATATTCTGTTTTCGATCCTAAAAAGAAGAAGAACAAAGTAATTTCACCTGTAACTTTTTGCCCCTCTTTCGGTCTTAGTGATGTTTGAAACTTAATTCGTAATTCCTTCAAGTTTCTTACATTTACCTTTAGAATAAATTCAAATCCAATGAAACAAATCCTTACCCTTTTACTCACGACTACTTGTGTTCTCACTGCTGCTTCTCAAACCAAAACAAAAACTCCGGATTATACCAAACGCCTGACCGGGATCGAAAAAGAACTTGAAAAAGTCCTTGCAGACCAAAAAGTGGCCGGATACTCCGTGGCTGTGGTATACAAAGACAAAGTGCTTTATACCAAAGGATTCGGATATCGGGATGTTGAAAACAAAAAACCGGTAACACCCAATACCTTGTTTGCAATCGGTTCTTCCAGTAAAGCGTTTACTGCTGCTATTTTGGGGCAATTGGAAAAAGAAGGAAAATTGAAACTGGATGATCTGGCAACAACGCACCTTCCGCAATTGAGTTTCAAATACGATTACATGAATACCGGGATTACGATCCGCGACATGATGTGTCACCGTACCGGGCTTTCCCGTTTTGATTTTTCCTGGTACCTGTTCAATACGCGCAACCGCGACAGTTTGATCCAACGGGTGAAATACATGGAACCGAACGCGAAACTGCGTCAAAAATGGCAATACAATAACTTCATGTTCCTTGCCCAGGGAATGATCGCCGAAAAAATCACGGAAAAAAGTTGGGAAGACAATATCCGCGAACGGTTTTTCAAACCCCTGAACATGAAGCACAGTAACACAGATATCTTCGCCACTGAAAAAGATGCGGATGCTTCCCTGCCGTATACACTCGATGATCAATTTGCCATCACAAAAGTTCCGTATTACAACATCAATGGAATGGGACCTGCCGGAAGCATCAATTCCTGTGCAACTGACATGGCCAACTGGGTTTCAACCTGGATCATGGGTGGAAAATTCAACGGAACGGAAATCATTCCCGCTTCGTATGTAAGAGATGCTTCCAGTTCACAAATGATTGTTTCAGGCGGGCGACCACGTGCTCATTCGGATATTCAATTCAGCAACTACGGTTTGGGCTGGTTCCTGGAATCATACCGCGGACATTATTTGGTGGAGCATGGCGGAAACATTGACGGGTTCTCAGCAAATGTAGCCTTCTACCCCTCCGATTCAATCGGGATCGTGGTATTGACCAACCAAAACGGTTCTGCGGCAACCGACATTGTGCGCAACATTATTTCCGATAGATTATTCGCTTTGGAACCGATTCCATGGAATGCAGATGCAAAGAAAGAAATGGATGCAATGATGGAGCTCGAAAAGAAAAACGAAACAACTGCAGACACGACACAGGTAAAGAACACCCATCCTTCCCATCCGCTTGGAGATTATGCGGGGTTATATGGAAATCCGGCTTACTCTGAGTTTAAGGTCACTTTGAAGAACGATACGCTGTTTACTTTCATTGCGGGAGAAAACATGTGGTTGGAGCATTATCACTACGATGTATTCCAATTTAAATCTGTTGATTCGAAAGAAACAGCTAAACGTTATTTCTTCATCAATTTTGGTACTGCCAATAACGGAAAGATCGAAAGTGCTTCCATCGAAATGGATGAACCCGGAAAACCAACCGTTTTCGCAAGACAATCAATCAAGGTAAACCTATCTGAGGAGGATCTGAATAAATATGTTGGGGAATACGACCTGGAAGGCATGACGGTTAAAATTTACCTGAAAGGAACAACTTTGATGGTATTGGTTCCCGGACAACCGGATTATGAAACCGCTTCCGTTGGTAATGATACTTTTGACCTGACCATTATTAAAGGCTACAGCGTGAAATTTACGGTTGAAAACGGAAAATCAAAAGCCGTGACTTTTGTACAGCCAAATGGGAACTTTACCGCAAAACGGAAATGATCGGAATTTTGAAGTTATTTGCGTCTGATTTTTAATGGACATTCCAATCAATTTTTTCAAGTTTCAACACATTATTTTAAAACCATTTTTTCTGAAAATTGACCATAAAAGGAATTAAAATTACATTTTGGATCAGCACAGGCTTGATCGGCTTATTTATCATCCCGGGAGTATTCTTTTTGAATACTCCATTTGCGAAAGCAGTTCCAACCCATTTAGGTTTACCCCCTTGCTTCAATGGGAATTGGGAATTCTGAAAGCCATCGGAGCACTCGTAATTTTATTGCCTTTTGCAGGAAACCGGATCAAAGAATGAAGAGATTATTCCGTAAAGATTGTTTTATTTTTCTTAAGCGGAGTGTACACATAACGTATCCCATTTTCAACACTGATCACTCTTCCGTCTTCCAGGATCACAATATTCGTCAATCCTTCCCGGTAAAGCGGTTTTCCTTTCAAATCAAGCAGGAAGATCTTTCCATCACTTAATTTGAATTGATTTTCATCCAGGTAATCAGACAGGACGGCCTCTTTCTTAAGCAGAACATTATTCAGATCACGTGCTTCGTATCCTGTTTCTGTTTTCACAAATCCGGTTTCATTGATCACCAGGTCAAAAGCGGGTGCCTGCAGAAAGACCGTTTGATCCGGCACCTTTCCTTCAAAGAATTCCAAATTGTACCATTTCGCCCCTTTTTTAGCGCGAAGAATGTACACTCCGGCTTTGGAAGAAGCAATAAATACCTCATCAAAGACCGGTTTGATCTTTTCATTGAGATTGTAATCATACACTCCGAATTTTTCTCCTTTCTTCACAATAAAAGCTGCATTCGGAACATACTGCACCCAATCATATGCAGCGGGAATTTCTTTCCTGAGGTTCAGGCTCAGGATGCCGTGAAATTCTCCTATGCGGGTAAAACATTGTTCGTCATAATCCCGATATGGAAATTCGAACGAAACCGGGTTTTCTTTGCTGACCCCGAATCTCAGTTCATCGTACCTGAAATCGAAAAGGGTATCGCCAAAAGCGGAAATCACACCCCATTTTTTCGTTGATCCTTTTGCCAAAAAGTGGATCTCATCCCATGTCGGAAGGATTTCAGAATAACTATACGGAATGACTACTGTCTGCTTGTCATCTTCAAAATCAGAGTGCATTTCCGAACCTTTAAATTTTCCCTTCGTCGAAACCGTTCTTTCGGGATTTACGGAATAAAAAATGCGCCCTTTCGAATCAATGTAATGTTTTTCATCTTCACTCAGACGATAGATCAAAGCTAAACCATCGATGATGTAAAAAGATCCGCTCGCTGGACGGTCCGGCTTAAAAACTGATCCCCATGCAATGTCGGCAGCTCCCCACAAATCTCCCACACGGTATTCGATCATAGTCCCAAATAATTTGCTTTGAAAAAGAGTATCCGCCTGAAGATCAACCACTTTTCCATTCCAGGAAATAAACCCCAATTTTCCATTTGCATTTTTAAAAAGGGTAAGCGGGACTTTGAAGGGTGGGTCTTCGTGTAATTTCCGAAATTTATAGGTATAATAATTACCGAAATCATCTGTAAATCCTCCAAGGAGCTGCGGATCCGTTTCCTGAATGCTCATTGTGCTCATTCCGGCATAATTGTAAGATCCGAAACTCTTTTCGATTTGAATCCGCTCCACAAAAACAGAATCTCCCACGAGTTCATATAAACCGTAAGTTGTTTCTCCTTCTTTCCTGAAAGCGTAAAATTGTGTCCCTGCATGGTAAATATCCTGGTACTCAAAAGGAGAACTTTTCCCCGTAGCAGAAATGCTGAATGCCAGTTTTTCCGTTTCATCCTTAAAAATCCATACGGTCGTTCCCGAAGGATGAGTCCCTTTACCCCAATAAGTGATACTTTTCTCCCAATTGGAAACCAGTCGCTCACTTTTCAGATCATAAATAGCCGTTCTATAATCTTCCCAGTCCATTTTTGTCACATATACAAAGTCCTCAAAGAGAGTTTCGTTGTAATAAGTCTTTTCCAGATCAGCATCATTTTGGATCCAGGATAATTTATTGGGAATCTGTACCTCTGCAAAGGAATCGATTGCCACTCCGAAACGATTGAAAATAATCTCCTCGTTTCCGGTAGCGCAGAACTTCCATTCCAGAAATTCTTCTTCGGATTCGTACCTCGAATATTCAACCCGGAAATCGCTCAACAGGGTTGCAATTTTCTTTCCATATCTCAATTCGATCGTATTTGTCTTTGGGTTTACCGGCCAGAACATCGAAAAAACGGAATCAGTAATCAGGCTTCCATCGGCTTTGGCTAAATAGTGTTTGGATTCTCCGAAAGGCAGCGATCCCTCCGATTCCGGACTGTAGAAATAATCCGTCTGGTCCAGGACGAGAATATAGTCTACGGAAGTTTTTCCGGGCAGATCGTACTTAAAAGAGGAAAGCCGTTCAACCACACTGTATTCGATGGGAACAACTACATCTCCTTTTTCGTTTACAATTCCGGTTTTATCATCCTTCCGGACAATGATCAATCCTGTTTCCAGCAATACATCCATTTCACTGAGCCACGGATCCAGATCGCTTGCAATAAGCTCTGTTCCCCGGTAAAGATCCATTGTTCCATTTTCAGTAAACGCGGTAAAAAACGAGTAAACCCGATCAATTTTTTTGTAGTTTGCAGGAATGGCTTTACCCGCACCGTTTGGAAGATAACCATGTAATCCGTTCTCGAAAAACAAAATCCCTGATTCGTCAATTAACACATTCGTGTATTTCGGTTCCAGGATGATTCTGCCGTTTGTATGGACCAACCCGACTTTCCCATTCGATTTAATACGTTTGAGTGTATCGTTTTCAACTTTCAAACCGGGAGCTATTACCGATTGGTTAAAACCATTGAAACTCAGTAACAGTAAAACAAGCGTTAATCGTGCCCTCATGTGTTTTAATTTGAAACGAAATTAATGAACACTTAACGGGTGACAATAAGTCATTTGCAGTATTTCCGAAACCTGATGGTCAATAACCTAACTGACTGCTTCTGATTCAAGGATAAGCGGTCATGGTAAATTGCTCGCCTACCTTTCCTTCTTTGATTACCTGACTGTTTGAATAAACCAGCAATTTCGGTACCTGAGGGCCAGAAAATCGAAAACGCGATTCCGGAAGCCCGTAATAGGACGTGGTGCCCCGGTACTCATTATTTCCGTAGCGCATACTTGACCAGCCATATGTCAGCGTGCAGATCCGTTTTACAGGTGTATTGACTGTATGAAAATCAGTTGCATATAGCAAGACATTATCACCGCCGGAGGAAACATACACCAGGGAGTCGAAATCCAAAGCCAACACTTTATCGGAAAGTGTAATCGTTACGTCGGTGCCGTTTGAACAGCATACCCCTCCGGCCCAGGTGTGAATGACCACATTTGCTAAAGTGTCCTGTGAAAAACCATTCAGGCCAAAAACCAGTAAAAAGATCGTACAGATTGTTTTCATATCTCTTTTTACAGCAATCCATCAAATTAGTTCAAATAAAAAAGGTGGCTTCGACTACGCTCAGCCACCTTTTAGTTATAATTTCACAGAAAAAACCCCGGTGACTGAGCGTAGTCGAAGTCCAGGGATTTTTTTTAAGCATCTTCTTTTTTCACCTCTACTTTCGGTGGGATCAATTTGTAGATGATCGGAGTTACAACACGCGAAAGCAAGGTTGAACTGATCAATCCACCGATCAACACGATTGCCAAAGGAGAAATCAACGGATTGGTGGAAATCGCGATTGGAATCAACCCTCCGATTGCGGTGAGTGAAGTCAGTACGATCGGCAGGAAGCGTACTTCTCCCGCCTCGCGGATCGCTTCATCCAGGCTCCGGCCTTCTTCCCGTAAATGATTCGTGAAATCGACGAGCAAAATGGAGTTCTTCACCTCAATTCCCGCCAAAGCAATCAATCCGATTACCGCAACAAACGAAAGGGAATTTCCGGTCATCCAAAGCGCAATAACAGCCCCCACAATTCCAAGTGGGATAACCGACAACACAATCAATGTACTCTTGAACGTTTTGAACAATAAGATCAATA
This sequence comes from uncultured Flavobacteriales bacterium, assembly GCA_946480815.1. The sequence continues at coordinate 34,942 of CAMLLB010000047.1, forward strand.
CCGCAACGAATAAGAAAACGGTAATCGTGATGATGGTATTAAATCCTCCGAATGATTCGTTCCGCGATTCAAACTCACCACCCATCACATAAGAATACCCTTGCGGCAGTTTCTTTTGGTCCATTTTTGCAATAACCTCGTTGATCAGGTTGTCCGGCAAGATTCCTTTTTGAGCAAAAGCACTTACAGTAACTGTTCGGACTTTGTTCAGGTGATTAATGAACAAGGGAGAACTTTCCAATTTCAAACTTGCAATTTGGGAAAGCAAAATGGCCTGTCCCTGCTGATTGTTGATGTACAATTGGTTGAAGACATCCAAGGTAGCGCGTTCCCCTTTATGCGTAGTCAAAAGCATGGAAAACTCATCATTATTTTCATCCGAAAATGTTCCCAGATCAAAACCTGCTATGGCCAAACGAACAGTTCTGTCAATATCCACGGTATTCACTCCCAAAGCACGCGCTTTTTCCTTGGAAATAACCAGTTTGAAATCGGATTTCAGGTTACTGACCGGGTTGTTTACATACATGGTCCCCGGAGTTTCCTTCAGCATGGTTTCCACTTCCTGACTCAATTTACGTAAAGTATCCAGGTTGTCTCCGGAAAGACGTACTTCCACCGGTGCTGTCATTGGCGGGCCTTGTTCAA
>CAMLLB010000048.1 GCA_946480815.1 uncultured Flavobacteriales bacterium
GAATCATTTTTCTCCACCCTACCGAAAGAATAAGCGACCTTAAACCAAATAATCCGCGTATCCTGTTTGGAATAGCTATTCATGTGAATATTCGGGAATGAAACCCGCGTATTACTTTGGTCGGTATTGAAAATGTCCTCAAACGAAATCGAAGTTTTTAACTTTTTCTCGTAAAACTCTCTGCTGAAAGACACATCCAATGCGGAACGATTTCTCACAAATTCATAAATCTGGTAATTTCCTTTTCCTGCTATGTAATACTCCACATTCATTCGGATTTTCCATGGTAAAATGAACTGAGAATAAACTCCTAATGTCCATATTCCCTTGTTCCGGTTTACATAATTATAATCCGGGATCGTTGTTTTTGTAAAGGAACTGTAGACATACAAAAATGACATCTTATCTACTTCCACCGGTTCGTCCATAAATTTCAGACCTTTTGTAAACAAGACAAATGGAATTGGAAGTGCCATAAAATAATTGATCGAATTCACATTCTTATACGTCCGGAAAGTTTGAACACTCTGTAGCGAATTTGGCTGTACAACTACTTCGCTCAGGTTTAAAAATTGGGAATGGGTAAAATTGACGGAAAGCTGGGCATAATCGAAAAAAGTGATCTTGAATTGTGCATTGTCATAAAAATTCGGTTTCAAGGCTGTATTTCCGCTGGAAGAAGTAAAGGGATCATAATACCCTGAATTATTCGGATCGTACTGAGAGAAACCCGGAATTCCAATTTTCCGTGAATAGGTCCCGATTACATTTACCAATGAATTCATCCGGTAAATGGCATTAAACGACGGAAAAAAATTAAAGTAATTATTTCGTGCCGTACTCGTTACATTGGAAGCACGTCTCAAATTGAAGTTTTCAGCCCGCAAACCTGCCCCGATCGTAACTTTCTTGCCCAATTTCTTTTTCAGATCAAGATACCCAGCCAGGTTATCTTCCGTATAATCAAAATCAATCTCTGAAGAATACGTGCGATTATCGAAGATTTCCGAGGAATCATTGTTTAAATTATAGGAACCGATATTGTCGACATGCATCAAACTGTATTTCACTCCGGCATTCACATAAAACTTCATTTTTTCAAAAGGAATTTCAACATCCGCTCTCAGATAAAAGCGATTGATATTCATATAATAATCCAAAATGCTGAAATCATCTGTTGTGGAAATCCGTTGGATGTTACTTCTTTTAGATTTGTTCTGATAATTGGAGTAAAAAGCGGTCACGTTCAGCACCCTTTTCAAGGTATCGAATTCCTGTCTGAATTTGAGCATTCCTTCATTTCCCATTCCATAGTTGCGGGAGGTATAATCTGTTTGAAGCGCAATAGCAGGAATCATTCCTGGACTTTCCGTCTCCGAATTTCCCTTGAACTTTGTATCACCGAAAGAACCATTGTAGTTCAGGATCAAACTTGAACGCCTGGAAAAATTCAGTGTCACCGAAGGTTTAAAATAATAATAGCTGCTGCGAGTTTGTTCTTTTCGGTCCGAATTCAAACCGATCTCCGGACTGAATGAATTAAAAACACGGGCCGATGTATCTCTGCTGGAGCGTTCATTATTGGAATACCCGGCCTGCAATTGCCAGCTCCATTTAGATTGACGGCTGCTTAATACAATGGACGGAGAAATCTTCTGGTTTTGATTCAAGCCATAGTTCAGCGTTACAGTTCCCGACAACCATTTGGTAGGTTTCCCGATACTGTTAATATTAATGACCGCTCCGCTGACATTTGCATCAAAAGAAGCTCCGGGATTCGAAATAATCTCAATAGTTTCTACAGAACTGGCCGGTAAACTTTTCAGTAAACTCATCAGATCGTCCGTCGACAAACTGCTTGGAACTCCTTCAAAATAAACCGATGCCATTTGCCCGCCCACAGCAAAACCGCCGCCGGGATATGGCATAATTCCCGGAACTTTCAAAATCGCATCATAAATACTGCTGATCGATAAAACCGGATTATCCTTTACTGTCAGCGTGGTCTTATCCGCATCAATCTCAATAAATTTCCGTTGAATTCCGGTGATCGTTACCTCATCCAGCTCCGAAACCGGTTCTTTCAAAGTCAACTCCCCTAATTGGATCGTATCTGCCGAATTTTCCTTGATCTCAAAACTCAATAAAATAGGTTGGTATAACTGTGTTCTAACCGTAAAAGAATAAACACCGGAAAATTTCGGCAGTTCAATCAATCTGGAACATTCCGAAAATTGTTGCTTAAAAACCGTAGAGTCCTTTCCCGATATGACTGTTGAGATTGTCAATTCCTTTGGAACGTCTTCACAGGGAAAATCCTTCGAAACGAACGAAAAACGGATCCATTGAGATTGAGCAAACAATTCCATGGAGCAGAGTAATATACAAGCAAGAATGAGTAAACGTTTCATTCCTTTATTTGAGTTTTAGTGGGACGAAGTTACAAGATTAACCTCAACAACAATTCCTGAAATGGGACTTCGTTACAAATAAACCGTTTGAGCGGTTGAAAAAAAATTTAATCGACTTCCCCCCCCCTCAACTTAAGCTCATTCCGTTCCTGTTCAAAATAATTAAATCGAAACAATATGAAACTATTCAATTTTTCATCAGTACTTATGGCAGGAGCCATCCTGATCTTTGCAACTTCCTGTAAAAAGGATAAAACACAACCAACTCCGGATCCGACAAACTATGCTGCTGCTTTCTTTAATAACAATTTAAGCAACGGGACGCAGACATTTACGATCAATGCCACACAAGCTCAAACCATTACCGGTAACAAAGGAACGGTGATTCATTTCAATGCAAATTCATTTGTAACAGCTAACGGTACTCCTGTTACCGGAAGTGTTCAAATCGAATTGGTTGAGATTTTCAGTAAAAAAGACATGATCTTAATGAATAAACAAACGGTTGGTAAAACCTGGAATGGCGTAAGTCCATTAATTTCAGGCGGACAATTCAGTATCGTAGCAAAGCAAAACGGGCAAAAATTGAACTTAGTTCCCGGAATGTACTACCAACTTGACGCCCCAGCTCCAAATGGAACAACTAATATGATGGACTTATTTTACGGTCAGATTGAAGGAGAACAATTGGAATGGACACAAGCCGATTCTGGATTTGTAAACCCGAGTCAAGGAATTTACTCCGCATTTCCGGATTCTACAGGATGGGTAAACCTGGATTACTTTATGGACACCCCTGGACCGCTTTCTAAACTGAGTCTCCAAATCCCTTCCGGATTTACAACGACAAATACGCGTGTGTTCGTTTCAGTTGACGGTTCAAGTTCCATGGCAAGTGTGTACAATCTGGAGTCTGGAATCTTCACAACAGGAAATTATTACAAACTTCCTGTAGGAATGGCTGTACATTTTATTATCATCAATTTGGACAACAATGAAATTCATGCGGCTGTAGTTCCGGCAACCGTGACAAGCAATCATTTACAGGTGGTAAGCTCTTTGAATGCGTATTCTCTTACACAATTGGAAGCACTCCTTGACAACCTTCCTTAATTAAATCTCGTTTGTAATTGAAGGATGGGCAAATTGCTCATCCTTTGCATATTCCATTTTTGATAGAAACTATACTGCAAACCTTTGTTTGAACTAAATCACAATTCCATTCATGCTATAAAAAAGGGTGATCGAAAGGTCATACTGGATTTATATCGGTACACTTTTCAAGTGTTAATGGGAAACGCTGTTCGGTACTCAAACGATCAGGAAAAGCAAATGGAAATCGTAAATAATGCATTTATGAAAATTGTAGCAAAGATCGATCAATTTCAATTGGGGACAGCTTATTTTTCCTGGGCCAAACAAATTGTAAAAAGAGAGATCATTGATGATTTTCGAAAGAACAAGCGCTACAAAGAACTTTTTTCGTACAACGATGATTATAAGAACGATTTATTACAGAACGACCCAGAAATCGATGCTACATTTCAAGCAGAAGAATTACAACTTTTGCTCGATCAGTTGCCGCCAGCAACAAAACTTGTTTTCAATCTTTACGCCATTGACGGGTACACCTCTAAAGAAATCATGGATGAACTCCAGATTTCCTATGAAACAGTCAAATGGCACATTAAAGAAGCGCGAAAACGTTTAAAAACCGTACTTAGTATTTATCAAACCCAAGAAATCAAGTCATGAAAGATGATAAAGAACATATCGACAAATTGTTCGAGTCATTAAATGACCGTCAATTCGACATCCCGGAAGCTTTCCTGGATGATTTGAACAAACGTTTGGACAGCGAGCCCAAGAGAAGAAAGTATTTCTTACTGTGGTTCCTGATACCTTTTACTTTGATTGGCGCACTAAGTCTTGGTTATTTCAACTATTCTGATAAACCGAAAGTAGATTCTCCGAGTAAACTGATCGCAAAAAATGAATACAAAGAAGAAGCAAAATCACCAAATCAGCATGCTTACCAACCAAACGAATCGAGTCAAAGCAATAGAAAATCAGTTGATTCGCTCGCACAGGTAAAACAAACGAGCACACCGAAAAACACAAAACAGCATACCCATTCACTAACTGCCAAATTAAAAACCAATCAAAAAACACCCGCTGAAATCTATTCAGGTAAACAAACAAAAAGTACAAAATCAGTTACGAAAAGCAGTGTTGGGAAAAAGAAAGTTCCTTCCAAAGGATCCAAATCGAAAGATACTAAGCTTACAAACTCCGGAAAGGAAGAAAAGCCGGAAGACAAAACGATTCCAGTTTCCATTCCGAACATCGTGAACAAAACAGTGGAAAATACAAAACCGGATCAGAAAGAATTATCAGAAAAATCTGTTCCGGAAAAAGATTCCACTCTTGCACAGAATACGAGTGATAACAGCCAGTTGGCTGATTCAAGTCATACTGAACCCGATGAACCCACATCAAAATCTCCAATGAAAAATTGGAAGAAAGAAATCCAGCTTTTTGCCGGATTGGGAGGAAACAGCGTGCACGACACTCCGAAAAATTCAGAGTACCTGGCTAAAATAAAAGAGAATCAACAAACTATTCTTGCCCCGTCATTTGGTGTAAATGCAAACATGTCCTATAAACAATTTACGTTCGGATTGGGTGCGAATTACATCCAAACCGGGGAAAAATTCAAAATGGAGATCAAAAGAGGTGAGTTGAAAGATTCCACCTATTCCGAATTGATCCAGGATTCGATTTGGGTACAGGATTCTACCGGAAACTGGATTCAGATACCTCATGACACGACCATTTATCATACGGTTCAATACATGGATTCTAGCTGGGTATCCGAGTCATTTCGCAATCGCTATTCCTGGATTTCGATCCCAATTCGTTTTGGCTACCGATTCGAGTTGGGGAATTATGAGCTGATTCCACGACTGGGAGTGGTTTTCAATGTTGGAATTACTCAGGGAACGGGAAGATATCCCAACGTTTCATTCAATAACACAAATAGGTACAAACCCGTCTCATTCAACGTTTCCTATCTCATTGAACTGGAAGCGAGAAGGAATATTGATCGGTGGTTTGTCTTTGTCAATCCATACTTCCGTTCGATGATTACTCCGGGAGTTTCAGGCGATGTCATTCGCAGAAGATATAGTTCCTGGGGAATCCAATTTGGAGTTGGGTTAACATTGTAAAATTGATTACAATAAAATCTTTTTTTGATTATTTTTCAATCAAAAAATTTGTTTCAAATGAACTTTCTTCTTAGCTTAAATAAGAAAACGAGAAGATATGCTGGTAAAAACATTTGGAAGTGCTGTATTTGGGATTGATGCAACAACAATTACTATTGAAGTAAATATTGCAAACGGAGTGAATTTCATGTTGGTCGGATTACCGGATAAAGCGGTCCAGGAGAGTCATCAGCGGATTAAGGCAGCCTTGAAGAATAACAACCTGAATTATCCCGGGAAAGAGATTACCGTCAATATGGCACCTGCTGATATCCGGAAAGAAGGATCTACATTCGATTTGGCAATCGGAATTGGAATACTGGCAGCTTCCGAGCAAATTTCCGCTTACAAACTGGAAGATTACATGCTCCTGGGTGAATTATCTCTCGACGGAACACTCCAGGTTGTGAAGGGCGTCCTCCCGATCGTTATGCAAGCTAAAAAAGACGGATTCAAAGGAATTCTGCTTCCCAAACAAAATGAATCCGAAGCTGCAATTGTTGAAGGAATTGATGTTTATGGAATGGAAAACATGCAGGAAGTAATCGATTTCCTGAACGACACACGGCCATTTACTGCTGTAAAATTCAATATCGAAGAAGAATTTCAGCGTCAGCTCCATGAGAATGAAGTCGATTTCAGAGATGTAAAAGGTCAAAGCGCCATCAAACGGGCTTTCGAAATTGCAGCTGCCGGCGGACACAATGTGATCCTGATCGGACCTCCCGGAGCAGGAAAATCCATGCTCGCCAAAAGACTGCCGACGATCCTTCCTCCAATGAGCATCGATGAATCCCTGGAAACAACCAAAATTCACTCAGTTGCCGGAAAAATCGGGAAAAACAATGGTCTAATCACCCAAAGGCCTTTCAGAAAACCGCATCATACGATTTCCGATGTGGCCCTGGTTGGTGGTGGCTCCTATCCGCAACCGGGAGAAATTTCCCTTGCCCACAATGGCGTTTTGTTCCTGGATGAACTTCCTGAATACAAGCGACAAGTCCTGGAAGTGATGCGACAGCCTTTGGAAGATCGAACGGTAACTGTTTCGCGGGCACGTTTTTCTGTGGATTATCCTGCAGGGTTTATGTTGGTAGCGGCAATGAATCCTTGCCCATGCGGTTACTACAATCACCCGGAAAAGGAATGTGTTTGTGCCCCGGGAACAGTACAACGGTATTTAAACAGGATTTCCGGCCCGTTATTGGATCGCATCGATCTGCATGTGGAAGTAACACCTGTTTCATTTGATGATCTGGCCTTCAATGCTCCAACGGAAACCAGTTCGGAAATACGAGAACGCGTAATCCGGGCCAGGATTATTCAGCTTCATCGCTATCAAGGCTCACAAACACATTGCAATGCGCAAATGCAGCGCAAAGAACTGATTGAGTTTTGCGAAATCTCCCAGGAAGGCAAGCAATTATTGAAACATGCAATGGATCGCCTGGGTCTTTCGGCCAGAGCTTACGACCGTATTCTAAAAGTTGCACGGACAATTGCAGATCTGAATGAGTCTAAAAACATTGAAACCGTTCATTTATCCGAAGCGATCCAATTACGAAATCTGGACCGGGAAAATTGGGCGGGATAACTATCCAGACAAACTAGTCCTTAACGAAGGTCAGCGTATATGTTTCCGTATCCGATTGAATTTTCAAGAAATAAAGTCCATTTCTGAGTCCTGAAACATCGATCGTGCTTTCGTCTACCCTTGGTTCAATAACTTTTCCATCCAATGAAATGACAGACATAACAGATACCGGAAGATCATTTACATTCAAAACATGTAAAACCTCCGCGGTCGGATTGGGATAAAGCACAAAAGGAACCAGCTTTGTATTTTCATCTAATGAAGCCGTGTTTAAAGCCAGCTGAACTGCAGCATACGCATTCACCTTTCCCATTCCCCATTTCGGATCACCAGGAGCAACAATATTTCCGGTATAATTGTCCAGTCGTGCCGTAGTTTTAATAATGTCTTTTACCTGTTGACTGGAAAGGGTCGGATTAGCATCCAGGATCAGGGAAACGATTCCGGCAACACATGGTGTAGCCATGGAAGTTCCTGAGAATTTTGCAAAATCGTAAGTCTTATTATTGAAAGTTATCGAAGCAACCGCCGTATACGTCGCATCCGTATAAGATGAAATGGACGAAATAACATTCACACCCGGAGCCGCAATATCCGGTTTCATCGTCTCATTATGCAAAGGCCCGATACTGGTAAATGATGCAGGTGCTCCACCGATTGTATTCCCTGAGCCGCTTACATAACTTGATGCATAAGCCGCGACAGTTATCACGCTATTCGTGCAACCTGGTTCTCCAATGGCATAAAACGAATCTCCAGTGATTCCGTTTGATCCGTAGGTTGTAAATGTCTGACCGAAATTCCCTGCGCCATTGGTTAATTCCGGAAGGTTCCAATAGTGAACCGTTCCATCAACTGCCGAACCTGTCAATACAATTCTATTATTGGCATTCAGAGAACGAATCCGGATCTGCATTCCGGGTTTTCCATTCAGTGGATTTGCCGTTTCTGAAGAAATATTAAAGACAATGGTGTCATTTCCGGCAACTAAGATCGAGTCTAAATACCCGGTCGTAGATGTGGAATAATAAGGGCTTGTAACCAGTAAAGTTCCGAGATTATTGTAAACCGAGATCTTGTTGGAAAAATTATGTCCCTGTTGCCCCCAAGCTGTAATACATTCTCCCCACATATATGGATTGGCAGCATACGCATAAAAACCAACCTGCGAGTTAAAAAAGTTATTGTTGAAGGTCTTTTTGATGTGGAAATTCGTTCCATTATTGTTTCCTGCAGCAGCAACAAAAACGACGTTGTTCGTTCCACTCAATTCATCCAGAGCTTCAGAAAGCAATGAAAATCCATCCAAACTTCCCATTTGATTGTAATAAACACCCCAACTCATATTTACGACCAACCGTTTTCCGGCTGCTTCGGCTTTATCTTTCATCCAAACACAGGCGTCAATTGCCGAAGCCTGATCAAGATAAAATGTGGTAAACAAGTATTGAGACTCAAAGCCAAATCCACGGTAAACAGATCCGGCACCGCTTCCACCGGCAATACCTGCAACGTGAGATCCGTGTGTATGATGGCTATAAATATTTGCCGTATCGGTTTCAGCTGCAGCCAATTCAGAAGGAGTATCATACTCAACACCATAATTTTGACCTGTTGGAAGGTTTCCAACCTGTTTGTACTGGTCCCAAGCCGCATAAACACGCGATTGCGTCAGCAAAGTATCGTAAAACATCGGATGACCGTAATCAAAGCCCCAATCAGTCACACCGATCAAAACTTCCTTTCCGGTAAAAGCTCCCGGCAAATTGATCCCACGCTGAACACTGTCTGCCCTGGTATCTTTTACTGCCTTATCAAGCTGAGGAATTACCTTCCCCGGAATCTCTATGTAGGAATAGAACTGTGAAAAATCGATCGTGTTTAATCTTTCCAAAGGAACTTTCATGGTGGTAATTTTCCCCACAGAACTTCCCAATAGAATGTTGTTTTCCTGGATCAGGTTCCAATTACAATTTGGAAGCCGCTTTCCATAGAGCGAAATATACCAAACTCCGGAAATCTTGTAAACAGGATACCCATCGACCACTTCCTTACTCACACCGGCTTCATTTTTAAATGTTTTCAGATACATGTTCAATTTGTCCCAGCGCATTTGATTGCTTGCACTTTGGGTTTGTGCCAATAAGAAAGTGCTTGTGAAAACGAGTGTAAGTAGTAATAAGTGCTTCATAAATTTTAGTTTAATTGGTTATTCGGCAAAAGCAGAACGAGTATAAAGATACAGTTTTAGACGATGATAGTCAGGATATGCCAAAAGCTCTTTTCACCAATTCATCGTGTTCAATCTGCTGATACGATTTTAAAACATGCGTTTCTTTTTCAATGATCAGAATGCGTGAACAATACTCCAGGCAAAAATCAATATCGTGTGATGCAATAATGACCAAACGATTGCTTTCTTTGGCGATCTTTCCCAATAAGGACATCACTTCTCTTTTAGTCGGGTAATCCAAAAATGCGGTCGGTTCATCCAATAGAATAATGGGCGTTTCCTGGATCAATGCTTTGGCAATTCCCACCCGTTGACGTTCCCCGTCACTTAAGGTCGAAGTAGATTGCCCCAACAGGGAATCCAAATGAAGTGTTCGAATGTATTTTTGGACAATAGACCGGTCTTCATCAGACAAACGCCCGGTGAAATTTGTGTAGGAATGTCGACCTAATTCCAAGTACTCACTCACTTTCAGATAATCAAAACCTAAAAAATGGTTATCGACCAATGTGATGTGATGCGCTCGCTCCATTAGCTTCAAATCATTCCAATTACGGTCTTCAACACTGACTTTTCCATTTGGAAATCTCCCCTGGATCAGCGAATCCATTAAGGTCGATTTCCCCGAACCATTCGCTCCGATCAGTGCCACAAATTCTCCCCGCTGTAATTCCAATTCCGGAATTTCATACAGGATCCGGTCATGCCCTATTCTGCAATTTTCGAACTTAAGCATTTCGAATATTTTTAAGTAAGAGAAACAGAACGATTGGTGCGCCAAGCAAAGCTGTCAAACTATTGATCGGCAGGACCATAATCGGTTCAAAAATGCGAATCAGTAACACGCATAAAACCATCACACTGGCACCAATGAGTCCTGACGCCAAAAGTAAATGTCCGTGCCGACCTGTTTTATAGAACATCCGTACCAAATTCGGAACAATTAACCCGACAAATCCGATCGGTCCGCAAAATGCAGTGACCAATCCTGCCAATAGAGAAACCACAAAAATGATCTTCCAGCGGGTCTGTTTCACTTTTACTCCCAAAATAGCAGCAGGTTTCTCTCCAAGGATCAGCGCATTCAAAGGTTTTGTCAATAAAAAGGCAAGTCCGATCCCAAGCAGGAAAAGCAAGCCGATCAAAGGAATTTGGTCAATACTTACCTGCTGTAAAGAACCCATTCCCCAAACTGTAAAGGCTTTCACGCTGTTCGGATCCGCTTTCATCAGGATAATATTTGTAATCGAATAAACAAAGGTTCCCAGCATCATTCCAACTAACAGCAAAGAAACCATCGAACGGATCCGGGCAGCGATTACCAGGATGAGCAATCCGAAAGCCAAAGCACCAATAGTGGCGGAAATCGTTATTCCAAGATCCAATATTTCCAGTCCTATCATCGAACTTCCCATAATAGTCAAAGCAACCATTAAATGAGAACCTGCCGTGAGTCCTAAAATAGATGGACCGGCGAGCGGATTATTCAAAGTAGTTTGCAAAAGTAACCCGGCAATTGACAAGGCAAAACCGGCAATAATGGCTATAAAGACTTCCGGAACACGGTAAATCACAAACAACTGCCACCCCTGATTGTCAGCTGGATCCAGGAATGAAAACCAGGCATCATTTCCATGCGGAAAACCGATCGTGATCAATGTGATTACGATAAACACAACAAATGACAGCAAGTGTTTCTTCCACATAGCCTATTTCAACTGTTTGTAAAAATGTAATTTGGATTGGGTATTGCCCTGATTGATCCGGATGAAATCTTCCAGCAACCAATGCGGATTCACCTGGCTGTATTCCCAGTAATAGTTCGGATCGTGCATATAACTATAGACTTTTCCTTCTTTCACCGTATGAAAATGTTTGAATTTTGAATTCAATTCGAATAGATCATTCAATGTTGGTGCCTCTGCATTGATCCAAACATCACACGATTGATCATCCTTGAAAACCTGCTCGAAGCTTAATGAAACGCTGGCCGTACCTTCCGTATCCTTGTAGAAGTAATCCATACCGGCATCCTTCATAATCCCTGCCATAAAGGATTTTCCTGCCGGTGCATACCAAATATCTCCAGCCATACTTCCACACATAACCCTTTTTTGGATCCTTTCCGTTTCCGAAGCCGATTCAATTCGTTTTTTCAGTGCCAGATAGGATTTAACAACCTGATTGAAGTAATCGTCCGCTTCTTTGTCTTTGCAAACCAAAGCTCCGAAAACTTTGATCCATTCTGCTTTTCCCAATGGATGCTTTTCCTCCCAGTCATAATTTGCCATGCAAACAACTCCCAATTGCGCAAATTTGTCCTCATTCGGAAAAGCTTGACCGAAACCACTGAAAATAATCAATGGAATTTTCGCTTTTAAAACTGCTTCGGGAGTTAAACCCGTTTCGTAACCTGCTGTAAGAACTTTTCCTGCTTTAATCCCTTTCAGCAATTGCCTGTTCGAAATATATTGCTCTTCAGTTGTCGCTTTAATGACCTGAATACTTTTAATCGCATTCAACATTCCTACAAAAGAAGTGGAAAGAGCAGCCATATTCTGAACCGGAACTTCGATGATTTTGGCATTAGCCGGACGTTTCATTTTGGAATTGCGCGGAAACAGGATATAACGGCTTTCTACTTTCAATGTCTTCGGATTTTTAACAATCAGCTCTTTGTATCCCGACTTTTGCTCAATGGAAACCAATCTCGCATATTGGAATCCCTTGACCTGAAAGGTATCGTTCTCCTTCTGTCTGGTAGTACAGGAAAACAGGAAAATAAACAGTGAACAAATCAGTAAGGTATTTTTCATTTTACAGGACATTTTGTTTGTTTCATTGCTTGTGCAAGTTGTTGATCATTGGAAGTTCGTTCATTTAAATCCGCTAATATCCGGTTAAAATCGACTTCATTCCTATTTTGAGATAATTTGAAAGCTGCTTCCAATTGTTGAATTTCGATCCGGTACCCGACAATTTCTTTCATGTAAGCTTCAATCAGATCCGCCGGCCATTGGTTCATTTTAACTGTAGCAACTGAAAGTTTGCTACTAGTTTGTACTTTATTCTCCCGACCGGCTTCAAAAGAATCGACCAACCTGGTCAAATGATGCTTCATTTCAGGATCCGTCAATTGTTCAATTTTCCCTGAAACATGGACCGCTTCGTAATTATAAGTCGGAACATTGATATGTGTGTAAACGGAAGATGAAATATAACCGTGCGCACCCAAAACGATCAGTTTTCCCCGATTTACCTCTGAAATAGCTGAAACAATTGTGTTCTCTTTTGCTACATGGAATTCCAAACAGTTGCCTGAAACGGTGAATTCGCACGTAAAAGGAATATGGACCACGGCGGGAAATCCATCCGGACCATTCACAGTCAAAGCCCCAAACGGGTGCTGTTCCAGGAATTTAAGAACCAAATCCTGATCTTTTAACTCGAACTCCTTTGGAATATACATAAAGCAAATATACGGTTTCGGGATCAACTGAGATAATTGAGTTAACTTTGTAAAAAACTGTTCCATGTTATTTTCGGATTACCCTATTTCCAAAGAAATTAAAGCGCAATTAGAAGTTTTAGGTTTTAAGCGGCCTACCGACATTCAATTTAAAGCAATTACTCCCATTTTAAATGGAGAAGATGTTTTTGGTATTGCACAAACAGGAACAGGAAAAACGGCAGCTTTTGCTATCCCGATTATTCACAAATTGAGTAGTTCGAAAGCAAGATCAAAAAGTCCGAGATGCATTGTCATGGCTCCGACAAGAGAGCTTGCGGAGCAAATAAAACAAGCATTTGAAAGTATCGGTAAAGGTTCAGGTGTGAAAGTCACAGCTATCCTGGGCGGATTGGAACAAGATGAACAAATCCGGGAATTGAAGCGCGGAACGGATGTGATCGTTGCTACTCCGGGACGTGTATTTGATTTACGCTCGCAAGGCCATCTTTCCCTGGATTCGATCCAATTTCTCGTATTGGATGAGGCAGACCGCATGCTTGACCTGGGATTTGCACACGATATGAAAGCAATTCACAAACTTTCTCCGCAACGGAACCGGCAAACGTTATTCTTCTCAGCAACGATCGATAAGAAGATCAAAGCATTGGCTTACGACCTGGTCCGGGACGCTATCCGGATCCAGATTTCACCGAAAGACCCGGTTTCAAAAAACATTGAACACGGATATATCAAAGTAGAAATGGATGATAAGCGCTTCTTTTTGGAGAATATCATCAAAGAATACGCAGACTTCAAATACGTGGTTTTTGTTCGTACGAAAGTACGTTGTGAACGCGTTGTTGCAGCCATGACACGTGTGGGTATTCACAGCGAAGCACTTCATGGAGATGTGGAACAAAAAGAACGGTTCAAGGTTTTGGAACGATTCCGGTCAGGGGAAAACAAGGTATTGATCACAACAGATGTTTCTGCACGTGGAATTGACATTCAGGGAGTTGACTACGTAATCAATTATGATCTACCGGAACAAGCCGAACAATATGTTCACCGGATCGGGCGAACCGGACGTGGAGAAAACAAAGGCCAGGCACTTTCTTTCTGCAGTAAGGAGGAAGAGCAAACTCTCGAAGAAATTGAATTGTACCTGGGATATGATATCGAGGAAATTGTAATCAGTAAAGGCGATTATTCTGCCATTCTGAAAGACACGGAAGATACCAGCTATGATTGGAAAAAATTGCTGGATGAAGCAAACGAGGAGGATGGAACACAGGACACCTGGTAATTTTTAAATTATAAAAACAGTAGGGGCTGAAAATTTTCAGCCCCTACTGTTTTGTCACTATTTGGAGTAGGCAATATCGTATTGAACATCTATTTGGGAAAGCTGCACGTCCATTTCATTCCAGGAGTACAATTCAACATACAATCCGGTAATTGAATCAAAAACCGTTACACGTCGATCTTTTTTACGGTACGATTCGTACGCTTTCGCATCAAATAATTGTCTTTGAGAACGAAGAACCATTTGGTTGTCTGCGAAGCGGTAAGATTGTGCCATCACATAGTTGAGTTTAGCCAATTTGCGCCCGTCATTTTCTAATTCGAGACGTTGTTCAGTCGAGAAATTCGCTTGGATCAGTCGCTGAGTAACCGGCGCGCAGTCTGCGAATTTCTCTATGAGAGCAACGGTGTTAGTTTGAGAGAAACCTACTAAGCTAATCCAAAGAGCAGCTAAAATGGTAATGGTAGTTTTCATAGCAGTGTGTTTTGAGATGATCTTAATAATGGCTTTCATTATTAACTATCTAAAAGCTATGAAGGATTTATATAAGAATCAAATTTGTGGAATTTCTAACAAGTCCACTCAACGAAACAAACCGCCTGTTTACTGGTAATTGCAAAAAATCATCAAAAACCCGCAATTCATCCTAAACCCAATTCTACTCATTATGCATACATAAATATTCGGTCGGAAATGCATTTTGATCATTTTAACTACTAAATCGATTTTTAGATGTTTAAACATCAAATCTTACCAAATAAATGGCAAAATCCGTAATTCATCCGAGATTCTTTGAACCGATTTTACAGGATATTGACTTCACGCTCCAGTGTGACCCCGAATTTAGCCTGAATATCTTCAATGATTGAAGTTGACAACGCGTAAATTTCACTGCCTGTAGCACCACCATAGTTCACCAAAACCAAGGCCTGCTTTTCATGAACACCACAATTTCCTACGCGTTTGCCCTTCCAACCCGCTTTTTCAATCAACCAGCCTGCTGCCAATTTCTCCTCACCCGACTCCTGCGGATAATGAGGTACATCCGGGTAATTGATCAAAATCTTCCTGAAAACTTCCTCCGAAACAACGGGATTCTTGAAAAAACTACCTGCATTTCCCAATACTTTCGGGTCCGGCAATTTGCTTCTTCGGATATTCATTACTGCCTGACTCACTGTATCTACTGTAATCTCATCCACACCCATCACTTCAATTTCAGATTGAATGGCACCGTAGGTTGTATTGATAATCGGATTTTTTGCTAAGCGATAAGAAACAGATACGATTACATATTGGTCTTTCAACGCTCTTTTGAACACACTTTCCCGGTAACCGAATTGACATTGTTCTTTGTTGAATGGATGAACTTCCAGCGAATCAATATGAAGGGCCTCCAATGAAACAAACGTGTCCTTGATCTCAGCACCGTATGCTCCGATATTCTGCATCGGGCTCGCACCGACACTTCCCGGGATCAAACTCATGTTTTCAATTCCACCCCAACCCTTTTCTACCGTATAACGTACAAATGCATGCCATTCCACACCGGAACCTACTTTCAAGTCCACATGTGTTTCTGTTTCATTCACAAGTTCAATTCCTGAAATCTCATTCTTCAAAACAAAAAACGGCAGATCTTTCGTCAACAAAATATTACTTCCGCCTCCAAGAATAAGCAACGGTGTTTCCCGATCTCTTTTTTGCAACAGATCTTTCAATTCATCCACCGAGCTGAAACGCCCGAACGACTTGGCTTTGACATCAATTCCAAAAGTATTGTAAGGCTTTAATGAGATATTGTGTTCGATCATGGTACAAAATTAACACAATTGAATTGAGAATGTAAAATTGAAAATTGAAAAGAAAAAAAGGTGGCTTCGATTTCACTCAGCCACCTTTTCATCCCAATAGCTTATCGGGAATACATTCTCAATTTTCAATTAATGAAGGTCAATCTCGAACGGCATGCGCATTTGAATTCCGGTATACGATTCCAGTTTCATCAATCGCTTTGTCAGATCGTCAATAACTTTCGGAACTGCATTTTGCTTGATCTTCACCGATTCCTGATCTTCATCGGACAATTGTTCCAACAAATCTTCAATCGGGTCTTCTTTCACTTTAGGATAATATTGAACACGTGCATCTTTAATTTTGGCTTCCTTAATTGCAAAAGCCAATGCGTCGTTCACTCCACCCAATTTATCCACCAATCCGATTTTCAAAGCGTCTGAACCTGTCCACACTCTACCACGCGCAATTGTTTGCACTTGTTCAGCAGTCAATCCCCTTCCATCAGCCACACGTTTTTTAAACTGCGTATAGATCTGGTCTACTTCTGTTTGAATCAGGGTCAATTCTTCCGGAGTCAGCTTCCTGTTTGTAGACAACACACTATGTTTATTGGTTTGAACACGGTCAAATGTCAATCCCAGTTTATTTTCCATAAACGCACCTGTGTAAGGAATTACACCGAAAACACCGATCGAACCGGTGATTGTTGTTGGTTCAGCAAAAATTGTAGAAGCCGGTGTTGAAATATAATAACCACCTGAAGCCGCAACGTCTCCCATTGAAACAATCACTTTTTTCTTCTTAGTA
The DNA here is from genome assembly GCA_946480815.1 of uncultured Flavobacteriales bacterium. The sequence continues at coordinate 16,869 of CAMLLB010000048.1, forward strand.
GTCAGAGAAACTTCTCTCCAGATCTCTTCGGAAGCCAGTGCACTTCCTCCGGGGCTGTTCACTCTGAAAACAACCACTTTGATCTTATCGTTGTTCCGGACTTCTCTGAAATATTTACACACTTTATCAGAAGTCATTTCGTCTCCGTCAACAGTGATCGCACCTTCTGCAACAATCACAGCAACGTTCGGAGTTGCTGTTTCGTCCCCGAAAGCCAATTGCTTGTTCTTAAATCCTTTTGCAGCATATTCTTCAAAAGTCATGATATTCTTCAAATCCTTCAACTTGGATTTTTTAAGAATAATGGCTTCTACTTCATCCCGGTATTTTGCAGCATCGATCAATTTGAATCGTATCGCATCATCCACACGTTGAATTTTTGCATTTTCAGCAATATCATTCAATTGAGCAGCAGTTATTTTACGGTCTGCAGCGATCTGTGAACGCACGTCACTCCAGATAGAAGCCATGTAACGTTGTGTCTGTACCCGACTGGAATCACTCATATCCGTTCTGAAATAAGGTTCAACAGCACTTTTAAAATCATTGTTTGAACCGCGAACTACCTGCATTTCAATTCCCAACTTATCAAAAGTATTCTTAAAGAACATCAACTCTCCTCCCAAACCAATGAATTCCATTGCAGAATTAGAAAAACCATATATTTCATCAGAAACCGAACTGATATAATATTGTTTCTGGGTAATGACTTCACCATTCAGGTAAGCCACCAGGAATTTCCCTGATTTTTTGAAATCTTTCAATGCATCACGGATCTCCATTGCAGTTGCATAACCACATTGAACATTCTCCAATTCCAGGTAGATTCCTTTCACGTGTTTATCCTCTTTCGCTTTTTTCAAACCGGTCAAAATATCCGCTAAACCGTTTGTTTTATCCATTGTAAAACTGGAAGGATTTAATGAAGAAGAACTACGTTCACCAATCGCCCCGCTAAGGGTCATATGTAAAACGGTCGAATCTTTTGCTTTAGGTTCTTCACCCAACATCGATCCGAAAACAATTAACCAAAAAATCCACCCGAAAACGGATAAGACCATGGAAGCCAGTAATGAAGGCCAAAAAATGCGCCAAAAGGAAACTTTAACTGTAGACATTGACATAGATATAACTTTGAAACAAATATACGCTCAAAAAAAAAGTCATTCCACCTTTAATGATGTAAGTTATCTTTACTCCATCAAAAGGATAAATATTGGGTTGAATGGTAAGTCCGGAAAAAAACAAGTATAACGAACTCATTTATATTGGTGTTGGAACAAATTTAGGGAATCGGCTGGAGAATATAAAACAGGCCGCAGGAGAGCTTAAAGCCCTGGGAATAGGTATTATCCGCACGTCTTCCATTTACGAAACCCAGGCCTGGGGATTTGATTCCAAAGACTTGTTCTTAAACACTGTTTTTGAGTGTATTATAACAGAAAGCGCCTCAAATTGTTTAAAAGCCACTCAATTTGTGGAAAAAAAAATGGGGCGGAAAAAGACTTTGAAAGAAGGTTATGAATCCCGGATAATTGACCTGGATATCTTACTATTTAAGGATCAAAAAATCCAATTGCCGGAATTGACAATTCCACATCCTTATATTACTGAAAGACAGTTTGTAATCACTCCAATGCACGAGCTGACCGGTTCATTTTTTTTTCATTCACTCGACACCAGTTTCGAAGAACTAAAAAACAAATTTGAAAACCCGGATTTTCCATTCGTCGTTTATTATCCACCACTTGTCAATGAATAAATACTGATTAATCTTTACAGGTTAAAAAATAATGTTTATTATTGCAAGGAATTTTATTAAGGTAGTAACTAACAATTGAATATGAGAAAGCAAAGTATCAAAGGATTAGCTTTTATCGCTGTAACTGGTTCGCTTGTATCAAGTTGTGATCTTCTAAAGGATCTAGAGTACACAGTAACTCCTAGCCCTCTTGAGATGCACGCTGACAGTGTACGCGTAAAAATTGACGTTAAATTCCCGGAGAAAGGGATTAAGAAAAAAGCATACGCTGAAATCACTCCGAAATTGGCTGGAACATCATTGAAAACGGTAACGGTTCAAGGAGAAAAAGCAACGGCGAATGGTACTGTAATTCAGTACAAACCAGGTGGAACAATGACTTACACAGATGTTATTGCATACAAACCTGAGTTCGAATACACTGAGTTAATCGTAACTGGTAAAGTATACAAAGGAGGTAAAGAAAAAGCAGGACAGTTTGAGGATAAAGAAATCGCAAAAGGTACTATTATTACTCCTTACTTAGTAAATAAAAACTTCAAGTGTATTTATGCTAAAGATGAGTTCAAGCGTGTAAACGAGAAAACATCTATGGCTCAGTTCAATTACTTGAAAGGAAAATACGATGTTCGTAAAACTGAATACAAGGATTCAGATATCGTGAATTTAGGAACCTGGTTGACAGCTGCTCAATCCAATCCGAAAATCAACATCAAGTCAATCAACATTACAGGTTTTGCATCTCCTGAAGGAGAAGTAGCGTTTAACGACAACTTGTCTACAGACCGTGCAAATTCAGGTAAAGCCGGAACTATTGAGGTGGCTAAAAAAGCTAAAAACGACAAGGCTTCAGGTGAGATTTACAACTTGGCCGGACGTGGTGAGGATTTTGACGGATTCAAAGTTCAGTTAGCTAAAAACACAAAAATCAAGCAAGAAGACAAAGATTTGATCTTACGTGTACTTCAAATGTATGCTGATCCGAATCAACGTGAGACTGAAATGAGAAACTTAGGTAAATCATTTACAGAGTTAGACAAAAACGTTTTCCCGTTATTACGTCGTGCTGAAGTAAGCGTTGTTTACGATTTAACTGGATATTCTGATGAGGAATTGAAAGCTGTTTCTACTTCAGATCCACAAAAATTGACTTTGGAAGAGTTGTTGTTCACAGCTACTTTGACTGAAGATCTAAACGAGAAATTACGTTTGTACCGTGAGGCTGAGAAAAAAGATCCTTCTGATTACCGTGCAGCAAACAACGTTGGTGTTGTATTGTACAACCAAGGTAAAGTTGCTGAAGCGAAGTCTCAATTCGAAAAAGCAAACGGTTTGAAAGACAATGCTATCTCTAAAAACAACTTAGGTGCTGTTGCAGGAGTAAGCGGAGATCGTAAAAAAGCTGCTGATTTGTTCGGACAAGCTAACGGAGCCGGTGATGAAGTAAATTACAACAAAGGAATCTTAGCGATCCAAAATGGTAAATATGCAGATGCAGTAAGTTCTTTCGGTGGAACTGCTTCTTTCAACAAAGCATTAGCTCAATTGTTGAACGGTGATGCTGCAGGTGCAATCAGCACAATCGATAATTCAACTGACAAGGATTCCGGTCAGGGATATTACCTGAAAGCAATCGCTGCTGCTCGTCAAAACAAATTGACTGATGTAGTTAGCAACTTGAAGAATGCTATCGGTAAAGATGCTGCATGGAAAGCAAAAGCTGCTAAAGATCGTGAGTTCTTGAAGTATGCTGAAGACGCTTCTATGTCTTTCATTAAGTAAGAAATAACTTCTTAAATACAAAACCCTGACGTCCTTTTGGAGTCAGGGTTTTTTAATTATATTCGTTGGGTAAACTTCATATCATGAATTCAATCTTTCTTCGTGCAAAGCACTGGCAATTGTTTATTCCTGTAATCGCTGTCCCATTTGTTACAATGATCATTTTAGCAATTATAGCCGCTTTTGCTATTACCCGATTAGAAATGTATGGTGACAATCCTGAGAATTTCCTTTGGATGTTCTACCTTTTGCCGGTCTTTTTTATTCTTGGCGTATTTGTTCAGTTTGCATGGTCATGGAATATATTCACGAAATTGAGTAAACTCATTCCGGGCCATGTACGAATACCAATCAGAAGAGCCAAACTGCTTTTTGCCGTACCGATACTCTATTTTTTCCTGCTTCCGTTTTACATTATTTTCGTGATCAAAACAGTTCTATATGAAGATGTAAATAACTTCTTTACAATTGCGGTTTTAGGGATTTTTATTTTGCTCCTGCACCTCTTCAGTATTTTCTGCATCCTTCACACCATCTATTTTTCTGCAAAGGTTGTTCGAAGTGCTGAATTGCAAACCAACGCGCGTTTCTCTACGTTTGTAGGAGATTTTTTCCTGATCTGGATCTTTCCTGTCGGGATTTGGTTTATTCAGCCCCGCATCAATAAGTTGATAGAAAAGGCAACTAATTCTCCAACCGGGCTGATCGATCAGTTTTAAAAGACTTTAAGTGGGTATTGATGAGTTTGGTTAATTGCTAAAACGCCCTGATAATGGGCTTATAACAGTTTCTAACGGTTAAGAAACGATTAAGTTCAATCCGAATTAGGAAGTTTCGGATGTTTTTCATATCTTAAAACAGGTTCGATTTTTAAATAAACTCAAAATCTACCCTCCTGTTCAACTGCTTCCCTTCTGCAGATTTATTGTCACTGACCGGATTTTTCTCCCCTTTGAAGTCAATCACGATGCGGTCCCTTTTCAGTCCTGCTTTTACGAAGAAGTCAATAATTGCCTGTGCCCTGCGTTCTGAAAGTCCGATATTGTATTCGTCCGAACCATCTGCATCCGTATTTCCGGTTACACGTACACGTAAATCCGAGTGGCTATTAATCACATACACGATTCGTTTTAAAAACGCTTCGTATTCCGGCCGGATCTCTGCCTTGTCGTAATCAAAATAAATGGGCTCAAAGTGAAAGTTCTTGCGTTCCAAATCCCGGATCTCCCTGGATTTCCTTCCATTTCTGATATCCTCAATGAAAATTGGTCTCCAGGATTGCAATTCAACCGGAGTCTTCTCTTTTGAAACAGTTTCGGAAACTTTAAAACACACTAACTTCCCGCTTACCCCCTTACATTCCAGGCTGAAAAACTTTCCTTGCAAATAACCCGTTGAATCTATATAGCTCATCTCAAAGTCCAGTGCACACCAACGATTTCCGTAGATATCTTTTTTCTTCACAACCGTTGATTGTTTCCCCTTGATCAATCCGTTTTTAACATCCGTTTTCAGCGTACGAACGACATAACCATCCTTTCCGGGAAGCTCTTCACGCGTAACAGATTCCTTTCCGAAATCAAAATAAATAATGGAAGCCTGGTCGAGCTTCTGCCCATCCCGAATTAATACTCCTTTCCAAACCCCTGTTACCTGCGCATTGATAATGAATGAAACAAAGATTGAAAAAATGAAAAGTTGGTACTTCATGTTCCCTTATTCGTTAATTTTAGAAAAAAGTTGCCTTTTGGCAGCTTAAAAAACAATATTTTTTGATTATGAAAGCAATCTTATTTTCTTTATTCATACTTGTGAGCGTAATAGCTTCTTCTCAATCGATCTATGATTCCAATTTCAAAGTAACTGATATCGATGGAAATGAATTCGATCTTGCTTCTCTGAAAGGAAAAAAGGTGATGATCGTCAACACAGCTTCAAAATGTGGATTAACACCACAATACGAGGAACTGGAGAAACTATATGAAACATATAAGGACCAGAATTTTGTGATCATTGGCTTTCCATCCAATGACTTTATGTCACAGGAACCTGGTTCAAATGAAGAAATCAAAGAATTTTGCAAAAAGAACTATGGTGTAAGCTTCCCGATGATGAGCAAAATTGAGGTCAAAGGAAAAGGAATGCACCCAATATACCAGTTCCTTACTGAGAAAAAACAAAATGGATACTCAGACAATTCCGTGAAATGGAATTTTCAAAAATACCTGATCGATGAAAACGGAAAATTGGTGAAAGTAATTGCTCCGGGAACCAAGCCCTTATCTGAAGAGATTACTTCGTGGATTGTAAACAAATAACAAACAAATACAAATGAAAATTAAAAACCTTGCTACCTTGGCATTCATAGGAACCACCTTTGTAAGCACAGTATTAGCACAAGATGAAAAAATTACGACTTCCAAGGAGTTCGAATACCAGGTTGGTGAGCCTTACCCGGTTGTTGATGCTCCGATAAAAAGTTATGCCTCAAAAGACGGAAGTGTTGTTTCCTTTAAAATGAGCAGAGGGAAAGTAACCCTTCAAAAATTTGGCGGCAGCAAATTCACCCAGGAATCGATTGAAGTTTATGAAGACTTTCCGAAAGGAACTGTTTACGAAGATGATATAGAAACAAATGATTTCGTTTATTTACTTTTTTCTGTTTGGGACAAAGCCAATAAAACAGAACAATTGTACGTAAGATCAATTAATCTTTCATCCGGAAAATTTGAAAACGAAGGTGAGCGTGTAATCGCTGTGGAAGGAAAAGTAACAGGTGGAGACGGAAACAAATTCAAATTAGCCACTTCCTTTGATAATTCTAAATTGTTGATTTATTTTCGTAAGAAACCTGAATCCCGTAATGATAAGATCAACAAAGATGTGATCGGTTTGCACGTATTTAGCACTGACTTAAAGGAACTTTGGGGTAAGGACGTGGAAATGCCATACACGGAAGCGCGCATGAATAACATCGATTATACAGTTGGTTCCAACGGTGATGTTTTCATTTTGACGGAAGTTATGAAAGAGGGAGAAACAAGACGTTATGATCGTGATGACAACCCGAATTTCGATTATCAATTGGTTTCGATTTCCGAATCAGGTGTTGATGTAAATGCATCTGATGTGGATGTTAATGGAAAATATGTTACTCAGGTAAACTTCTTCGAGGGAAGAGATAATGCATTACTAATTGCCGGGTTTTATGGTAACAAAAGAGGAATTCAGGTTGACGGGATCTTCTATTGCTCCCTGAACAAAGACGGTAAACAGGCAGACTTCAAATCATTTGAAATACCTACTGAATTAATTAAGCAGTACATGTCCCAGAGAAGTCAGGACAAAATGGATAAGAAAGAAGACAAAGGAAAAGACCTTGGTCTTACCAATATGCGTCTGAGAGAATTATTCATTGAAGATGACGGAAGTATCTTATTTGCAAGTGAAAAATACTATGTAGTGTCCTATACGGATACAAAAACCGGTCAAACGACGTATACCCATTACTATGAGGAAATGTTGGCAGGTAAAATCAACAAAAATGGTGAGTTGGTTTATATGAGAAAACTCCCAAAACGACAAATCAGTGGTAGAACAAGCATGCCTTACTATCGCGGTGGATTAGGATACCGTCTGGTTGATTCAAAAAACAATTATTACTTCATGTTCCTTGACAATGTGAAGAACATCGAATTGGCGGAGAACAAAGTTCCTGAAAGGCACCAGGACGGAAGAGGAGGTTTCTTAACTGCTTATCAAATCAATAAGGAAACCGGAGCTGTCCGCAAACTATCTATTTTGGATACGCGGGATGCACAGGGATACGACTTGTTCCAATTCAATACTGAAAGAATAGTTGCTGTGGATGATGATGAATTTGCACTGGAGTGCTACATCAAAAGCAAGCAAGATATCATGATCCGGATCAAAGTTCTGGAATAAGCAAAAAGCCCCGGTTTGACCGGGGCTTTTTTCTGTTAAAATGTCAATATTTTGTTGATAAGTACTGGCTTTCACACGCTCTTCCACTAGTAAAAACGGCTTAAATTCCGTATATTTGTTCTGCATTGAAAAATGCATTTTTTAAGCAATTTATTTTATGAGCGAAGAAAAAAAGAATCAGGATTATTCTGCGGATAATATTCAGGTATTAGAAGGCTTAGAGGCTGTTCGTAAACGTCCTGCCATGTATATTGGTGATGTAGGGGTAAAAGGTTTGCATCACCTGGTTTATGAGGTCGTTGATAACTCCATTGATGAGGCTTTGGCGGGTCATTGTGACACAATTGATGTTGCAATTAACGAGGATAACTCGATTACAGTAATTGATAACGGACGCGGTATTCCAACCGGAATTAATAAGAAAGAAGGAAAATCTGCTTTGGAGATCGTAATGACGGTACTTCACGCAGGTGGAAAATTCGACAAAGACACGTATAAAGTTTCCGGTGGATTACACGGAGTTGGGGTTTCTTGTGTGAACGCATTATCTACTCACTTACACGCTGTCGTACATCGTGACGGAAAGATCTTTGAACAGGAATACAATATCGGTAAGCCTTTATACGATGTACGAGAGGTTGGAAATTCCGATAAACACGGTACGGAAGTGACATTCAAACCGGATGGATCTATCTTTGAATTTACGGAATATAATTATGATACTCTTGCAGCGCGTATGCGTGAATTGGCATTCCTGAACAAAGGAATCAAAATTACTTTGCGGGACTTACGCGAACTGGATGATAACGGAAAGGCGAAAACGGATCTTTTCTATTCTGAAGGAGGATTGAAAGAGTTTGCACAGTATTTGGACCGCAACCGTGAGCCATTAATCTCAGACGTGATCTATTTCGAAGGAGAACGTGAAGGAATTCCGGTTGAAGTTGCTTTGACTTACAATACTTCGTATACAGAAAACATTCAGGCATATGTCAACAACATTAACACACACGAAGGTGGTACTCACCTCTCAGGTTTCCGTCGTGGTTTGACAAATACCCTGAAAAAATATGCTACCGACAGCGGTATGCTGGCGAAAGAAAAGATTGAGATCGACGGAGATGATTTCCGTGAAGGATTGACTGCTGTTGTATCGGTAAAAGTTCAGGAGCCTCAATTTGAAGGACAAACCAAAACGAAATTAGGAAACAGGGAAGTAACTGCTCCGGTATCTCAAGGGGTTTCGGAAATGCTAACAATTTACCTGGAAGAGCATCCTGCTGAAGCGAAAATCATCGTTGATAAGGTAATTCTTGCTGCAAGAGCTCGTCACGCTGCACGAAAAGCGCGTGAAATGGTCCAAAGAAAGAATGTGATGTCCGGATCCGGGTTACCAGGAAAACTGGCAGACTGTTCTGAAAAAGATCCTACCTTGTGTGAGATCTACTTTGTCGAGGGAGATTCGGCGGGTGGAACTGCCAAACAAGGGCGTGACAGACATTTCCAGGCTATTATGCCGCTTCGTGGTAAGATCCTGAACGTGGAAAAAGCGATGCAGCACAAAATTTTTGAGAACGAAGAAATCAAAAATATGTACACTGCACTTGGAGTTCGAATCGGAACAGAAGAAGATTCCAAAGCTCTGAACCTGGACAAGCTTCGTTACCACAAGATCATTATCATGTGTGATGCCGATGTCGATGGTTCTCACATTGAGACACTGATCTTAACGTTCTTCTTCCGTTATATGAAAGAATTGATCGAGAATGGATATATCTATATCGCAACTCCACCTCTATACCAGGTGAAAAAAGGAACGAGAGCAGAATATGCCTGGAATGAGGATCAGCGCGACCTGTTAATTACACAACTAAAAGGAAACGGTGCAGATTCTTCCGTAAACGTTCAGCGATATAAAGGTTTGGGTGAGATGAACGCAGAACAATTGTGGGATACAACCATGAACCCTGAACACAGAACATTGCGCCAGGTTACGATCGAAAACGCGGCAGAGTGTGATCAGATCTTCTCCATGCTGATGGGAGATGAAGTTCCGCCAAGACGTGAATTCATTGAAAAAAATGCGAAATACGCAAAAATTGATATCTAAAAGAGAAGCCCCGACATTCATCGTCGGGGCTTTTTTTTATATTTATATCCGAATCAATTTTAGTCAAACAAAATCCCTCTTATGATCTACCGATTAGTGCTCTTGTTCATCCCGTCCCTTCTGGTCGTAGGTTGCTTTGATTACGATAAAGAAAATAAAGAAGTCAGGGAAGCCTTTAAAAACAATCACTATGATTTTAAGTTGGATAAAACCCTTAAATACGAGGGAATTTCATTTAAATTACCGGATCACTTCAAACAAAACTATTCACATAATTATACTATAAAAAATTCCTCTTTGACGAGAACCAGTAATGCACTCAATATCTATTTTTCTGTTGAGCGATTTAATAAGTCAGACCTGAACAGAGCGTTTGTTTCTGATTTTGTTATTGAGGGTGATCTGCTGAATACGTTCCAGGATGCCTACGTTTGGCGCAGATTCGAATCGCTTGATAATTCAGGGATATCGATCAAAAAGGAACTCCCGAAAACATTCCGGAATAAAGGACTTATTCAAACGATCTCAGGTGATGGGACCTATTCAGGACAGGCTTATTATGTAACTTCAACAATCAAAGTCGGAAATGAATACTATGTGTTCCAATGGATCACCAGTAAGCCTATCATGAATTATACTTACGACGATTTTGAACGGATTCTGAAAAGCGTACGAAAATCAAAATGACACACGCGGATTTAATTGCAAAATTCGAAAAGGAATTACCCGGAGAAAAGTCTCATCTTGCATTTATGCCTGTTAGAGGAAGTTCAATGGAACAAATCAGGAAAGGTATTGCTTTCCGGGATGCGGCTGTTGCCATTATTTTATTTCACAACGACGCGGATAAGTTATGTACGATCGTAACCAGGAGACAGGAATACGATGGATCACACAGCGGGCAAATCAGCTTTCCCGGAGGGAAAAAAGAACTCAATGATTCAAACCTTCTGGATACCGCAATCCGGGAATGTTATGAGGAAATCGGGGTTCATGCCGCCAATTTTGAAGTGTTAAAAGAATTGACCCCGCTTTTTGTTCCTGTAAGCCAGTTTTTAATCACCCCTTACATCTTCTACTCCCAAAACAAATCTTTCGATTACATGCGCTCTGAGCGTGAAGTAGCAGCAATTCATGAGTTAGACTTACTCGATCTTTTTGAATCTGAAGTTGTGGGGGTTGATGTTCGGATCAATCCGGATTTCATCCTAAAGAATGTCCCACATTTCAAACAGGGAGACATTCTTATTTGGGGAGCAACGGCGCTTATTTTAAATGAACTGAAAGATATCCTGGCCTAGAATCTAACCCGGGCAAAGCCAAGAGCAGCAGAAACACTTGTTCCGTCTTTTAAGAAGAAACTCAAAGCATCTCTTGAAGCTATTCCAAATTCATAAGCACCATCCTTCAAAATAAAGGTCAATCCAAGCGGAATGTTATTTTTATATACTCCACCACCATAGTAACCGATGCTCAATTGAAGCCATTTTACCGGAATGATATCACCACCGAATGAATAAACCGGATTTTGGATCGATCCCGGAGTTTCTTTATTGAACGGTGCCACAACATCAAATCCTAAACGTACATATTTGATCGGTTCGTAACTTACTCCAAATCTAAAATCAGAAGCATTGATTAAGGTATATTTCTGTTCTCCTTCCAGTGTCATCAATCCATTATCCCTAACCAACTGATTCACTGTTTGCGTAATATTATCACTGTTTACACCACCGATATTAAAGCTCGCAAACAAGGTGTCTTTTACTTTGTAAACATTTCGCTTATAAGTGACCGAACCAATATTATTGACAGCAGCAGCTATTCGCACTTTATTGAATAGAATGATGCTTGCAGAAAGGTCAATTCCGTAACCTGTTCCCATGACAGGTGCCATTCCCTTGCTTTTCTTCGGAACAGAATTAGCCCCGCTTACATCTCCATAATCAATATCAAATGTAGGAGTGATCGCTGAATACATTCTAAGACCTTCATCATCCGAAGTCATATTGAACATTGCCATGGAAGTGATCAATCGCGCACCGATACCTCCGTAAACTTCGAATATGGAATCCTTCCCAAACAGTCTTCTTCCATACCCCACGTTGTAACTTCTGTTCCAAACCATCTGGATTTGGGTCCCTTTGGTCAATTGACTGAGGTGAATTGGTACATTCAACGAACCGCTGATAACATGACCCATTGTATCTTCTGAAATACTGGCATTATTTGCGATCCGGGAAGTATCCGAACCATAAACAACAGTTAAAGAATCGAAAACAGAGGATAATTTACCGCGAAATAACAAATCTGACGTCTGGGAATTTATTTTCGAATACCAGCTATAGCTTTCACGGATATTGAAAGCAATTCCCCCGAATTTTTCTCCGTAATAAGAAAATCCAAACCAGTTATAATCAAAATTAATTGCAACTCCGGATTCAGCGTAATCACCTGCAGACTGCAGCTGTCTTTTGTAATCTACTTCATCGGCATTCTTATGCTGAGCAGCATTATACAAGGTAGCAGTCAGGTTTTGGAGTTTTTTGGAGTTCAATGAAGGTGACGAAACACCAAATGCAAATTCGGAAGTTCCGGTAGTAAATTTCTTTCCTGCATATCGTGGTCTCCAGCCCAGTGCTGAAGTATTAATTCCAAGGGTGTGATAATCCGTTACGAAAGGCGTAGCAACTCCTTTTCCTACTGTTGGAAAAGCAACTCCCTGCGTTTGAGAAAATGAAAATGAATACGTTAAAAGGAATAAAAGAAATAGTTTTAGTTTCATACTTGTAGTTTGTGGCCTAAAGAAACGAAAAAAAATATGAAATCCTTTTACACAAAACAAAAAGAGGAGTAAATTAAAATGAATTTACTCCTCTTTTTGCTAAACCATGCTAAAACTATAAAACCCAAAACTAACAACTATGAAAATTGTCGTTCTTGATACAAAGGTACTCCAGTTTATTGATATAACAACTTAATTCTGATTTTTTTTATTCAAATAAAGCTTCTATTCTTGAATTCTTGAAACGAGTATTTTACTAAATTTTAGTTAGATAGCGTGCTTTTACGGGAAGGTGAAATCATTATCGAGATCAAAAAAATCAAGCCATTGACACATACAATCAATGGAGAAATCGAAATGTTGATCCATTTTCCAAGGAACACTCCAATGACACAAGATACTATTCCTATGCATGCAGAGTATAAAAAAGTAAAGGCCAAAGTTCCGGAAAACTGCAATGCTGTTGCAGCAGGCAAAACCAATAACCCGACAACCAGGATCACTCCTACACTTTCAAAACTCAACACGGCATGAATGCTTAAAAGTAACATGAGTACCAATTGAAAAGTTTTGATAGGTATTCCGATAAAAGATCCGAATTGCGGATTGAATGCCCAAACCTTCCAGCCTTTAAACCCGACAATAATAACAATCAATAGCATAATTGTCAGTGGAAGTAATTGCAAAATCGCTCGTGTTCCATACAGATATTCTCCCACTATTACCTGATCCAAAATTGAGGTTTCCAGATCTCCATATAAAACACATTCCTGGTCCAGATCACTGTTCTTGCCGGCAAAAATGGCAATCATCAATACACCGATCGCAAAGAGGAAGGTAAATGTAAAGCCGATTGCCGCATCTTCCTGAATCCGCCACTTTTTTCTCAAAAAATCAATTAAAAAGGTGGTTAAAAAACCGGTAAGGGCAGCCCCGAAAAGCATCGGAACGGAATCCCGGGTGCCACTGAGTAAATAGGCCACTACAATTCCCGGTAAAACAGCATGAGAAATCGCGTCTCCAACCATCACCAGGCTTTTTGAAACGAGTAAAACCCCAAGCAAGGATGCAGGTATTGCAACTGAACAAGCGGTCAATATCATTAATAGATCGTTCATCCTATTTTTTCGTTTTAAATGGAACTCTTAAAAAAAGAGCAACTGAAATTGCACAAAGACTCAATACCATAATGATACAGGGACCGGTAGGAATATTTTTCCCTAGAATAGAGATATAGGAACCCAATAAAGAAGAAGCTGTTCCGAAAATCAATGACAAGGTAATCAACGTGCTTAATTTGTAAGTTAACATTCTTGCCGTCAACACCGGAATAATTAAAAGTGCGGACATGAGCACTACTCCAACAGCCTGAACTCCCATCGCTACAACCAAAATGGTCATTGAATTCAAAATGAAATCATTCCAGCGCAATGAAAAGCCTTTGCTTATCATAAACTCCTTGTTAAAAGCAAAACTGAACATAACACGATACCTGAAAAAGGTAACTGCAATAATCAGCACGGAAACAATTGAAAATAGGTACAGATCTTCGATGCTCAAAGCTGCGATTTTACCGAATAAGAAATCACTTAACCCTGCCTGGCCATCATCCGGTCTTCCCTGAATGTAGGATAACATAGCTAAACCAAAAGCGAAAAAGATGCTTAAAGTAGCAGCAATAATGGTATCCGATTTTAATTTGGTTCTTCTCTGGAGCCAGGATATTTGCTGTGTTGCGAGCCAACCGGCTACAAATGCTCCCGACATCAGGATCAATGTATTTCTTTGACCTGAAACCATGTACGCCAAAACAATTCCCGGCAGAATGGAATGTGAAATTGCATCACCGATCAATGATTTTTTCTGAAGGAATGTAAACGTTCCCACCAAAGCCGCTGAAATCCCTATAAGTGCAGTTCCGATAAATACTATCCAAATACTTAAATCCATTTATTTTCGATTCAATAAAAGTGTCATTCCATATGCCTTTTCGATGTTTTCAGATTTCAAAATCTCATCGATTGGCCCATTTGCGATCAGTTTTTTGTTCAAGAGTACCACATCGTCAAAATACTGGGCTACAACTGACAGATCGTGATGAACAATTACAACTGTTTTTCCGGAATCCCGCAATTTTTGAACGATAGACAAAATAGATTCCTGGGAAGCCATATCAATTCCCACAAACGGTTCATCCATCACAATTAATTCAGCCTCTTGTGCAAGCGCACGTGCAAGGAAAACCCGCTGCTGCTGCCCACCTGATAATTGCCCGATCTGACGATTGGAAAATTCGGATAATTGAACTTTTTTCAACGTTTCTTTCACAATTTCCTTGTCAGCCAGCGTTGTACGTGACCACCATTTTTTAGGACGAATTCGCCCCATTGCAACCACTTCCTCAACTGTTATCGGGAAATCCCAATCAATGGATTCTCTTTGTGGGACATAGGCAATCTTCGAACGATATTTTTCCAGGGAATCTCCAAAGAAACTCACCTCTCCTCTTTTCACAGGAATAATTCCTAAAATCCCCTTCAATAAAGTAGATTTTCCAGATCCGTTAGGACCAATGATCCCTGTGATTTTCCCTGCGTTTATTGACAAAGACACGTTATCCAAAGCCAATGTATCGCGATAGAAAACGGTTAAATTGTTTATTTCAACAGCCTTTTTCATTTCAATCCTTCTTTAATGGTATTCACATTGTGACTTAACATTCCAATGTATGTATCTGCACCACTTCCTTTTGAACCTAAAGCATCAGAAAAAAGGGTTCCTCCGATCTTTACATGATACCCTCGGCGTTCAACAGAACTTAAAACACTTTTCAATGCTTTCGGGCTCACCGAATTTTCGACAAAAATCGCCTTCACACGATGTTCAACAATGAAATCCACCAGGTCGACAACATCTCTTACTCCAGGTTCCTGGGAAGTTGAAACGCCTTGCAATGCTTTTACCCGGATATCAAATGTTCTACTGAAATAGTGAAATGCATCGTGGGATGTGATTAGAACCCGTTGTTCTTTGGGTACTTCACTCAACTTCTTTTTCAATTCTTTTGTCCTTTTCTGAACCTTTACAAGAAATTTGTAGAAGTTCTCACGGAACTCCAATTCATGCTCCGGGTATAGTTCAACTAACTTATCAACGATTCCGTTCATACTGTGCATCCAGGAATCGGTATCAAACCAAACATGCGGGTCCGGAGTAATTCCGTCGGTATAAAGTACTTTATCTTTCGGGAAGTCCAATTGAAAAGAAATCACTTCTTTTCTTTCCGATAATCGATTAAATAATTCAGCCATTTTACCTTCCAGATGGAACCCCGTATAAACAACCAGCCTTGCATCGTTCAACAGAACCACATCACTGGGTCTCGGGTTATAAGTATGTGGATCTACACCAGGACCCATCAAGGATTTAACTGTCAATTTATTCCCGACAACCTGCCGTACACAATCTGCACTTATTGAAGTCGAACAAACAATCAGATTTTCATTCTCTTTTGTCTGTTTAACCTTGCAGCTAAAGAATATGCAAACACAAATCAGGACGTAGGCAGTATTTTTCATAACGGTTTTATCGAAATTTGCTTAGCAATGGTTATTGAAAATTGCACCTGCCTTTCATCCATACTGACAATAATAGATCCGTCAAAACTTAATTTATCCAGAATATCGATCTGAGTTCCCAAATGCAATCCGATCTTATTCAGATACTGCAAAAATTCCGTTTGGTCGTCTTCTACCCCCATAACAATCGCTTTCATTCCAACAGCAGCCTCTGACAGAAGTATGCGATTTGAAACAGATTCAATTCTACCGTCTTTACCCGGAATTGGTTCCCCGTGCGGGTCAACTTTAGGAAAACCTAAAAATTCATCCAATCTGTCAGTCAATTCCGTAGAGTGAATATGTTCCAATTGTTCTGCAATTTCGTGAACTTCATCCCAGCCAAAGCTCAGCTTTTCCACCAGGAAAGTTTCCCAAAGCCGGTGTTTACGAATAATTGCCAAAGCATGGGATACACCTGCATTTGTTAATGTGCATCCCTGGTATTTCTGATATTCCAACAATTCCTTTTCACATAACTTCTTAAGCATATCTGTTACGGATGAAGCCTTCGTAAGCATTTTTTCCGCCAGGTCATTGGTAGAAATTGCTCCTTCGACATCCTGGCTGAGTGTAAAAATCGCCTTCAGATAGTTTTCTTCGCTTTGAGTTAAACGCAGCATACTGTTTTTTTACAAATATAAAACTTTTTTTAGACTAGTCTAAAAATTGAAATTAATTAAGTATTATCAAAGTGCTTAGCGTAGAGCATATTGAGAAAATAGTTGTACTTTTGCACCAAATTATTCAAATCAATTTAAGATGTCAGGCAACAGAACATTTACAATGTTAAAACCAGATGCGATCGAAAACGGTCACATGGGAAAAATTATTGATATGATTATCCAGGCTGGATTCTCTATCAAAGCAATGAAATTCACTCGTTTAACTGAAGAGCAAGCAAAGAAATTCTACGAAGTACATGCTGAACGCCCATTTTATGGTGAATTAGTTGAGTATATGACATCCGGACCTATTGTTGCTGCGATTTTAGAGAAAGACAATGCTGTTGCAGATTTCCGTGCATTGATCGGTGCAACAGATCCTGCTGAAGCTGCTGAAGGTACAATTCGTAAGTACTACGCAGAATCAAAAGGAAGAAATGCAGTTCATGGTTCTGATTCCGATGAAAATGCTGCTATTGAAGGAAAATTCCATTTTGCTGATTCAGAGATTTTTTAATTAATCTCTTACAAAATAAATAAAGGCCTTACTTTTAGTGAGGCTTTTTTTGTGGAACGAAATTCATAAGATGAGACAATTAGACATTTTCGGAAACGAAATCCACGAATACTTATTCGTTATTGAACCGGACGAGCAAACGACTGAAGCTTTGATTCACTTAAGAAAGCAACTTCACACATTCATCCCTCTATCCGATCAAATGTTGCAATCAAAACCACACATCAGTTTGTGCTATTTTGAAGCGAATGATTTCTCAGATGAATTAATTATTTCGAAAGCAAAACAAAGACTTATCCATATCGAAAATTTCAATATTACCGTAGATGGTTGTGAGAAGTGGAACAATGGAACGTTCATATTAAAGGTGAAGCAAGACCCTCATATTGAAACACTTCTACAAGAACTGGCTACTGTTTTCAAAGGAATTATTAGAACGCCACATCTTACTATTGCCCGTGGTATTCCAAAAACATTTCTTGAGCATCTTCCGATTAATGATTTCCAATACCGGGGAAATTTTAACTGCACTAGGATAGTTTTGCTGAAGAAAACAGGAGATAAAGCATATCAGGTTTTGCATAAATTCTCACTTCAAAAAGTATTGTAGTTTTGTTCAGACACATCCAAAAGCAAACTATATAAACAAAAAATCCCGACGATGCTATGCATGTCGGGGTTATTAAAAGTGGCATCGACTTATGCTGACGATCGGGTCAGCATCCTGATCTCCGCCCAAGGCGGACGTCAGGGCTCTCCATAAAAATTGTAGAAAACAAAAAACCCCGACGATGCTATGCATGTCGGGGTTTTATAAAAGTGGCATCGACTTACTCTCCCACCCTCAAAAGGGCAGTACCATCAGCGCT
>CAMLLB010000049.1 GCA_946480815.1 uncultured Flavobacteriales bacterium
TTGTCTCCGGAAAGACGTACTTCCACCGGTGCTGTCATTGGCGGGCCTTGTTCAAAGTTCTTCACCTCAATCTTAGCTCCCGGATATTCATTAAAAATAGAACGTAAATGATCCGCTATTTCCTGTTTCTTATCCACCCCGGTGTGTTTTTCCAGCTGCACGAAGACCTGGGCAAAATCACTGCGTTCATTTTCCTGGGCAACATTGTAATATACAGGAGGATTTCCTTTTCCAACGTTTGCGGCATAGTATTCCACTTCTGGAATTTTACTCAATTCTTTTTCTACAAACCGGGTAATCTCATCCGTACGATTCAGGTTTGTTTGCAAAGGTGCCGAAACATTCACCATGAATTGCGGTTTTTCGGAAGCCGGGAACAAACTGAATCCAATTACAGGGAACAAAGCCAAAGAACCGATGAAAATAATCAGGGCAACTGTCAAGGTAATGATCGGTCTTTTCAGCGCTTTATCCAGCAATACGGAATAAGTCCCCGAAATTGCTTTCTGCAATACTCTTAAGAAAATATTTCCATCGTGTTGTCCATCGTGTTGTTTCAACAAACGACTGGACAAGAACGGGATGATCGTTAACGAAACCAACATGGAAGCCAATACACTTGCAATAACTGCCATTGGAAGACTTCGGATAAAATCTCCGGAAATTTCGGGTAAAAACACCAAAGGTAAAAAGGCAATGATCAGGGTAACCGTACAACCGACCACCGAAAGTCCGATTTGCTGGGTGGCCATCAACGTTGCATCCATCCTGGAATAACCCTCGCGCAGCCAGCGTTCGATGTTTTCAACGACCACAATACTGTCGTCAACCAGTAAGCCCAGTGCTACTACCAAACCAACAATACTCAGCTGATTGATATTGTATCCCATTACATTCAGAAGTACCAAACCGATAGCCAATGAAAGCGGAATAGAAATCATAACAACCAGTGATGCTCTTCCTCCCAATGGAAGCAAGGTAATTGCAACCAGGAGAATTGCGATCAGGAAATCTACTCCTAATCCACCCAAACGCGCATTCACATTATCTCCCTGGTCAAAATGATTGATCATATCGATATTGGAAGGCAGATGCGGGTCGAATTCATCCAGGACTTTCTGATACTTCTTTTGAGTTTCGGAAATATTGAAACCTTCTTTCTGCGCAGCTGTTACGAAAACACAACGATGACCATTCAATCGGGTGATGTGCTTTGTTTCGGAAAAATCGTAATACACATCTGCCACATCCTTCAGCGGAATTGTTTTCCCTTCGGAAGCATAAATGATCGTATTGGCAATTTCGTCCAGGGAAACATAATTTCCACTTGTTTTGACGTTCAGAGACTTTGTTCCAACATCGATACTTCCTCCTGGAATATTTGCGATCTCACTTTGTAAGGTTCCCACTACGGCATTCAAAGGAAGATGAAGCTGTGCCAGTTTATCCGTTCTCAAATCAATGCGAACCTGTTCATCCGATAAACCGTGAATTTTTACGTTCTTCAGTTCAGTCAGTTTCTCCAGTTCTTCCTGCAGGTCCTCTGCTACCCGTTTCAATGATTTCCTGGAAGCATTTTCACTGATCAAAGCAGTTTGAATAACGTTCACGTCGGAAGCCACCAATTTCTTTACTTCGATACTCAGGATCTCATCCGGCAGTTCGGAACGCATTCCGTTCACTTCCCGGGTCAGTTCCTGGAACTTTTCATTTACATCCGACTCGTATTTGTATTCTACCTGCATGACTGCCACACCATCTTTGATCTGTGTTTTGATCCGTTTGATGTTCTCCAAGCTGTAAATCTGTTTTTCGAGCGGTTTTACAACCAATTCTTCCATATCTGAAGGACTGGTCCCGGGATAAACTACAATTACCGGGAACATGGGTGAATTGGTAGCAGGGTCCTCACTGCGGGGCATGGTCAAAAGCGTATTCACTCCCAGGGCGATCGCCATGATGAACAACACCAGGGTAAACTGGTAATTGCGTACTGCGTATGTTGCTATTTTCATCTTGCGGAAGTTACTTGGATGAAATGACAGAACTTTCGTTCAGATAAGGTCCACCGGAAACAATTACATATTTGTATCCTTCCAAACCTTCAGAGATTTCCACCACATTCTGGTCCAGATTTTCAATTTTCACCGGAACTTTCCTGACCGTTTTTCGATCGTTCGAAATGAATACGAATCCATCGTCTGCATTTCCGTCCAGGAGTGCTTCGTATGGAATTTTCCAGTTCTCGGAAGTTTCCGAAAGTGTGATCGTTGCTTTTCCGAAAACACCACTCGCCAATCCTTCAGGCAATTTCCCGCGGATTTCCAATTCAACGGTAAATGTTCCACTGTATGGGTCAATGCTTTCCGATTTACGGGAAACCGTTGCTTTTAATGTCTTGTCTTTAAATACGTCTGCCTCGATTTCCGCCCGATCTCCTATTTTGATCTGGCTCCATTGACGATCACTTACACCTACTTTCAATTTGAACGAACTGGATCCGGCCCCGTTTGTTTGAAAAACCGGAGTACCACTGCTCACCAATTGTCCGGGATTTGCCATCTTTTTCAAGATAAATCCATTGGAAACGGCTCTTATTTCAGCATATTTCAGGTTGAATAACGCCGATTGTAGTTGTTCCTGGGCGACGTCAAACGCGGTTTGGGCATTTTGCATTTGTTCCAGGGTTGCAAAACCTTCTTTTTGCAAATTTTTCGCACGCTCCAGATCGCGTTTTGCTTTTTCCAGGCCCAGTTTTGCCTGGCTTACAGTTGCTTTTACCAAGGTCAGATCTAAGGTAGCAAGCAATTGTCCTTTATGCACCTTATCACCTTCTTTTACATACAACTTTTGGATGATTCCCCCGGAAAGGAAGGACAAATAGGTCTCATCGTCTGTTGTAAACTGACCTGAAACATGAATTTCTTCAGTTGAATTCATTGCATGTATGGATTCCAGTTTCACCGGAATCACTTCCGTTTTCGGAATTTCGTTACCTGTTTTTTCTTTCGAACCGCAAGAAGCAAGAATAAACGAAAGAAACAGTGCCGGAATGACTAAATTTTTCATAATCGAATAGTTTATTAATTGAATTTCAATGGATATGTTGCTGCTGCCCGCTCAAGTTCAGCCAGTGAACTCAAGTAATTTTGGTATTGAATGAGGACAAACAATTCAGCGTTGATCACCTGATTGGAGGCATCAATGAATTCAAGCTGATTAGTTAATCCTTCTCTGTTTGCACCGGAAACCAGTGCAAAGTATTCTTTGGAAGCCCCTAACTGAACCTTAGCCGTTTCCCAATTTTCCTGTGCGTTTAATACGTTTCGAAGTGCTTGTGTCCGTTGCAATTCCAATTGCTGAGCAACCTGGTCCAATTGCAAGCGTGCATGCTCCAATTCGTATTTTGTTTGTTTGATCTGCTGCTGATTGCGTGAGCCATTGTAAATCGGTATGGAAGCTGAAACACCGAACATGTAATAAGCAGATTTCCGGCTCACTTCCCAATTTGTTCCCTGGGAACCCAAATCCAAAAAAGCATGGATCTTCGGGACCCAATAGTTCTTGTTCATTTTCAAGACTGATTCCTGTACTTCAATCGATTGGTTGATCAGTTGGATCTCTTCACGTTCCGCCTTCACTTCCAATTCCGGATTAGTCGCTGAAGTTTCTTCCAATATAATTTCCGAATCCAGTGGTTTGTTGATCAGAAAATTGAAATAGGCCTGGGCATTCTTCAATTGATTTTTAGCCGTGGAAATAGAAGTATTCATTTTCATCAACTCTGTCTGAGCTTTCACCAAAGTCACCTTCAAACCCTTTCCCTGTTTGATCATAGCCTCGTTCAAAGCCACGTTTTGTTCCAGGATTTTCTTATTTGATTCATAAACCTCTACGGATTTGGAAGCCATGATGACATTGTAATAGGCAACTTTGATATCCTTCACTAATTCACGTGCATATACCTGCATATCCAAACTGCTGAGTGCCACTTTTTGCTCCTGGATCTGCTTATTTGCAACAATGTCCATATTCAGCAAGGGAACGGAAGTCCGAATGTAGGTATCGTAGAAATTATTCGGCAGGAAGTTGATTTGCTGGTTCTGAATTTGTGGAAAGGAGTTCGTTCCCGTCATTTGATTTAAGGTGGAATAAACCGGGTTCAACATATCCCCAACCGGAAGTTCCGAATACCTTCCTCCTTCTGCAGTTGTATAAGAAGCATTGAAATTGACAGAAGGCAGAAAATTACTTTTCGCAGTGTTTAATGTCAAAAGTGCCTTTTCCAATTGGATGGAACGTTGCTTGAGCACCAGGTTGGAGTCTAATCCTTGCCGGATATAGTTCTCCAAAGCTCCTTGCGACCAGGCTGTATGAACAAACATACTTGCTGAAATCGCCACCAGAAGAATCATTTTTCGTCTCATATAATCATCGTTATTTTACTAAACAGTGTTAAGTAATTATTAAAAAAATTAGCGCCCGAAAGCATCCAGCATTTTTTGGAACTCAGCATAAGCCAAATCAACGATTTGTTCGCTCTTTTCTTCATCCAAAACCTTGCAGCGCCCGCGGTCATATAAATTACACATTCCATGCAGGGTTGCCCACAACAGATAAGAACCGGCTTCTACATCATTGAAAGGAAGATAGCCCTGATCTATGCATTGCTGAACGGAGAATTTCAGTCCTTCGAAAGTACTCATGCCCTCCTGCCAGACTTCGTGATCTTCGTCCAGTTTATTCATAGGTGACTTCTGCACGAACATCAAATCGTAATAATCCGGATGCTCCATTGCGAACTGGATGTAGACACGTCCCATTGCCTTGATACGTTCAAACGGATTTTCGACCAGGCTGAGCACCTCCATTTTGCTTCCCAGTAATTGAAAACCTTCGGTATGAAGCGCAAAAAGGATTGCGTCTTTATCCTTGTAATACAAATAAATAGTTGTGGGACTGTATTCAATGCGTTGAGCTATGGAACGAATGGAAGTCTGGTCAAAACCTTTTTCCAAAAAAACCTCACGGGCAGCTGTGAGGATGCTTTTTTGCAACAATTCTTTTTCCCGTTCCTTACGTTCGTTTATTCCCATTTTGAATATTGAATGGTACAAATATACTTAACACTGTTAAGTTTCCAAATTTTATTTCAAAAAAATTCAAGAAAAATACAGATGTACTATTTTGAACCACATAGGAATATAGGTCACGTAGTTTGGATATAATTATGTGATTGAATAATGGGCTATATGCTCTATGCGCCTTTGCTGGAGCTTGTGTCATCGCTAACCTTGCTCTGCCGAAGTGGCTTCACGAAGGCGAAGAGCTCCTGGCGACATGCGATTAGCGTAAGCGTTGTTTCTATGTGGTTAAATTCCAATGACTGAACTTGCGAAGTCTTTATTATCAAATAATCCTCTGCATGAAATAAATCTTCGTGCACCTTGTGTCCTTCGTGGTTAATCCAACAATGCTATCAATTGATCAATTTCCTCTTTGGTATTGAATGCATGCATGCAAATGCGTAAGCGCTGGGAACCTGCCGGAACCGTTGGCGGTAAGATCGCTTTCACAGCGAATCCTGCTCGCTGAAGTTGTTCCGCCTTTCTTTTACACGCTTCCAAATCAGGGAACTCAATTATCTGGATCGGGGAATTTACAGAACTCAAAGTCGACTGAACGGACTGGGAAAAACGTGCAATATTTTCCTGCAATTGCTCTCGCATGGCAGTTGCCTTACTTCGTTCAACCTGGTTCAGAATGTGTACATACATTGCTTCAGGAAGTGCAGTGGTATAAATAAATGAACGGGCAAAATTGATCAGGTATTGCCTCACTTCCTCTGAACAACAAACAACGGCTCCGTGCGCTCCATATGCTTTTCCGAAAGTAAACAGGCGAATAAAAACGGAATCCAGTATCTCGTTTTCCTCACAGAGTCCTCTGCCTTCGTTTCCAAAAACACCACCGGAATGTGCTTCGTCCACAATCAATAATGCTCCGGACTCCTTACATAAACGGCTCATTTCAACCAGGGGAGCCATATCGCCATCCATACTGTAAAGTGATTCCACCGCTACAAAAACGGTTCCTTGTGCCATCGCTGAAGCTATTGGCGACATGCGATCTGCTTTTTGTATTTTCTTTTTCAGATCAGCAAGATCATTGTGCCGGAAAGAAAACGAATTGGCGAAGCTCAGGCGAATCCCATCCCGGACGGATGCGTGAACCAGTTCATCGTAAATGATGGTATCTCCTTTTTGAGGAAGTGATGAGAATAAGCCCAGATTTGCATCATAACCCGAGTTAAAGATCAAGGCCGCTTCCGATTGAAAATGATCGGCGATTTTACTTTCAACCTCTTCTACCACTTTCGAATTCCCGGAAATTAAACGCGACCCGGTACTTCCGCGCATTTCAATCGTATGTGCAGCCTGCCCGAGTCCCAAATAATCATTCGACCAAAAATCAGAATGATTATCAAACGACAAAAGGGAGCGTAAACTCCCCTTCTCTATTCTATCTTGTAAATTGCGTTGAAACTTCAAACTTCCGGTTTAAGAAACAGTTACTTTTCTTGGAACGAATCCTGCAGATGCAATTTTAGCTTCTGCCAGTTCTTTCGCTCTTTGAGCTTCTTTTTCCTTTCTAGCTTCGATAATCGGATCTGGCTTGGAAACCGGTTGTTCTCCATCAGCGAATGCTTCTTTCGGGACCAATCCCAAAATTTCGAACATTTCTTTATCTTCATTGAACTCCGGATTCGGAGTAGTCAATAATTTATCTCCTGCGAAAATGGATCCTGCTCCGGCCATGAAACACAATGCCTGACCTTCCATATTCATTTTTGTTCTTCCCGCCGACAAACGTACAACCGCTTCAGGGAATGCAATACGCGTTGTAGCAACCATGCGGATCATTTCCCATTGTTCAATCGGTTTCTGGTCTTCCAATGGCGTTCCCTCCACTGCAACCAATGCATTGATCGGAATAGACTCCGGTGGATTTTCCATTTCCATATAGCTCAATAACAAACCAACCCGGTCTTCAACAGCTTCACCCATTCCGATGATTCCACCGGAACAAACTGTCAAACCGGCTTTTTTTGCGTTATCAATTGTGTTCAGACGATCTTCGTACTCACGCGTAGAAATCACATCCCCGTAGAACTCCTTGGATGAATCCAGGTTGTGGTTATATGCAAACAATCCGGCATTTTTCAAGCGTTTTGCCTGGTCTTCGTTCATCATCCCAAGTGTTGCACAAACTTCCATTCCCAGGTCGTTTACTGCAGCAACCATTTCGATTACGTTGTCAAAATCTTTGTTATCTCGTACTTCTCTCCATGCTGCTCCCATACACAGGCGGGACGAACCGTTTGCCTGGGCATTTTTCGCCTGTTCGATCACCGATTCAACAGTCATCAATTTATGAGCTTCCACATTTGTATGATAACGTGCAGCCTGCGGACAATATCCACAATCTTCCGGACAACCACCGGTTTTGATACTCAACAAGGAAGACATTTGAACTTCTCTCGGGTTGTGGTATTGACGGTGTATTGTTGCTGCTTCGAAAACCAATTCCAACAATGGTTTGTTATATAATTCCAGTAAGCTTTCTTTCGTGTTATATGCGGGGTTTACTTTCATATCTGAATTCTAATGAGGAACAAATATACAAAGTCTCCCGCAGGTGGCACTTACTTGTGTTTTGAAATTATGAACAGGAAAGGATTATATTTATAGATCCGAATTTTCAATGATGAATCAGGAAATAGCAAACATTCGAGCATACCGCAATTCCGACAAGGATTCCTGCATGGAGATTTTCCTTACGAATGTCCCGAAGTATTTTACACTGGAAGAGGTGGATGAATTTGACCGCTTTTTAACCAGGCAGAACGATCCGGAAGCTACTGATAATCCTCCCTACTTTGTCATGGAACTGGAAAACAAACTCATTGGCTGTGGCGGTATCGGTGAAAAGAAAGGAATTGATGGTGTGGATTCCATTACTTTTGTATGGGGAATGGTTGATCGTTCTTACCACAAACAAGGTTTTGGAGAACAATTACTGGTCTTTCGTCTGAAAGAAATCAAATCCCAGTTTCCAAATAAGCCGATTATCCTGGATACCACCCAATTTTCGTATTCGTTTTTTGAAAAATATGGTTTTAAAACCGTGAAGATTACCGAGAACTCGTATGGAGAAGGAATGCACCGTTATGATATGGAATTGAAAATGGAGAATTGAAAAGTTAAAAAGAAAAAGGTGATTGAATGCTTACGCAGGAGCTACAGCATAGGCGCAGCGTAGTCGAAATCATCCTTTGAACATTTTCTACTTCTTAGAAACCAGGCAAACAGCATAAGCTTTTACCGCCTCACCGGCCCCAAACGAATCTACTTTCTCGTGTGTTGTTGCCTTAATCGAAACGCGGTCGCTTTCAACTTCCAATAGTTCAGACAGGATTGTTTGCATTTCGGGAATGTGCGGATTGACTTTCGGTTTTTCCAAAATTACCGTTGCATCGACATTAACGACCGAAAACTGCTTCTCTTTGATCAAAGACATGACATTCTTCAACAGGATTTTGGAATCGATTCCTTTGTACTGAGGGTCCATGTCAGAAAAATGGAACCCGATATCACGCAAATTCAAGGCTCCCAATAACGCATCACAAATTGCGTGAATCAATACATCTGCATCTGAATGACCGACAGCACCAAACGAAGAAGGGAGTTTTAAACCTCCCAACCAAAATTCGCGGCCTTCTTCCAAACGGTGAACATCAACTCCGAAACCAATTCGAATGTCCATTATTCAGGCTTAGACTCCGTATCGTCTGCTTTCTCACCCAATGTAAAACGAAGTGTAAAACGCATCGTATTTGCCAATGGATTGTTTCTTTTAAGTGCTGCTAAGTAAGAGAAATCGAAGCTGAAAATATTGTATTTAAATCCAACTCCCATAGTGAAGAACTGACGACCACCTTTTGAAACATTTTCGTAAAAATACCCGGCGCGAACAGCAAAAATATTGTTGTACCAGTATTCCAATCCTGAACCGATCATGATCTCACGCATTTCTTCACCGAACTTAGATCCTTTTTTCACCTGGTAAGTTCCGTCACCATTATCGATCGGATCTCCGTTATCGTCTTTAATCACTCTTCCCGGAGCATCGTAAAATGATTGCACCATCCCAGCAATAACACCTACATCATTGCTTTTTCCGGAGATCAGTGTTCGTTCACCATCGATCGTTGCATAAACCGGTGGTGTTGGAACCAATAGTTTAGACACGTCAACACTTACTGTCAAACTGTTGTATCTATCGATTTTCGCAGTATAGGCATTCCCGATTCTCAATGTTGTCGGCAGGAAATCTCTTCTTGCATTGGCAGAATAAGCCACTTTGTTACCTACGTTTGCAATAACAAGCCCAAAGGAATACACTCCGTTCACTTTAAACCAGTTAATGTCTTCCGTTCTGTAGGCATAAGAGATATCCGCGATACCTGCTACTGCTGCTTTTGTTTCCGTTCCTTGTGTTACCAAACCACCTGTCAAATTCGAATACGCAAACTTTCCGTTCACACCGATACTGTGTTTTTCAGCAAGTTTAAATGCATAGGACAAAGTCAATTCAAATTCATTCGGCTTAAATTCACGGATATAATTTCCAGACTGATCCGTAAAGGTAATCTCACCTAAACTGAAATAACGCAACGCGCCTCCAATTACGTGTCTTTGACCTACTCGTGCATAACCTGAAAGATAAGAAAGGTGCATATCGTTTGTCAATTGTCTCAACCACGGTGTATAACTCACACCGATCTCTGATTTCGCATCGGCAAAATTCAACATTGCAGTATTCCACATGGTGGAAGATGAGTTCGGACTTAAAGCCGTCCCTGCGTCACCCATCGCTCCGGATCTGGAATCAGGATTGATACCAAGAAAAGGCAATGCTGTTGTGATTGTATTTAATTGAATATCATTTTGAGTTACTCCCTGACCATTCGCTTGAGAGAATGAAAAAGAACTAACAAAAAGAGTAAAAATCAGTAATTTATGTGACAGCATGAATATTTTTCAGTTTTAATTGTGACAAAAATACGCAAAACTAGGACTTTTATTGTGCAACTACCTTAAAAGAACTAATTTTTCCATTTTCTGGGCCTTTTTACCATCAGGCATGGTGACTTTTAATTGATAAACGTACACTCCTTTAGCAAGTTGATCACCAAAATCGTCTTTCCCATCCCAGGAAATACCCTCCACTCTGAATCCATTGGTAGGCACCAGCTGATTGATCGTTTTCACCAATCGACCGGAAACCGTGTAAATATTGATCTGAGTTTCCAAAGAAGCACAGGATTGATTGTGCTCATACATGAACACGGTATGTGTTGTAAACGGATTCGGATAATTCAGTACATGATCCAATTGCATATCCTGGTCTTCCGTTACGGTAAACTCCAAACGAATGGTACTCGAATTATTGTTCACGTCCCAGACCTTCACGTCCAGGGTATGCGGACCAACTGCCAGGTTACGAAGGGCATATTGCAATTTCCCGTTTTGATAACTGTCCAGGTTCGATTTGTAATACTCGTTCAACACGATCGGGCTCCCGGTATTTCCATCCAAAACAGCGGTAATGTCATGTCCGATCCCATTTCCAACCGTATTAATCCCATTTTCATCATATGCCTCAACGACCAACAATGGATTTGCACTCGAAATGCTTCCGTTCACAAAAGAATCGTCATTCAGGTAAATTTTCAATTCAGGACCAACGTTATCAACCGGAGGATTCGGATTAATTCCACCAACGACAAAGGTTGAATCCCAGCCGTCAGCATCTACCACCTTATTGTCTGCATAATAGCTGATTTTTCCTCTTCCGTAATTGAAATCAATGTCTTTGGGAACAATGAACTCAAATTTAAAATCTCCGTTCGTAACCGTTGCACGTCCCTTGTATAATGCATTTTTCTGAGTCTTAAATGTAATGATCGGTGAAGCCGGGTCATTCCCTAACGTTTGGACCTTTTTCGGTTTATCAAAAATAGTTGGTGCCAATACTCCGTTGAAGGTCGTCAGTTTGTTTCCGTTATAGTCTTCCAAATGTCCTACTACATGCATTTTTGTCAATGCGCGAACCGTATCCGCACCACTTGAAATGGCTATGTGATTGATCGAATCTGTTACGATCTTCCATTTTGGAAGGCAGATCTTCAAAGCGGGATCTCCTACCAGGTTAAAACAGCGTCTGTTATCCAAAGTTCCGGAAGTATTTTTCGTTCTGCGCATAATTTCCCCAAACGGAAGCGGGTCGAAATTCGCATCACGTTCGATCACATGCGAGAACAAACTTGCAACCACTACGGTATTGATCGAAATATAAACAGACCGGGTAGTTGTCATCAACGCAATTGATCCTCCTTTCGGATTCAGGGAAATCAATTCCCCGATCGATTCTCTGGAAGGATCATCGAATTTCGTAAACTCACACGTTGCAGTAACAAACAACCCCATCCGATTCAGGTTTGTCCAGGTATTCACCTGCGGAATCGTTATAATTCGTTCTTCCGCCGCTCCAACTTCTCCTCCGTGTCCAATATAATTGGTAATTAAACTTCCACGCTCCACGCGATCGGTAATTGCATTCAATACATCCGGATAACGGTGTCCGCCGGTAGTTGAAACCTGCGTGTAGGCGTCAGAATAGATTTTTTCACAATTCATTTCATTTGCAGCAGCCTGCACCTGGTTAAATGCCGGTTCTGCATCTGCAGTAACAAAACTTCCGCTTTGTTCATCATCGGTGATATTCGTGTAAACCTGTCTCCAATCACCGAACATATTGGCTGCCTCTCCAATACAACAACTATTCGGGTCATTGGAAATGATCGGTGAATTAATCCCATTTTTCATGTAGTGCTCAATTTTATCCACCTGGGTTTGAGCATGTGTTGCATTGGAGATTAATAAACGCCCTACTCCAATATCCATCAAATCGCTTCCATTAATCGATTCATTGTTATCCATAAATCCGAAATAATCATCTGTCACCAGCGCATCAATGTGATTTTCAGAATTCAGGTATTCATAAGTCGGAATCATGTAATTATTCCCTGCAACACGGTTTTTCGGATCATACGTTGCATCACCGAACAGGCACAGGTATTTGGGTTGCAGAAGGGTATTTCCTCCTGCACGCTCATAGAACATCTTTACAAAACGACGAATTGCCGTTGCGTCCTGGTTTCCGGAAGAAAACTCATTATAAACCTGCTCCACATCCACAACCAACGTTGACAACCCTTCAGCCTGATGCAGATTCCCCAAACGAAGAGCCTGGTTCATAAATTGCTTCGGGCTTACTATGATGTAATCAAATTGGCCCAAAGCATGCAAATCCTGGTTTTCAATTTGCTTTACAAAAGTTGGCTGGGAAAAAGAGGTTTCACTGAATGCGATAAATTCTCTCAGCGTATCTGTGCTTTGTTTAAAGGAAAAAACATTCCCAACGAGTGTTCCTGTAATCAATTGAGGATTTGTTTTCGAAGTAATGTCCCAAACCCGATGTGTTGCACTCATCCCGGAAACATTAAACAAGCTCACATTACCCAAACCAACGGAGTTGAGATCCCTGAACAACATCGTATTTCCATAGAACACCAAACTTCTGCGCCCCACAATTTCAATAAAATCCAGATAAGCTCTAACCGAAGCATTAACCCGGTTCAGGGTATAAACGAGTTCAACAGGAGATGAAGTCGGATTAATCACAAAAGACTTTGCATTTCGGACGTAATCACTGCCAACAGAACTCAAAAGTAAATTATCTACCGTTGAGCCGTTGTAAGTTACCTGGAAACTATTTCCTCCACTACTCCCGTTATTGGCAGTTGCATAATCTACCTGAATCGGTGTACTTACATCCACATTCGGAATATTGAATTTGAATGACTGTGTCAGGTTTGCATCAAACTGTTCTCCATACCAGACTTGTCCTCCCTGTACCAGATTCACCGATTCACTCTCATGGATATCGTAAAAAGTATACGTATTGACTGTTTGCGTGGATGGCAAAGGAGATTCCGGTAAATCTTGGATCCGCAGCGGTAAATCCGTTTCATCAACATGAATAAAATAATGGTTTACAGCACTGTAAATGTGCATATTCCTGCTGTAATTCGTCCCGCTGCCATGGTCCCAGCGATTAGGCCCCGCTCCAAAGAACAAAAAATACTCATCTTCATCAAAAGTGGTATCGGCATTTCCAACGAACTGGATCGCATTCTTCTTTAAATCATCGCTGAAAGGCGCACTATTTAATTCCGAAAGTCTTCCGTCCGCATTTCCGTATAAGTTAATTGTGTTCGGGTCAAGATTGTCAACATCCAGGCCCATACTCTTGAAAAAGGCCTTGTTCAATTGAAATATTCCGTCATTCGGAACAGAGATCTTATACCAACCACCACTGTTCAAAACGGAATTTGCTGCATAACTTTTCAGGTAATTTGAATTGGAACCAAGCGATCCCTGGGCAGTTACTTTTAATTTGTATGAAATGATTTTCTGATATCCGGAAGGTGTTTTTATGTAAGGAATGCATTTTGACATTAAAAAATGTTCATTTCTGGCCTTGGAAACCTTAGCCTGAATTTGTGCAGAAACCGGTACTTCGCTTTTAATTGAATTCAGGTAATTGGTTTCATACGAACTAACGGCATCCGTTTGAATATCCATCACAACTACTTGGTAATTACCAGGTTTGTACTTTTGCTGAAAGGAATGAGCAGGGAGTTGATTCTCAAAACCTCCATCTGAAATGATAGGAACCATTGTCTGAACACCATTAATCATCATTTCTTTCGGTTGCTGCCATTGGATTTCAACAGAAACATCCTGAGCTACAGAGGAATGCCCGATCAAAAGCAAAATCAGGAGTTTGTAATATGTGTTAAAAATGTAACTTGCTTGTGTTTTGTCGTTTTTCATAGCACAAAATTCGAAAACTAGATGAATGTTCAATCAAACGTATGAATTCTTTTTTTATTTTTGTGTTTCGGCGATTTAGTTGTAACCATTGTATTTTTTTTTCGTAACATTGGCGAACCAATGCTACAAATTAGCTTGAAATATTCTTAACCGAATGAGAAATATTAAACTATTGGCGTTTGTTGGATGCTTATTTGGCTCGTGTCAATTATATGCGCAAGACCCAACTTTTACGCAGTTTTACGCAAACCCTCTGTACCTGAACCCTGCTTTTGCCGGATCTCATGGATGTGCCCGTTTTTCAATGAATTACCGCAATGAATGGCCTAGTCTCTCCGGAAACTATGTTACTTACAGCGCATCTTATGATCAATACTTCAAAAACATCTCAGGAGGGATCGGAATTTTAGCTACTCATGACATGCAAGGTCAGGGTACGATTAACACATCTATGTTAGGCTTGATTTACTCTTACCACTTGAAAGTAAACAGAAAGTTTGCAATGCTTTTTGGAGTCCGAGCAGCCTGGTACCAAAAATTCCTGGATTGGGAGAAATTGACTTTTGGGGATATGATTGACCCAAGAAGAGGTTTCATTTACCAAACAGGTGATTTAAAGCGAGGCGGTTCAAGAGGTTTCTTTGACGCTTCAGCAGGATTTGTAGGATATTCAAAACATTTCTTCTTTGGAGGAGCAGTTCACCACTTAAACATGCCGAATGAATCCGTAATCATTGGTAATTCACCAATGCCGATGCGATTCACCGGGCACATGGGTGCTGAAATCCCGTTAGGAGGTAAATCAAAATACAACAATACAACGTCTATCATGCCAAACGTGATATATCAATACCAACAAGGTTTCCAGGAAATCAACATCGGTACATATATCAAATATGGTGCTTTCAACGCGGGGGCCTGGTTCAGAAACAGAGATGCGTTTATCCTGACTATCGGGGTTACGACTCCTTCTTTCAGAATCGGCTACAGCTATGACGTTACAGTTTCACGATTAAACAATGGTGTATCGGGTGGTTCACATGAAGTTTCATTAGGTATCTATACGAAATGTAAGGGTCCTGTTAAAACATTCAAAACAATCTCTTGTCCATCATTCTAAATATTTTTTGTAACCTTTTGTTGATAATCCGTTTATAAACTTAACTTTGGTGTCCCAAAAAATGAAAAAACAAACCAAGCATATGAAAATGTTGCGTTTATTTATCTTAGCAGTTGCAGGTGTTGCAATAGCTTCGTGTAGTCGAGATTCCTCCTCATCAACAGGATGGGATTACAACAATGTACAGCATGGAGGCTTTCAAAAAGTTCCGTTTGTAGATCAGGAAACTGGTCCGGGATTGATTCTTGTTGAAGGTGGTACATTTACAATGGGTATGGTCGAACAAGATGTTATGTTCGATTATAACAATCGTCCGGCCCGAGTTACCGTTTCATCCTTCTATATGGATCAAACTGAGGTAACAAACTTCCATTGGCTGGAATACT
The DNA here is from genome assembly GCA_946480815.1 of uncultured Flavobacteriales bacterium. Next base: position 15,531 of record CAMLLB010000049.1, read on the forward strand.
TGTACTGGATCAAAAGATCTTATGAAAAGTACAGTATGGTATATCGCAATGCATTACCGGATACGCTTTCATGGAGAAGTCCATTGGCGTTCATGGATAAATATGTAGATTACTATTTACGTCACCCTGCTTATAGAGATTATCCGGTAGTTGGTGTTTCCTGGTTACAGGCAACTGACTTCTGTAAATGGCGTACAGACCGTGTTAACGAGTATATTTTAATTCGTGAAGGTGTTCTTGGATGGGATATCGATGCGGCTGATGCAGAAACATTTAATACAGATGCTTATCTTGTAGGTCAGTTCGAACAAGATGAAGAACTGGGTGGAAGAAAATTAAAAGATACAGATCCGACTAACAGAGACGGTAAAAAATTAGGTGAGCGTATCGTTCGTATGGAAGATGGAATCCTTCTTCCAAGATACCGTCTCCCAACTGAAGCTGAGTGGGAATACGCAGCGCTTGGATTGATCGGAAACCTTTCTGAAGGAACCGAAGTAATCACTGAGCGTCGTCAATACCCTTGGAACGGTCACTTTGTTCGTCAGGACAATAAAGAATTTACAGGTGCAATTCGTGCTAACTTCGTAAGAGGTAAAGGGGATTACATGGGGGTTGCAGGTCGTTTGAACGATGGTGCGGACGTAACAGCTCCTGTTGAGTCTTTCTGGCCGAATGACTACGGTTTATACCACATGGCCGGTAACGTTTCCGAGTGGGTAATGGATGTTTACCGTCCGTTGAGCTCCGAAGATTTTGATGAGTTCCGTCCGTTCCGTGGAAATGTATTCCAAACGAAGGTCTTGAATAACGATGGAGTTGTTGAGCAAAAAGATCAACAAGTAATGTACGATGTTCACGGTATGAAAGAATACCTGAATGCTTTCGAGCGTGTACGTTACCAACGTGTATCTGCAGCGAACCACAATCCGAACGATTCAGTAATTCCAGGAGGAATTCAAATGCATAACCAGGCAGAACATCGTTACAAACGAGGAGCTGCTCCGGATGCTTACTATGTTTCTCACGGGAAAAAGAAAGACTCTGTAGAATTGGCTTTGATCGCTCGAATCAACGAAGTATTGGACAGAGCAATCCAGGATAAGAATGACAAGTATGACATTGAAGCTTCTTCATTAGTACAGGATGAGATCTTTGAAGGTATTTTCGCCGAAAGTACAAGACAAGGTAGAGATGAAGAATATTCTTTTGAAATCATTCCAATGTTGCGTGAAGGATTCAATCAATTCATCATCGGTACTCCGGGTAAATTGAAATACCGTAACGTAACCGAAGAAGAAAACATTGGTCGTCTGAACTACCGCAAAGATGATTACATCGATTATTTGGATGGTGATATCGAAAGCTCTATCTACTATGATAACGATGATCGTAAGAATGGTATCAACGAAGCAACTCGTGATCCGCACCTGATTATGTACCAAAACGAATTCGAAACATACGATTTGAACGGTACTCCAATCAAACCGGAAGATAGAACATCCTGGCCAACAACTTTGATCTCTGATAAATCAAGAGTTTACAAAGGTGGTTCATGGAGAGATCGCGCTTACTGGTTGAATGCAGGTTCAAGAAGATTCTTAGACGAAGCACAGTCAACTTGTACGATCGGATTCCGTTGTGCAATGGATCGTGTTGGAAGCCCGGTTGGTCACAACTACGGTAAAAAGAAACAAAAGAAAAAATAATTGATAAATCTTAATGGAAACCCTGACTCCGTCAATTGATGGACGTCAGGGTTTTTTCATGCTATATGAAAGCACTTTACGAACTATTTCAAACAAGCACCGGTGTAGAAACCGATACACGAAAAATTCAAAAGGGATGTCTGTTCTTCTGTTTGAAAGGAGCCAATTTCGATGGAAACACCTTTGCTGAAGAAGCAATTAAACTAGGTGCAATCGGAGCGGTAATTGATAATCCACAGTACGAGATTGAAGGAAAAACCATTTTAGTAGAAGACGTACTGCTTGCTCTTCAAAACCTTGCAAGGCATCACCGAAACCAATTTAATATTCCGGTGATCGGTATTACCGGAAGTAATGGTAAAACAACATCAAAGGAGCTTATTTCAACTGTATTGGCAACCCAATACCAGGTTCATTATACCAAAGGAAATTTCAACAACCATATCGGTGTTCCGCTGACTCTTTTGCAGCTTGATAAAACCCATGAGATTGCTGTGATTGAAATGGGAGCAAATAAACCGGGAGATATCAAAGAACTGGTTGAAATTGCTTTACCTACTCACGGGATCATTACGAATATCGGCAGGGCTCATTTGGAAGGTTTTAAATCCCTGGAAGGAGTTATCCGGACCAAAACGGAATTATTTGATTTCCTGGCCCAAAATAAGGCACATATTTTTGCCAATAAACAAGACGAAATAATTGTTGGTAAACTTCCTGCAACAACCCGGAATCACTTTTACAACGATGATCGTGAATTAGGAGGTTCACTTCTGAAACTCACCCCTTTTGTAGAAATGGAATGGTTTGAACCCGGTTATTCAAGCCCCGCTATTCAAACCAACCTGGTAGGAGAATATAACTTTATCAATTTCCTGGCCGCAATCCGTATCGGGCGATTTTTTGGTGTCAGTCCGGAGAATTGCAACAAAGCTATCTCAGGATACGAACCCACCAATAATCGCTCACAGGTAACCAAGACAAACAAGAACACATTGATCGTAGATTGTTATAATGCCAATCCGACAAGCATGCGCTCCGCCCTATCCAGTTTTGCAAAAATTGATACACACGCGAAAATCTTTATTCTTGGAGATATGCGTGAAATGGGGGACGATGCTCCAATGGTACACGAAGAAGTAATCCAACAAACGATCGATCTCCGCTTAAGCGGGTTCTTTATCGGCGAAGAATTTTTGAAATTTAAGGGAATGCATCCAAATGCGATCTTTTTGAAATCGACGGAACCATTGATCGAGCATTTTACACAAAATCCACCTGCAGATTTATTGATTTTATTGAAAGGGTCGAGAGGAATTTCTTTGGAAAAAGTCATCCCATATTTGTAGAAATTGAAAACTGATGTAATAACGCAATATTACGTCACGGAATTTCTCTAAAACAAGAAGGGGCCTGATACATCACGCGCCTACATAAAAAAAATTGACATAAAAAAACGGGATGAAATGTTCATCCCGTTTTTTGTTTTGTAATGGCCAATTAATCTGCCAAAATATTTCTTGAAATAACAATCTTTTGTACTTCAGAAGTTCCTTCGTAAATCTGAGTAATCTTCGCGTCACGCATTAAGCGCTCCACATGGTACTCTTTTACATATCCGTAACCTCCGTGGATCTGAACAGCCTCAACGGTTTGCTCCATCGCCACTTTTGAAGCGTACAACTTCGCCATTGCAGAAGATTGATCAAAGTTTCGTCCTGCATCCTTGTCAGCAGCAGCACGGTAAACCAACAAACGAGCAGCTTCAATTTCAGTAGCCATATCAGCAATCTTAAATGCAATTGCCTGATGTTTGTAGATCTCTTTACCAAACGCTTTACGCTCTTTCGAATAAGCAGCAGCCAATTCAAAAGCTCCGGCAGCAATTCCCAATGCTTGTGCAGCAATCCCGATACGACCTCCTGACAATGTTTTCATCGCGAATTTAAATCCGAATCCATCTTCACCGATACGGTTCGCTTTTGGAACTTTCACATCATTAAATAATAAGGTATGTGTATCGCTTCCGCGGATCCCTAATTTATCTTCTTTGGCACCAACAATGAAACCTTCCATTCCCCTTTCGATGATCAGGGCATTGATTCCTCTGTGACCAAGCTCAGGATTTGTTTGTGCTATTACGATATAAGTAGAAGCTGTTGAACCGTTTGTAATCCAGTTCTTGGTTCCGTTTACCAGGTAGTAATCTCCCATATCAACTGCCGTTGTACGTTGAGAAGTTGCATCAGAACCAGCTTCCGGCTCAGACAAACAAAATGCTCCGATCTTCTCTCCTTTTGCAAGTGGAGTAAGGAATTTTTGCTTTTGTTCTTCACTACCGAACTTTTCCAATCCCCAACAAACAAGGGAATTGTTTACTGACATACAAACTGAAGCTGAAGCATCTACTTTGGAAATCTCTTCCATTGCAAGCACATAGGACATTGTGTCCATACCTCCACCTCCATATTTCGGGTCAACCATCATTCCTAAGAATCCAAGTTCACCTAGTTGTTTCATTTCTTCAACAGGAAATTTTTGATCTCTATCCCGATCTATAACTCCAGGTTTTAATACGTTTTGAGCGAAATCACGCGCAGCTTCTTTTACTGCTTTTTGTTCTTCTGTCAATTCGAAATTCATCTGTATCGCAGTTTATTTTATATTTGTTCAGGAGACAAATGTACCGATAAAAACTTAATTTTCGTCTTTTATGAATTCATTCCAAATAATCGGCTTAATGTCAGGCACTTCATTGGACGGAGTCGATGTAACTTATGCAACATACACGAAGATTTCTGACAAGAACTGGGAATTTAAACTTCATGCGTCTCACACCTTTCAATTCCCTGAAATTCTGCTCTCAAGCCTGCATGAAGCCAGTAAATTATCAGGTTCACAATTGATGACACTGGACCATGATTTGGGCATCTTTTTCTCCGGTTGCATCAATCAATTCATGATGGACAATACCATTTCCAAAGAAGGAATCGATGCAATCGCATCTCATGGACAAACGATTTTCCACCAACCTGCACGAGGCTTTACAACACAAATCGGAAATCCTGCTGTTATAGCAGTGAAAACGGGCATCAAAACAATTGGCGATTTCAGAACAAAAGATGTGCTTTATGGCGGGCAAGGAGCACCGTTGGTTCCAATCGGTGATCAATACTTATTCGGATCAAAAGCAGATGGTTTTATAAACATTGGAGGTTTCGCCAACATCAGCTTCGAAGAAAAAGGAATTGTACAGGCATACGATATTTGCCCGGCGAATCTTCCGATGAACAAACTTGCACGCTCCAAAAACCTGGAATATGATAAAAACGGAAACCTCGCCAGAGCAGGTGAATTGAATTATTTCCTGCTGGATTTATTAAACAGCCTGGAATATTACAAAGAAGAAGGACCGAAATCACTCGGAACAGAATGGCTGGAGCAACACTTCTACCCGCTTCTGAAATTCGATAAAGACATTGAAAATAACCTGGCAACTGTTGTTGAACATATCGCTATTCAAATTGGAGAACTTTGTACCAAAAAAGAATTGAAACGTGTTATGATCACAGGTGGAGGAGCAAAGAATACGTTTTTGATCGAACGCTTGAAGCGCTACTATACAGGCGAAATCATTTCGGTAGAGGGTGAACTGATTGATTATAAGGAAGCTTTAATTTTTGGATTATTGGGAGCTCTGAACCTGAACAATGAACCAAACTGCATTTCCAGTGTTACCGGGGCATCCAAAAACGTCATAGGCGGAGTTCATCATTTACCGTAGGATTCCTCTTACACACAATTAATACCGGAGAATTCAGCCGATTTCTTATGCCGAAAGAGCAATAATGCATACTTTTGCGTCTCAATATTTGAATAGTTCAACGAATAAGTTATATGAAAGATTTACTTCACAAGTTTGAAAATAAGCGCCCGGAAATCGTTTTCGAGTGGAAAGATGCTGAAACTGAGGCAGAAGGATGGGTAGTTATCAACTCGTTACGTGGCGGAGCTGCCGGAGGTGGTACACGTATGCGAGTGGGCTTGGACAAACGTGAAGTAGAAAGTCTTGCTAAAACAATGGAAGTGAAATTCACTGTTGCAGGACCTCCGATCGGCGGAGCGAAATCCGGAATCAACTTTGACCCGAAAGATCCGCGCAAAGAAGGTGTTTTGAGACGTTGGTACGCAGCTGTCACACCGCTTTTGAAGCATTACTATGGAACCGGTGGCGATTTGAATGTTGATGAAATTCACGAGGTGATTCCAATTACTGAAGATTGTGGAATCTGGCATCCGCAGGAAGGTGTTTTTAATGGCCATTTTCAGCCGAGAGAAGCCCAGAAGATTAATCGTATCGGGCAGTTGAGACAAGGTGTTTTGAAAGTAATTGAAGACAAACAATACAGTCCGAGTGTAGAAAAAAAATATGTGGTAGCGGATATGATCACCGGATTCGGTGTTGCTCAATCTGTTGCACATTATTATGATATTTGGGGCGGAAACCTGGAAGGTAAAAAAGTGATCGTTCAGGGTTGGGGAAATGTTGCTTCAGCTGGAGCATATTACCTGGCACAAGCCGGAGCTAAAGTGGTTGGAATTATCGACCGTGTTGGTGGTTTAATTAATGAAGATGGATTTTCTTTCGAAGAGATCAAGCACTTATTCCTGACAAAAAACGGAAACGAGATCATTCACCCCGATTTAAAGTCATTTGACGAGATCAATTCCAGAATATGGGATATCCAGGCAGATGTTTTTATTCCATGTGCTGCCTCCCGCCTGATTACTCAGGAACAAGTTGAGCGTATGATCAAATCAGGTGTTCAGGTCATTGCTGCAGGAGCGAACGTTCCTTTCGCGGATAAAGAAATTTTCTTCGGACCAATTGCCGATTATGCAGATAACCACATTTCCGTTATTCCTGATTTCATTTCGAATTGTGGAATGGCACGTGTATTTGCTTATTTGATGAGTAATGACTTGAATGAACTTACAGATAAAGGAATTTTTGAAGATACAAGCAAGATCATTGGTGATGCTTTGAAAAAAGCCCATGCTTCAAACTCATCCAAAACAGGAATTGCAAAGGCAGCATTTGAGATCGCACTAAACCAGCTTGTATAATACAATACAAGGGTTCAATTTTAAACTATTTGAACTTTTTAAACTTTTGAACTCTGTAATGGCAAGAAGAAAGTCAAATAACGGTTTATTCAAACAGTTTTTCGAAAGTGAGAAATCCAGTGGTTTAACGCTCATTGCATTTACCATTTTATCCCTTCTTTTGGCGAATTCTTCTATTCAGGATTCGTATATTGAGTTTTGGGAGCGGTCGCTTGCCGGTTTAAAATTAGAACATTGGGTCAACGATGGCTTGATGGCCGTTTTCTTCCTTTTAGTTGGACTGGAGCTGAAGCACGAATTCCTGGAAGGTGAACTTTCCTCCTTGAAAAAAGCGACTCTTCCGATTTTTAGTGCACTTGGAGGAATGTTGGTCCCGGCTGGAATTTTTGTCTGTATGAACCTGGGGAAATCAAGCGTTTCCGGATTTGGAATCCCCATGGCCACAGATATTGCCTTTGCTTTAGGTGCACTTTCACTCTTAGGAAACAAGGTTCCGCTTTCGATAAAAGTCTTCCTGACAGCACTGGCTGTAATCGACGACCTGGGGGCAATTGTGGTCATCGGTGTTTTTTACACCAAAACCATTTTCTGGCTGAACTTTGCAATTGCCATCGGGATCTTCGTTGGTCTTTTAATCCTTAATAAACTAAAAGTAAGTGCGCTTTGGATCTATGTTTCCCTGGGTATTGCGATGTGGTACTTCATGCTTCATTCCGGAATTCATGCAACTATTTCAGGTGTCTTACTTGCTTTCACGATCCCAAATTTCAGTAAAACAAGCTCCAAATCACCGGCTAATCACCTTCAAAAAATGCTGCACTACCCTGTTCCTTTTATCATTCTTCCTTTGTTTGCGTTAGTAAATACTGCCATTGAAATCGGACCGGATTGGGAAACTGCATTATTCAAAGAGGTAAGCCTTGGAATTATTTTAGGATTGGTCCTTGGAAAACCGATTGGAATTTTCCTCTTCACCTGGTTTTCCATTCGTTTTAGACTAGCCGACAAACCCAAAGGAACCAGCTGGGCTCAGCTATTCGGCGTTGGAATCCTGGGAGGAATTGGTTTTACGATGTCTATTTTTGTAACCATCCTTGCCTTTACCGACAAGGAGATGATTGCCAATTCCAAATTTGCCATCCTGATCTCATCCTTATTAGCTGGATTGATCGGATATGTTTGGTTAAAAGTGAGTTTCAGAAGAAATTAGACAGAAACCAGGAGTAATCAGCCTCTAAAGGTTTTTAACCGTTATGCAACGGTTAGTAAAAGTCACCTTTTTTCACGTGTAAAATAACCAAAACCCTTACTACCAGAGCCTCTAAATGTTTTTAACGGTTATTTTTTCTGAAACGGATAAATTGCTTGCATCAAAATTTATTTTTCACTAACTTAAAAAGACACTTACTGTAACTAAATCCTCTTTTAAAGTTTATTATACGTATACACGCGAATTCTTCCCACACTCCCTATAAACAAAATACTGTGAATATCTCTTTAATTGAAGGGAAAATCATCTGTTAATGGGGCGTATTTTTGGAAATTGATTCATGTATTCATTTATAAACCAGATGAGAAAAGCAGCAATATTTACAATTTTATTTTTAGCTACTCCACTGTTGAGCCTAGCTCAAATCGTTGAAAAAACAGGAGAAGAAGGAGCTGAAAAGGTAGCAAAAGCAGGTGAAAAAATCACAGCATTGGAATTCGTAATGAAAGGCGGTGTCTTCATCATTCCAATTATCATTCTGTTGTTTTATACATTGTACGTTGTAATCGAGCGTTACCGTTACATCAAACGTATGTCCGTATACAATTCCAACTTATTGAACGACATTCGCATAAACCTGGAAAAAGGAAACATACAGGATGCATTGAATACCGTTCAACGTGATCAAAGTGCTTACGGTTCTGTGGTTGCAGAAGGAATCCAAACGATCGGAAGACCGGTTTCCGAGATTGAATCCAACATGGAGAAAGTAGCCAATATCGAAATCGGTAAAATGGAAAAAGGAATGGGAGTTCTGGGATTGATCGCAGGAATTGCTCCAACATTCGGATTCATTGGTACGATTGCCGGGGTAATTAAGATCTTCTACAACATCTCTATTTCTGAAAACGTCAGTATCGGAAACATCTCCGGAGGTCTTTACGAAAAAATGATCAGTTCCGGTGCCGGATTGGTGGTGGGTATCATTGCTTATTCTGCATATCACATTCTGAATGCAATGATCGATAGCTACACATTGAAAATCCAATCTACGAACTTAGGATTTATTAATATCATTCAACGTCCCGGAAAATGGCAATAAAACGCAAAAAACGCTTTCATGCAGGGGTAGAATCCTCCTCCATGAGTGACATCATGTTCTTCTTGCTTTTGTTCTTTTTGATCATCTCAACATTGGCAAACCCGAACGTAATCAAAGTTCCGCTTCCGGATGCAAAGGAAACAGACAAAAAAGTCGGATCCCATTTGACTTTAACTGTAACCAGCGACAAAAAGTATTTCCTGGATAAAGACGAAGTTGCGCCTCAGGATCTTGAAGTACGCTTATTGCAGGAAACAAAATTACGAAAAGATGAAACCGTAGTGATACGTCCTGCGTATGATCTGGATGTTCAGGAATTGATAGATCTATTACAACTTGGATTGAAACATCAATTGAAGTTTGTGATTGCTACCAAAGCCGGTTAAAATCTACATCAATGAGCTCAACTATTGAAACAGAGAAAAAGGATCGCAAAGTAGCCGGAATGATTTCATTCGCCGCTTTTGGTCTGTTATTGATCTTACTCTGTTTCATCGGATATTATGTCTACAATCCTGTCATGCCGAAACAGCAAGCTGATGAAGAAACATTTGTAGCTCTTGATGCATTGATCCAGGAACAAGGACAAGGAGGAAGCGGCAACCCTGCCAAAGCAGAAAGATCAAGGCTCACTCCCTTACAAACGGAACAATTATTGGCTCAGCACAGAAGCATGTCGCATGTCAGTTCGGGAAATTCTTCTATTACAAATACGCAAACCCCGAATGACAACCCTTCCGGTGCGCAACATGTCGGTGAGAACCCATTTGGGACAGGTGGAATCAACGATGGAAAATACAGGGGAAGTCACAGGGAAGGAATGCTTGATGAACAAGACGGTGATCCCAAAATCGAAGAAAAAGTTACCCGTTACCTGGTTTCAACACCAAATACAGATAACATTCGATCGGATGAGAACTGTACCATTGTCCTATCCGTTTTAATAGATCCGAATGGAACAATTGTGTCGAATCCGACTTTTGTAAAAAACGGTTCTACAACCAACGATATGACCTTGATTAACCAGGTAATCCGTACGGTGAAAAATCAGGGTCGTTACAATAAAGTGAATACAACAAAAAATACGAAACAGGCACTCGTCATTCGAATTATGGCAAACTAGTTTTGCCAAAAGTCATTAAAAAATGAACGTTTAAGGAATTGAGTGGTAAATTGCAGTTAAGACTGTAAAAATAATAAAGAAGAACTATGGAAGAATTTGCATTTGAAACGGTAAAGGCCGAAGAGATCAAGGATCGCAAGGTTGCAGGAATCATTGCAATATCAGCATTTACACTCTTATTGGCTATTCTTCATTTTCTGGGCTATCGAATTCCTACTCCTCCGCTTCCTGAGCAATTGCTCTACAAGGACATGGAAATGGAATTGATCCCGGTCGAATTAAAAGACTTACCTGTTGGAACCGGTGGCGGTGGCTCAGGAACTCCTGCGAAAGTGGAACAATCGGATCAAAACCCTCCTCAAATGGAGCAAGTTCTGACGCAAAGCAGCAGCAGCACGCATGTAAAATCCGGGAATTCCAATCATACGAATACAAACACACCCAACAACAATCCACCGGTTGGCCAGCATGTCAGTGACAATCCATTCGGAACAAACGGAAGTGGTGGTGGAGATGGCAGAGGAAACGGCCATGGAATAGGAAATGATAATGGAAACGGAGAAGGTCCGGGAACCGGACCTGGCAGTGGCGGAGATCCGGCGCGTCATTGGGTAAACAGACCCAATACGAACAGCATTCAATCAGATGAAAGTGCCGTCATTGTTTTATCCATTCTCGTTGATCCAAACGGAAATATTATAGGGAAACCGACCTTCGTGAAAAATGGTTCCAACACAAACGACATGACCCTGATTAACCAGGTGATTAATATCGTAAAAGATCAAGGGAAATTCAACAAGGTTTCAGTTACAAAAAACATGAAAGTTCCTGTTGTCATCCGAATTAACGCAAACTAGTTTTTCGTTAAAGTCGTTTAAAAAAACAATTTCTTCGTTTTTTACTTGTAGATTTAAACTGGTTTACAAAGAGGGTTTATGTTATTCGTATATATTCTATTTATACTCATTATTATTTTTTCACTCTACCAATATGTAGACAATAGTGAATGGGAAGAATTTCATGCGAAAAATTTCAAAACGATTTTCGAGCACAGGAATAAACAGTACGGAGCATATCGCATAAGAAGCCGTCAACCGGTTGTGCTGATGTACATTTTATTCGGAGTTATTACATTGGGTATAGGATCCGTTTACACAAAAACAATCATAGATAACTACGAAGGCCTGAATGAAATGAACTTCAGTGATGTCTCCGATACTACTCAATTTTCATTGAATAACCAAAACGTAAAAGAACTACCTCCCAAACAATTCAATTACGAAGGACAAGGCGGGGATGGGCTTCCACAGGCAAAAGAAGGAGGTGAAATCCGTGAAGACCGTCCGGAAACAACCGAATCTTCCAGACCTCAGCCAAAGGAACAAACCAAGCCAAAAACACCTGAAGAATCTATTTACGATTTTGAAGCAAAGCAATTCGAGATGACCGGTGGAGCTGCCGAGCGTGAAAGGATCCAAAAGGAGATGGACCAACGAAAAAAAGAGCGTGAGGAACGGGAAAGGAAAAGACAACAGCAAAGGCAAGAAGGCGGAAGCGGTTTAAAAGCCGGTGAAAACTCAGGAGTTCAAGGTTCCACAATGATGAGTTACAACATGAACGGACGCAGAGCATATCAAAAGAACGACGATTACATCAAAATTCCGGGATATATGTGCGGACGTGGTATTAACGAAAAGATTGTTGTGAAAGTCAAAGTGAATTCCAACGGTGATGTATATTGGGCACAATCGATGGCACCTCCCGGAGCAAATCCCTGCTGCGTGGAGCAAGCAATCAGTTACGCAAAAAAATCCCGCTTCGAATATTCCGAAAAACCGCTTGAAGAAGGAACAATTACTTACACCTTCAAGTCACAATAACCCATGAACTATCCGGAAACTATTGATTGGTTGTTTCAGCAATTCCCGGCTTATCATAATTTGGGAGCGCAAGCCTACAACCCGGGGTTGAAAAATATTGAAGAGCTGAGTGCTTTTTTCAGCAATCCGGAAAAGCAATTGCGTTTTATCCATGTGGGCGGTACAAACGGAAAAGGTTCCGTTTCAAACATGCTGGCATCCATTTTAAAGGAAAGCGGTGAAAAGGTCGGATTATTCACCTCTCCTCACCTATTTGATTTTACAGAACGTATTCGAATCAACGGACAACCGATTGATTCACAATTCGTGGTTGAATTTTGCGAAAAAGTGCGGAATCATTCTTGGAACATTGAACCATCGTTCTTCGAAATAACCTGGATGATGGCACTATCCTTCTTTCAGCAGAACCAATGCACGATTGTGGTCGCCGAAGTTGGCCTGGGTGGAAGATTAGACGCTACAAACATTATTCAGCCACTTATTTCAGTAATCACCAATATCGGATTGGACCATATCGCTATTCTGGGCGACACACGTGCTAAAATCGCCTATGAAAAAGCCGGGATTATCAAAAAAAACATTCCGCTTGTTCTGGGAGAAAAAGATCCGGAGACTTTCCCGGTCTTCGAAGCAAAGGCAAAAGAAACGCAATCCGAAATTATTCTTCCTAAGCAGGACATTCGATTACCGGAAGGAATTATCGGTTATCAAAAAGGAAATTTCGCCATTGTTTCAGCTGTTTGTAATTACCTCGAAACACTCGGATTTAAAGTTGATCAGACTACCCGTGAAAAAGGAATCAGGAACCTGAAACAGAATACCGGATTCTTCGGTCGAATGGAAGTAATCTCACAGGAACCGCTACTAATTGTTGATTGCGCACACAACGCAGAAGGGATTCACGCACTATTCCATTCAATTAAGGAACTAACTAAAGGAACCCTTCATTGCATTTATGGAACAAGTTCGGATAAAGATCTGGAGGCAATTTTAGATGAATTTCCAAAAAATGCACATTTCTACTTTACTTCCTTCTCCAATCCAAGAAGCATTCACATCACCGATTTGCAGGAAAAAGTAGGTTCAAGAGTAGAAAAAAAGCTTTTTTTTGATTCTCCGTTGAAAGCCCTGGAGAAAGCGCAAGAATCTGCAAACAAAGCGGATACGATTTTGATTTTCGGTTCCTTCTTTTTGGTTCATGATTTTTTTGAAGTTTTTTTTCAAAAAGGGCTTGCCAAAACGAAATAATGACTTATATTTGCACTCGCAATCGGGAAACAACGGTTAACCGGAAAAGCAAAAAAGATCGGGAGATTAGCTCAGTTGGTTCAGAGCACCTGCCTTACAAGCAGGGGGTCGGGGGTTCGAATCCCTCATCTCCCACACAAAAAGAAAAAAGCGTTTTACGGAAGTAAGATGCTTTTTTCTTTTTACATCATTTTGTTTCTGTTTCTCATTCTTATCTTTTTTCTTTCAGAGCGAGAAGCAGAATGAGAATGAGGAAGGATTCCAGTCCGAAGCACAAATCTGGTCTCCCTCTTTGGAGAGGGATTAAGGGAGAGGATAAACCAAATCATTCGTAAGCCCTGTTTTCATTCAGTTTTCTAAAATTTCAAACCAGTTTGATTCTCTTTTGGTCGAAGGACGTTGTATTTCAGATTTTTTTTGGTAGTATTAAGTCTTAAAACAAACTATTTACTGATTTGAACAATGGCAAAAATATCAACTCAAGAAATCACCGATTTATATAAAACTCTTCTCGAACAAGAAACCTCAAATCACAATATTTTCATTACAGTTCTATTGGCAATTCTTGTCATTCTTCTCGGCGCTACTTGGTGGTTTAATAAAAATGGCGCTTCAAAAATGATAAAAGAAGAAGTCGAAAAAGCAATTGAAGAGGAAAAAGTAAAATTAATAGGGAGCTTCAACAAGAAGGTAAGTAAAATGGTCGAAAACAAAGTGCTTGGCTACGGAAACCGTATGAAATCAATAGAAGCAAATGTTGCACGATCAATGGCTATTTCTGCCAAAAACGAAGGGATATTTACTCACTCAATATTTTGGTTTACAAAATATTTGGAAATGAATTTAGAATTGGACAATCAAGAATCTACTCGAATAGCTATAGATTGGATAATAGCTGAAATTGAGTCATTAGAAGAAGTTGAAGAAAATGAGCGAAAAGACAATTCCGAATTAACCCCTGACTATGTACAGGCAATTCACTCAAGTAATTATATCTTAGAAATAATTGAAATGGTTCCTGATTTTTTAGCTCAAGAGAAGAAACGCATTATAGATGCTGTTGTACTTAGACATGATGGCGATCTTGAAGAAGATTAATATGTTATTCGTCATTATTTTTCATAAGTTTATCAAACATTGGAATATCCAAAACAAAAACCCCGATATCATTTAACGATCATCGGGGTTCCAAATTAATACGAAGGGCACCTATTTCTTGCAGTTACTTGCAATCTGGGTCATAACCTTCGTAGTAATTTGCATTTCTTCCTGCGTCAGTCCATCAAGAGCCGTTGCACGGTTTAATGGAATGACTTCATCCATCGCATCCATTGCGTCCAATGCCTTTTGAGTTACCAGAATGTCCATTTTACGACGGTCTGTTTTGTTGATTTTTCGTTTCAGATACTTTGCTTCCACCAACAGGTTGATCATCCTGTTTACTGATGCCGCATCTTTAAATACCAATTCCGAAATTTCGTTTTGTTGAATTCCGGGATTTTCAATCAAACATCGAATGACCAGCCATTGATCAATGGTAATCTGATGTCCTAAAGATTTGAGACGAGCCTGTGCAAACTGCCGATAAGTACGAATGGCTCTGTCGATCTTATAAAAAATAATCGATTCTAGTTTTTCCACTTGAATTACGTTGTTGTAGTACATTGATAAATTGAGTTATTGATATAACGTCATTTACTCACTCTAAGTTGCATTCCGTGGACAAAATCCATGAATTCTTTTAAAAGCCTTGCTGAAAGAAGCCAGATCCGCATACCCGAAAATGGAACTGATCTCTGTCCAGGTATATGTATCTTTACCATGTAACTCCTTCGCTTTCTCCATTTTAAGGTTTCGGAAGTAACTGGCCGGACCTATTCCCATGTACGCTTTAAAACTTTTATTCAATTTTGATACTGAAAAGCCAATCATCCGCGCATGATTCGATACATCGAAGTTTTCATGCGGATGCTCATTCATGTAAGTAATTAATTTCTCAATTGCCTTACGATCTTCCGGGTGCAAAATCTTATTCATAATCAATTGGTTACCTAAACAAAGGTAATAATTGATACATCAATTAAAAGATTGCAGTCACTTTATTTTACCACTTGTCATTGTTTCTGAACCGCTTACAAACTCGGGTAAAAACAGACAACATAAAACCAATTAAAAAGAGTGATTTTTGGAGAAACAATTAAAAACAAAGGATATGATTCAATGGTTTTCACATCAAATAAGCATTATCGATCTTTTTGCAATTTTCGGTAAAAAATAACTCCAGATATTTCTTCGCTGGCGGCCCAGTTCTAGTTTTACACATGGAGATATAGAGTACGGTTAGGTAATATAAGTTGAGATGCTTCAGCATTTAAGCAAAGCAAAACGAACAAAAGCCGCAAGTTGAGAAAAAACAGCTGTATAGCTGAGTAAATTAAAGATGGAAGTCCCCGTTTTCTAGCTAACGGGGCTTTTTTCGTTTTCCATCATTTCCTCATCTACTTCTTCATCCAAAAGATTTTCGGACTGCGCTTTGAAGGCGATCTTCCGAAAAACATAACGCAATAAAATCAGTGCAATAACCGCTAAAGCGGCTGCCACAAAAAACGGCGATCCATAAAACACAGAATTTTTCTCCGCGAGTGGCACGGATTTATAAAAAATCCACATCATGAAGATTGGACCAATGATTTCCGCCAAACTCATCAGGGAAGTAAAAATACCCTGTAATTCTCCCTGTTCGTTACTTTTTACCTGGCTTGAAACCAATGAACGAATACTCGGATCCACTATTCCTGAAAATGCATAAGGTAAAATAATCACATACATCATCCAACCGTAGGGAAGCAAACCGATTCCAGCCGTCACAATGCTTAAAATCACCAAGCCAAGTGTAGCAGCCCCCTTCTCTCCCATTTTTTTGACAATCACACCGGATAACGCTCCCTGCACCAATCCGAAACAAACTCCGACTACCGTCAATGAAATCCCAACAGACTTTTCATCCCAACCGTAACGGGTCATTGTATAATAACTCCATACGGAATGAATGGCCATATTCGACAGCAATACAATGAATGTTACAACAAATAAACCTCTGTACTTCGGAAAATGAACAATTTGCTTAATTGCACCGATCGGGTTTGCCCGTGCGATATCGAAAGATCTTCGTTCGGAAGCCGGCAGGGATTCTTTCAAAAAGATCAACCCGTAAATGAAATTTGCCAAAGATAAAAACGCCGCCACCATGAACGGAACACGTATACCAAATTCAGATGCTACTCCTCCAATTGCCGGACCAATGATAAATCCAACTCCGAAAGCAGCACCAATTAACCCGAAATTCTGTGCTCTGTTCTTATCAGTTGAAATATCTGCAATATAAGCTGCTGCAGTTGTAAAGCTTGCTCCAAACATACCGGAAACTGCTCTCCCCACAATCAGCCAGGCCAAACTTGGCGCGAAATACATGAAAACATAATCTAAACCCAACCCTAAAAGCGACATCAAAATAATCGGCCTGCGTCCATAGCGGTCACTTAAGTTTCCAATCAACGGTGAAAACAAGAACTGCATTGCTGCATAAGTTGCCAGAACAAGCCCGGAATATTTGGATGATTCCTTGATCGTTAAATGTGTCGCATCTGCGATCAAACTCGGAAGTGAAGGAATAATGATCCCCAATCCGATACAATCGATACAAATGGTAATTAAAATAAATAATAAGCCTTTGGTCTGTTTTTCACTCATGCGGCAAAATTAAGGATTCATTTCCGTTGAAGAAAATCTGAATTTTAATTTTAGGTAAAATGTACCTGATGAATTATCAATTATTAAAGACTTAATTATCAAGAATGAACTTCCTTCCCTTGATAATTCATAATTGATAATCATAAATAGCTAGCTTTGCATTATGAAACGTGAATTGGTAAAAACGGCAGATGGTTCAACGACGATCTATCTTCCGGAATGGAATGAGCACTATCATTCAAGTCATGGCGCCTTGCAGGAAGCTCAGCACGTTTTTATTAAACACGGGCTCAATCCCAAATCCGAAGATTATTTAACCATCTTTGAAATGGGTTTCGGAACGGGTTTAAATGCGCTCCTGACCTATTTTGCCTCTGAAAAACGGAATCAGTACATCCATTACATCGCCCTGGAAGCTTTTCCTCCGACAGCTGAAGAAATTGAAGGAATGAACTATACTTCTTTCACCCGTGATGAAGAAGCTCTGGAAGTATTCAAGAAGATGCACCAGGTGGATTGGAACGTCCCAAGAGAAATTTCAGAGCACTTTGTGCTGGAAAAGGTCGAAAAGCAAATCCAGGACCTGGAATTGCGAAAAGAATCGATTGATTTGTGCTATTATGACGCATTCGGCCCAAGAGTACAGCCGGAACTTTGGAGTCCTGAAATTTTTCGAAAAATATACGATTGGTTGAGTCCGGGCGG
The DNA here is from genome assembly GCA_946480815.1 of uncultured Flavobacteriales bacterium. The sequence continues at coordinate 33,385 of CAMLLB010000049.1, forward strand.
CGTTTTGGTAACTTACTGTGCAAAAGGACAGGTAAAACGCGATTTGAAATCCGTTGGATTTGAAGTGATCTCTCTGCCCGGCCCTCCGGGAAAACGGGAAATGACTAAGGCGATTAAATAATCGCCAATTACGAATTCCTAATGCCGAATTACGAATTGATTGATCCTAATGAGTTGAAGCATGTTTTTCAACTACATATGATTCAATAATCATTCTTTATTAAATAATCGAAAAACCAACCGCAGCTTAAATAATTAGGCATTCGGAACTCGGAATTCGGAATTATGCACTAATTTTAGTACTGTAAAAAAACACACAAAATGGCAAATGTAACTTTAGGAGGAAATCCTCTACACACGAATGGTGAATTACCGGCAAAAGGATCTCATGCTACAGATTTTTCATTGGTAAATGCAGACCTGGGAACAATTTCATTGGATAATTACAAAGGAAAAAAACTGATCTTAAATATCTTCCCAAGTATTGATACGGGAACGTGTGCAGCTTCTGTACGTGAATTCAACAAAAAAGCATCTGCTTTGGAAAATACAACGGTACTATGTATTTCACGTGATCTTCCATTTGCTCAAAAACGCTTTTGCGGTGCGGAAGGAATTGAGAATGTGGTAACACTATCTGATTTCAGAGATGGTACATTCGGAAAAAACTACGGGTTGGAATTATTGGATGGCCCATTGAAGGGTTTACATGCAAGATCGGTAGTTGTTTTGGATGAGAATCACGATGTCGTTTATACGGAGCTGGTACCGGAAATTAAGGATGAACCGAATTACGAAAGTGCTTTGGCTGCATTGTAAGGAATTTTAACCACAACGCTTACGCTGACCGCATGTCGCCAGTAGCTTTAGCGATGGCACAAGCTACAGCGAAGGCGCATAGGAACATAGTCACATAGTTCTCTATCGTTTTAAAATGGATATAAATCCCGATTGGTAATACTTATCGGGATTTTT
>CAMLLB010000050.1 GCA_946480815.1 uncultured Flavobacteriales bacterium
TGAACGATTGAAATAATGTCGAAGCGGACTTCGTTGGGTAAATCCCGGGATTGGATGTATTCGTTGGCACAAAAGATGATCTGCCGCTGTTTCTTTTTGGTCACTGCCATCCAGGGCTCACCGATTTCTGCAGTTTGCCTGGTTTTTACTTCAACAACGACAATTTTGTCATCCTTTTCAGCAATGATATCAATCTCGAATTTCAAATACCGGTAATTGAGTTTGCGAATAAAGTATCCGTTTTTCAACAAAAACTTTTGAGCCATTTGTTCGCCGAAAATGCCTAATTCCTGGTCTGTCATGAGCCTTTTCTTACTTAATTTAAGAAAAAAGATGACTTCGACTACGCTCAGTCACCTTTTTAATGCTCTTTTTTCAATGAGGTCACTGAGCGTAGTCGAAGTGCCGAATTATTTCGTTCTAAACTCAATATTGCTTCCGGCGGCGCCTTTTATAACCTGCTGTCCGAACTCAAACTCCAGTTCTTTGACTACTTTGCCCCGTTTGTCGTAGATTTTCATTTTCCCGTGTTTCAAACCGTTTTTGTATTCGGTTTCCGAAACCAGGTTTCCTCTTCGGTCCAATTCGGTGGATTTTCCTTCCAGCAAACCGTTTTTGTACGTGGTAGTATTGCTCGGAATATGCCCTCCGGGCCAGTAAGTATACCAAACACCGTCCTTTTCGCCGTTTTTGTAATCACCTTCCTCGGTTTTTTTGTAATCCTTCTGAGAAAATGAAACAGCATGTCCGTCTTTGATACTTTCTTTCACATCAAAGTCTTTCAGCGGACCGTTTTCAATTTTCGATTTTTTGGTAACTACCTTGTAATTGAAAACATCTTTTGGTTTTCCATTATCGAAAAAGCTGGTCCATTCACCTGTTTTCTCTCCTTCTTTGTAATTTCCGAAGATATTTGGCTTTCCTGTTGGGAAGTACGATTCCCACGTTCCATTTAACAGGCCATTTTTGAAAGTGGCAATGTTTTTTTCTTTACCGTCTTCCCAATAATTCACCCAGGTTCCTTCTTCTTTTCCCTTCACGTATTTTCCTGTCATGAGCAGGTTCCCGTTTTCATACCAAGTGTCCCATTGTCCGTGCTTTTCATCGTTTTCGTAAGGTGAGCTTTTAAATTTGCTTCCGTCTTTGTAAAAATACTCCCAGGTCCCGGTTTTTTTGTCGTGATCGTATTCAGCGTAATTCCGGAGTTCTCCGGTCGGGTACCAATAGGTCCACTTTCCGTTTTGCTTCCCGTTATCAAACGAGCCTTCCATGTCCTTGGTTCCTTTTTTGGTATACCAGGTCCATAACCCGGATTTCTCACCTTTGGAATAGCTTCCTTCTACGTTTACTTGCTCATTGTCATAAAAGTATTTGTATTCGCCATCCAATTTCCCATTGACATAATTGCTTATTTTTTCTTTTTTTCCGGTATAATAGAAAAAATTCCAGGTACTGTCCTTCTCACCATTTTTGAATTTCCCGTTGATCAGCATATAGCCATAAATGGAAAATTCTTCGAAAGGGCCGTCTTTTAGCCCATTTTTGTAGTTGTACCATTCTTTTTCCATACCGGTGTCGAAGAAAGTAAGGTATTCACCATTCCCATTTTTTATTTTTTGGGTATGCAGGCTGTCGGGCATCCAGAATTCACGCAGGTATGTTGTAGAATCAATGATTTCTTCAACCTGTTTTTTTTGTCCTGTGATGTAATAATATTCCCAGAAACCATTCGGGATTCCGAACTTGTAATTTCCCTGAACGCTTAATTTCCCGGTTTCGTTCCATTCCCGGAAGACGCTGTCCTGTTCTCCCATTTTGAAGTAACCTTCCTGTTTGTTTTTGCCGTTTGCATAAAAAGAGACGACTCTTCCATGAAGTTTCCCGCGGTAATAATTGCGTTCCTCGACCACTGTTCCAAACCGGTCATAGTATAACCACTTTCCATGTTTATCCCTGGATTCGCCCAGCAAATCCTTATAATAGCTCCCAATGGATTCCAGCTTCGTTTGTTGAAAGTCATAATAGTTTTTCTCCTTGGGTGTCAGGTTTTCCTTGTTTATAACCTGGGCTGCCAGCGTAAAAGAGAATAAAGAAAAAAGGATACCAACGAATTTCATGGAATTGAATGAGTTTTTCTGTTTTATAATGAATAATCAAACGAAATGTTACAGGACTATTTTGCAAGAAAACCTTTGATTACCAATAACACTCCGGTGCCAATAATAATCAAGCCGATCAAGCGGTTCAATCCGATCAGAACCTTCTCGGTAATGAATGGTCTGAGTTTTTTTGCGCCAAAAATCTTTAAAAGATCTACGGAAAAGAAGGTAATCATGATGATTAAAATGTACCAATAGGTGCTTTCATCAATTGCATTGCTGGCACTTTTTTTTCCATCGGCACCCAGGGCAATTACCGTAATCCAGTAAAAGATCACTCCAGGATTTGCAAAATTCAGAAGAAAGCCTTTCAATCCCAAAAGAATCAGGTCTTTTTTCTGGTTATTCAGTTGCTCGGCTTCTTTTTTGTCTTCTTTGGGCTTTTTCAGTAAAGTGACCAAACCAAAAATAATCAGGATGATTCCACCCACAATGGAAATAATGTGCCCGTATTCCCCTGAAGTTATTTTACTCACCTCCGAATAGAAAATAAGCGCAATAACGATGTAAATGACATCAGAAAGGAGAACACCGATATCAAATGCGATTGCTGCACGGATTCCTTTACGGATACTTGTTTCCAGAAGAAGAAAGAATACCGGACCGATCATTATACTGAGTATAAATCCGGTTATAATTCCTTTGAGTAAAATATCTAGCAAAAGTTTGGTTTTTCTGTTTTTACAAATATAGTCATTCGTTCTACGTGTACACTGTAATTCTGAAAGAAAGCAGGGAATGGGTCGAAATTGAGCTGATTTTGCAAAAAAACACTTCGGATGTTGTTTTTACTGCTAATAAGTCATTACATTTGCATGTCTTGAAAGTTGTCACAACGTAGTTACAATCTTGAAAATAAGTGAAGTATGAAAACGGCCATTGCCAATAAAAAATTAGAAACAATTATTTCCAAAGTGGAAAAAGAGGGGATTGCTTACAAAGGTCTTGTGGAGGATTTGAAAGAATTGCGTGAACAAGCTTTGAAAGAACAAGATCCATTGGTGGTGAAGGTTTTGCGTTTATCATACGAGTTTTTGCAGGACAGAAATAATTTTGATGTTCAGGCACAGTACGAGGAAGACGAAGAAGGTAACGAATATCCTTTGGAGATTGAAGACCAGGAAAACTTCTTGTACCTGTTGAATTTGCTGAAAAATGCCGAGCATAAAATCAATAGAGAAGAAATCAAGGATTACCGTACAGCTTTGAAGCAGGAATTGTACTAAATCTGTATAAAATACGTTTGAACCCTGACAAGCTTGCTTCGTCAGGGTTTTTTTGTAAGTTGAAATCCCCAAAACCCAATATTGGGTCACCCACTCCAAAATAAAGGATTATTTTAGCGGCACATTGGAAAAAGGGAAAAAACATTTGGGCCATATCGAATCGCTGAGAGCCATTGCAGCGCTTATGGTCATGGTCTTCCACTTTATTTCATTTGCTGATATAAATGGCCCATTGATCGCGAATGAATCCGTTCGAAAGTATTCTGAGTTTGGCGCGCAAGGAGTAGAATTGTTTTATATCATTTCAGGATTCGTTATTTACTATTCACTCACCAACGCCTCATTTGGTTTCAAACACTACCCGAAATACCTTTTAAAACGGATTTCGCGCATTTTTCCTCCTTTTTGGGGAACCATTTTTTTGATTTGCCTTGTCCCGTTTATCTGGAAGTGGCCTTTTTCATATGAATTGAATGAACTTCTGCAAAATGCGACTTTAACCATCGACTTGTTTAAGCAATATAACTGGATGAACCCGATCTTTCAAACGTTGAAAGTAGAATTCCTGTTTTACATCGTTATCGGTTTGTTGGCCGTCTTGATGAAAAAGAACAATTGGAGTTATGGAGTAATTGTGTTTGTGAGTTTGGTAGGGACGTATTATTATCATTCGATCGACCTGGTACATAATGTTCCCTTTTTCTTAATTGGGATCGCCTGTTGCCAAATTTATAAATCCAGGCAGCTCATTATGAATTACTCCCTGATTGCAGCCTGTATGCTCTTTCTTTTCCTGGTTTTCCCGATGGATGATGTGGTCATTTCAATCATAGGGATTGTTTTTTTAATTTGGATACCCATAACAAATCGCTGGGTCGAGAAAATCGGGCAATTTTCCTATTCCATTTACCTTACTCATGGCTTTTCAGGTGGAATGTTTCTGCTCTATTGCAAGAATCATACTGACTGGAATCCCTGGGTGTGTATTACATTAGCAATAATCGGAGCTCTCGTGTTTGCTTTCTGCTATTATTGGCTTGTTGAAAAACGCGCGATTAGCTGGTCAAAGAGAATTAATTATTAATTCCGGAATTATCAATTATCAAGAGGATTCATTTTCTTGATAATTCTTCCATTTATAATTGATAATTAATTCGTGAAGCGGTACTTGATGATACAGTAAATCGCTCTGAAGCCATCTTTCCAGCCGATTTTCTTTCCTTCCTCATAAGTTCTTCCGTAATAGGAAATACCTACCTCGTAAATACGGATTCCTTTACGTTTTGCCAGTTTTGCAGTGATTTCAGGTTCAATCCCGAAACGATTCTCCTTGATTTTAATATCCTTCGCAATGGAAGCACGAATTAACTTATAACACGTTTCCATATCGGTCAGGTTTAGATTCGTCATCATATTGGACAAACCTGTCAGGAATTTATTCCCTTTCGAATGCCAGTAAAACAAAATACGATGCGGTTGGTGGCCCATAAAACGGGACCCGTAAACCACATCCGCGTTGTCCATATAAACAGGCTTTAAAAGCAAGTTGTATTCTTCCGGGTCATATTCCAGATCGGCATCCTGAATAATGATGTATTCACCGGTTGCTTCCTGGATTGCGCGATTAATAGCGGCTCCTTTTCCCTGGTTATAAGGTTGTGAGAACAGCCGAATATCCATGTCGGGATTTGCAGCGATATATGCTTCAATACGCTCAACTGTATTATCTTTTGAACAGTCATTTACGATTACCAATTCCTTTTGAATGTTGTTTTCAAGCTGTACCTTTTTGATTTTGTCCAGGATCAGATGGATGGTTGGACCTTCGTTGTATGCCGGAATAAGAATGGATAATTTTTGAATCATGTCTGGATAACGTAAAAAAGGGAATTTTATTAGATGCTCATTTCCGGTACAAAATCCGGAACTACCAGATCTCCTTCTGTTTTGGAGATAATTTCTTCCACGCTCACTCCGGGAGCACGTTCCAACAGGTGGAATTTATTGTCTTTGATTTCCAATACAGCCAATTCAGTTACAACCTTCTTCACACAACCTACTCCTGTTAACGGTAAAGTACATGCTTTCAATATTTTCGATTCGCCGTCTCTGTTGGAATGCATCATCGCAACGATAATATTCTCGGCAGAAGCCACCAAATCCATCGCACCACCCATTCCTTTCACCATTTTCCCCGGAATCTTCCAGTTGGCAATGTCTCCGTTCTGAGAAACTTCCATTGCTCCGAGAACGGTTAACTGAACATGTTGCCCGCGAATCATTGCAAATGAAGTTGCCGAATCAAAAATAGATGCTCCCGGTCTTAAAGTAACGGTTTGTTTTCCTGCATTGATCAGATCCGGATCTTCTTCTCCTTCAAAGGGAAAAGGGCCCATTCCCAGAATTCCGTTTTCAGATTGGAATTCCACTTCAATGCCTTCAGGAATGTAGTTTGCAACCAATGTCGGAATTCCAATTCCTAAATTCACATACCAACCGTCTCTTAATTCCTGTGCAATGCGTTTTGCTATTCCGTTTTTATCTAGTGCCATGTATTTATTTTAACTCAATAATCTGAACGCTCGGATTCGTAAGCCTGAAATGCTTTCTTTCCGGGTTCCAAATATAAATAATCAATCGGGATTCTTCGCTGAGAAAATGTTTTGCGGTATAAGGATAATTCAATTTAAATTGCTGTACATTCTCTCCGTAGTACCAGCGAAGGTTCTGATAATCGTAACGAAGATTGACATTCGAAGAATCATTGGTGGAAACTACTATGTTGAAATCATTCAGTTCTTTATCAGTTCTTAAATCACCCTTCAGATCTATTTGGATGACTTTGTTCCTCCATTCCGGGCGGATCGGACCATCGTAAAATAGAATGAACTCTTCGTCGGATTTGTTGGTTTTTCCGATTGAATCAAACAAATGGATTTGTTTAAAAGGTTTTTTCCGTTTTAAAGCAATATAATCACTTGCAGGATCTTTTGCTACTATGCGGTATGCACTCGTATCGTCTTTGGGAAATAGCCAGGTTGTTTTTGTAAGGATCAAATCACTGCCCGGGAAGAAATCTTTTTGAAGGGTTCCGATATGTTTTACCGGGTGATTTGAGTTCGTACGTTCAAAATAAGCAAAGGTTAACTGTTGAATCGGATAAATACTCACGGTTTCGTTTGGTTTCAGGCCTTTTACGGCGGCTTGATAAAATGCGGTACTCATCCGGTCATCCGGTGAGAAAACCGATGTATTTAAATTCAATTTTGCGATAAAGCTGAGAGGGAAAAACAAGAGCACGATCAAAAAGTATTTCGAAACCCTGTTCTGAGCAAACAACGTAGTCAAAGCCAAAATACTCAATGGGATCAGATACATTGCGGCACGGTCTTCCGGGTAATTTACCTTCATGACTTTTGCCAGGAACAGAATCGCAAAAATATTTCCGGCGATCAGCATGCATAACCAAAAAGACGTGCCGGTAAGAAATTGAAGCCAGGACTCTTTTTTCCATTGCAGGAACAGGATCACAGCACCGATTAACCCGATCAGTAAATACGCCACGCGAAGCCAGTTTGCATCATAAAATAAAACATAGCGGGAAAGTGTTTTCCCGGTTACCCACCAAAGTCCGTCCAGACTGCCATAATACAACGCGCCGGCTTCCTTTAATTCAAAACTGAAATTGATCAGCGGAATCAATGAAAAGCAGAAAACAAGGAGCAAAAAGAGATGGAATACCAGTGCTTTAACCCCAATTTTTTTAGAATAAAGCAGTGTGATGAAAACAATATAAGTCACAAGGATCAGGCTTGTAATCAGGTATGTCAGGTTGGAAAGTACGGCCAGATAGAGGCATAACAGGAGCAGGATCAAATGACCGGTGTGTTTTGCTTTTAGCCACAAAGACAACTGTAACAGTGCCGCCATGAAAAATCCGATTGCCAGTCCGTAGCCTCGTGTATAACTGAAATAATCAAAGATCCATGGAATCGTATTGAGTGCTGCAAAACAAAGTTCACCCCAAATACCCAGGTTCAGGTTATGTGTCAGCTTTCTGCTCGACCAGAAGTAAATGCAAAAGCAAAAGATCGCCGGAAGCCTGAAAAGGAAAAAAGATTCTCCGAACCAACGATAAGAAAGATTGCCAAGCCAACTGTTGAACAAGTGGTTATTGGCATCCATCAACGAACGGCCACCTCTGATCTCTCCTGTTTCAATGTAATGAAAATAGGTTGCTACTTCATCGTGGATCGGTTCAACGATCCAGGCCCTGAGAATAGCGTAGATCAATAAACCCAAAAAGAGGATCCAGGTAATGAGTTGCGTTTTGGAGTTTCTTTGAATCAAAATAGTCCTGTTTTTTCGTTTGGATTCATGCAAATGTAAAATGATTTCGTTTGCAATCAATAAATAATAGCTGCACTAATCCCGAAATTTCGGGACTAAGATCAAAAGCTTTCGCTTTTTCTTATCTCACTTTTTGGTTACAACAAGGATTTTAACGTGAATCCCTGAAAGATTTACGGTATTGTGATCATCATTGTAAAAACGGATGTGCAAGACCCGATCTTCCTGTAGCACGAGGAACGGATGATTGGGGTAGTGGAACCGGTAGCCTGTTTTTCTTCCAAAATACCAGTTAAAACGGGTGTTATCAATTCTTCTGAATGCCCCTTTTTGGGATTCTATTTCGTGTCTGAGGTTCAGGTCCAGGCAGTATTTATCCAGCTGAATGTTGGCGTCTATTGTTGTTTGTACATGTTCACCGATGAAGTCATTCAAGTTGATATCCAGAACCGGAATCACGGAATTCTTACTTTTCACACGGGTAATAACCGTATCCAGGACCACTTGTTTTTTAGATAAAGCGTTCCGTTTGTACAAACGAGTCCCACTTACCGGATCTTGCAACATGCAGGAATAATCCGGCCAATTTAGTGCTTCGACCCATGAAATATGGTAATCTCCCCTGGTAAGAGAATCTTCGGGTAAGTAATCCGTAGCTACATGAGGTATTTTTTCTTTGCGTGCAAGGTACGCGTAACTGGCTTGTGACACATAATCAGCTGACAGGGAAGCATCAGTTGGAACTTTCCGGAGGATTTCCCGGTAGAAGCTTCTATGTATACGGTCTTCCGGAGAGAAAACAGAGGTGTCCAAATTCATTTTAAAAGCAAAGGAAATTGGAAAATAAAGCATTAGCAGCAGACACCAGCGCAGAACGGGTGCTTGCTGGATACTGAATCCTACCGAAAGCATGAATAAAGGAACCAGGTACATTCCCACACGGTCCATCGGGTAATTAACACCTAATATTTTTGAACTGATCTCTATGCTCAAAAGAGTGATCGTAAATAGAAGCGGGATCCACCAGGAAGGATCAAACACTAAATTTTTGAGCCCCGAATTCTTCCAGCGACTACGGAGTTTTAGTGCGATAAAGGCAATCCATAAAACCAATACATATTTGAGTACCTCGCTTTCGGAGAAGAATATGTTTTTACTGATTGATTTTCCGGTAACTTCCCAAAACCCTTCTTTGCTTCCCCACCAAAGTGCACCGGCCTTTTTCAGTTTGTTGATATAGATGTAAACAGGAACTAAAAAGGTCATAAAGCACAAAGTCGTAATCCAGAATCCTGCAAGCTGGCGGACAGTGAACTGCTTCCCGTGAATTATGGAAACAAAGATGAGGTAGAATAAAAGGATTACGAGCGGGATCAGTAAACTCAGGTTGCAAAGCAGCGCCACAGTAAAAGAGAAAATAACCGCTAGGTAGAAACGGATGTTTTGAGTTTCAAACCAGCGTTGAATGAGGTAAAAAGCGAGGATCAGGAAAGCGAGTGAAGGACCGTAACCTCGGGAAAACGAGAAATAATCGAAGATCCAGTGAACGGAAATGAGTGCCAGGAAGATTAGAATTGAAAAAGAACTTTTGGTCTTTAGGAGAAACTTTCTGCCCGCAAAAAAATAAATGGGGAAGGTGAGAACTGAAAACAGGCGGTAAACAAAGAAATGGTCTCCGAACAAACGAAAGAACTGGTGCGAGATCAATGAATTCAGGATGTGATTGTTGGCATCCATAGTTGCTCCTCGTCCTGGAAGGTAACCGGTTTGGATATACCAGTAAAGTGTGGCTAATTCATCAAAAAGGGGTTCAACAAAAAGTGCTCTTAGGATGACATAACTCATCAGAAAAAGAAAAAGTGGCCAAATCAGCCACTTATTATCTAATCGAAAGAATATCATTTATTTTTGGCGAACGGTTCGCTGCTCAATACGCTTTTCAAATTTTTCCCCCTGGAAAATACGCTGAACAAAGATTCCGGGTGTGTGAATGAAATTCGGGTCCAGTTCTCCTGCCGGAACCAATTCTTCTACTTCTGCAACCGTGATTTTTCCGGCCATAGCCATCATCGGGTTGAAATTGCGTGCTGTAGCTTTGTAGATAAGGTTTCCTTCCGTGTCGCCCTTCCACGCTTTGACAATTGCAAAATCTGCAGTTAAAGCACTTTCCAAAATGTGTGGCTTTCCATTGAAAACACGCACTTCTTTTCCTTCAGCAACTTCTGTTCCGTATCCGGCAGGTGTAAAGAACATCGGAATTCCTGCTCCTCCGGCTCTGCAACGCTCTGCCAAAGAACCTTGAGGGATGAGATCCACTTCCAGTTCACCCGAAAGCATTTGGCGCTCAAACTCTTCATTTTCGCCAACATAGGAAGAGATCATTTTTTTGATCTGCTTCTTTTGTAATAACAAACCCAATCCAAAATCATCCACACCGGCATTGTTTGAAATACAAGTCAATCCTTTTGTTCCCATTTTCACCAATTGTGCAATGGAATTTTCGGGGATTCCGCATAATCCGAATCCGCCAACCATCAGGGTCATATTATCTTCAATGCCAGCTAAGGCCTCTTCAACGTTTTTTACAACTTTATTCATGGTGTTTTTATCACATTTGTATTTGGTCGACGATAGTAGTTGTTGAATCGGAAACTTCCGGATCAATTTCCACTCCCGTCAGGTTAAATACCGAATTATCAAAATTTCGCGGGGCCTCAAAATCGGTCGTTGAGATGGCTATTTTCGGATCCTTATAGACTTTATTCATATAATACCCGTAAATAGGAAGTGCCGTCCGTGCACCTTGTCCCTGATCTGTGCTGCGGAAGCGAACTCCACGGTCTTCTGCTCCAACCCAAACTCCGGTTGCAAGATCAGGTGTCAGACCCACAAACCAACCATCCGAGTTGTTCTGTGTTGTTCCCGTTTTACCGGCTGTCGGATACGGAATATTTCCATAGTCGGAACCACCGCGCAGACGGCTTGCTGTACCTCCCTGAACAACACCTTTCATCATTTTCAGGATGGTATAGGCTACGTTTTCATTCATTGCTTCTTTCGAAACCGTTTTCGCGCTGTAAATAACGTGCCCGGAACGATCCTCGATGCGAAGAATACTTGTCGGTTTGTTGAAAATCCCTTTGTTCACAAAAGTAGCCTGAGCTCCCACTAATTCGTAAAGCGATAAGTCCATGGAACCCAAACACATTGCCGGAACGACATCCAGATCGCGCAATTCGATGTCCATATCACGCATGAGTTTCGCTACTGTTTTCGGACCTGCGAGTGCACCCATTTGTTTCATGATGTAAACTGCGATGTTGTTTTTAGACAAAGCAAGTCCTTTTTGAATCGAGATAGTTCCACCGTTTCCGCTGCCGTCTGAGTTTCGCGGACACCATTGTCCATCCGGATTCCCGTTGGGATCGTATAAGTCCACACAATAAGAAATATTTGGAACGACCAACCCTGGTTTTACTACATTCATTGTAATTCCGGCAGCATAAACAAACGGTTTGATGGTAGAACCGACTTGTCGTTTTCCGAGTTTCACGTGATCGTATGCGAAATGATCAATGTTGGCACCGCCAACCCATGCTTTTACAAACCCGGTGCTTGGTTCGATGGAGATTAAACCGGCTTGCAGGAACGATTTGTAGTAGCGGATTGAATCCATCGGACTCATCACCGTATCGCGTTCACCGTGCCAGCTAAACACTCTCATTTCGGTTGGCTCATTGAAGATGCGTTTGATCTCTTCTTCAGACATACCTGCTTCCGAAAGCACCCGGTAACGATCCGAGCGACGCATGGACGCTTTTAAAATACTGTTTACTTCTTCAGTGGAAAGTGAATTGGAGAAAGGCCAGTTCTTTGCAGATTTGTTATTTCTGTCAAATTGTGGTTGCAATGTTTCGCTCAAGTGTCTTTCAAGTGCATATTCCGCATGTTCCTGCATATCCGCATTCAAAGTCGTATAAATGCGCAATCCGTCTCTGTAAATATCATACGGCAGTCCGTCTTCACGTTTGTAAACCAACGAACCGTCTGCTTTCTTTGAACTCAATAATTCAGTTACTTCGTTTCGCAGGGATTCTCTGAAATACGGAGCAATTCCACGTTTGTGGTCTACTACCTGGTAATTGGTGATCAATGGCTTTTTGCTTAATCGGTCGTAGTCTGCCTGTGTGATCTTTTGACGCAAAGCCTCATTTTCTTCATCCGAGTTTTTAAGCCATTGCTTTAAAACCTGGTTGCGTCTTGTCAATGCACGAATACTGTCGGCAGCTCTTGCATCTGCAATTTCAGAAGCGGTAATTGCCGAAGGATCAACACCTTTATTTCTTGCCAGCGAAAGCCTGTAATTCTTGATTTTGAAGGTGTAAGGGTTATACAAAGCCGGATTCTTACACATTCCAACGAGCATTGCAGCTTCCTCTTTGGATAACTCACTTGGTTTTTTATTGAAATATACTTTAGAAGCATTCGAAATTCCCACTGCATTATACAGGAAGTCGAATTGATTCAGGTACATCGTGATAATCTCTTCTTTGGTAAAACGGGCTTCCAAACGAGTTGCAATAATGTTTTCCCGTGCTTTTTCATTGAGTCGGGACCACATTCTGCCAATTCTTCCTGAAGAACCGCTCTCCACATCTTCCCCATTGGCACGGGCAAACTCTTCGCGTTCGCGCATTTGAAGGGTATACAATTGTTTTGCCAACTGCTGGGTAATCGTAGAAGCACCTCCGGCACCTCCAACATTAATAATTGCACGTCCGATTGCTCTGAAATCTACTCCCGAGTGATCGTGAAAACGCTCATCTTCCGTAGCGATCAGTGCGTCGGTTACATTTGGACTAATCTTACGGTATTCAACAGAAGTACGATTGATCTTCCAGTAACGGCCTAATTCTGTTTCACCATCGTCCGCAATGATAACAGATGCCAATAATTCCGGTGGGTTGTCAAGCATCGCAACAGGAGGAAGATTGTCTTCCGATTGGAATAAAAGCAATGCTCCGATGAAATAAAGCGGAAAAGTAGCCAACAGCCAGTAGCTGATAGTTGCTCTTTTATGCTCTTTCGGTGAAAAAGACGCTGACGTTGCCGGTCCTTTACTTTTTTGTGCCATACGACTCATTTGAATGGTAAAAATAACGAAATACTGTTCGCAACAGCAAATATCGAAATTCAGATGCAATAGTTAAGCGATTTGAAAGATACTTTCTAACAAAAAAATGCTAAAAAACAGGGTTGATTGACATGTACAAAATGACGTAGGGGTGCGATTAATCGCACCCCTACGTCATTTTGTCAAGAAAAAATAATCCGTTTTGGATTATTTTTTCTTATTATGTTCTTTAATAAAATTCTCAATTGCAGCGGTCATGCTCGGTGCATTTGGCATCGGTGCATGAACATCCAGTCTCAAATTGTTTTTCACAACCGCGTTTGCCGTTGTTGGTCCGAATGCAGCGATCAGGGTTTTGTTTTGCTTGAAGTCAGGGAAATTCTTGAATAAACTTTCGATTCCGCCCGGACTGAAGAAAACAAGCATGTCGTAGTATACATCTTCCAAATCACTCAAGTCCGAAGCAACTGTTCTGTAAAGCATTGCTTTTGTGAACGGGATTTTTGCTTCTTCCAGTGTTAACGGAATTTTATCTTGTAAAATATCGGTGCAAGGAAGTAAAAACTTCTCTCCTTTATGTTTCTTAATCGGGTCAACCAAATCTTCAATGGTTTGTTTTCCAAAGAAAATTTTGCGTTTGCGGTATGTTACATATTTCTGCAGGTACAATGCAACGGCTTCTGAAATACAGAAATATTTCATTGTATCCGGAACTTCAAAACGAATTTCTTCTGCGATACGGAAAAAATGGTCAACAGCAGTTTTAGAAGTTAATATGACAGCAGTATGATCTTTAATATCTATTTTCTGAGTACGGAATTCCTGAACAGAAACACCTTCCACGTGAATAAACGGCCTGAAATCAATTTTCAACTTATATTTTTCGGCCAAATCAAAATACGGAGACTTCTCGCCTTCTGGTTTCGGTTGCGAAACCAATATTGTCTTAATACTCAAGGTTTATTTTGTTTTAGCGTTCAACATTTATTTAACCTAACCAACTTGAAATTTCGCTTGGGAATACCAGTTTTATGGCAATCAAAAGAGGTAAAATTTCGAGCGTCCAAAGGTACAAAATTATATAATACCATGACACACCCAATTGGATGGCATGATAAAAAGCACGAATTATTCGTAAAACAATGAAAAACAAGAAGGTTCCGCCGATAATTAATTTGGATTCAGTGATTAATTCCGGCTGAAAATAGATGAAAAAGAACTCAATTAAGATGACAATTCCGGCTGTTTGGGCCATCGTTAAAGTCAACTGGTTGACTTCTTGGATAATCTGACGGAACCCGGTAATTGTTCCTGCAAGTGAAGTCATAAAAAGATGGTATACGAGCAGGATCGCAGGAAATGTAGTAAGAACAATTGTCTGATAGGTATTGAAATCCACCAGGGAAAAATGATTATACCAATAAATGTAGGTCCCGCTGATAATGATATATTGAAAGACCAAAAAAATGGAAGAAAGCGGGTTTTCCCGGATTCCGTTTTTATATTGCTCGGAAAAACTCTGAAAGAAAAAGGTATTCTGTCCGAGGATCAAAAATATTTCGCGTTGTCTCAACCGCGCAGCCGAGATCAATAGGAGACATAAACCCAAAGCAGCAATGATCAAATAAGAATAATGGTTGCTCCTTTCGGTAAGGGCCATTACCTCATTGGTTGCTGAAGTAGTAAAGAATTGTCCGCTTAATTGCATGAACCGAAATAATTTTCAAATACAAAAGTACTATTTTGTTATTCATGAACGGTTTTTTATTCATTCGTTTGATTTCATTACATTTGCACCGATAATTGAAAAAAAACTCAAATGAAATCTGATTTATATTCTCATCCGGACTATTTATTAATGGATGAATTGCTTACAGATGAGCAAAAGTTGGTACGCGACGCTGCTCGTGCGTGGGTAAAGAAAGAGGTTTCTCCGATCATCGACGAACATTATGAAAAGGCGACTTTTCCAATGCATTTGTTGAAAGGATTGGGTGAAATCGGTGCTTTTGGACCTTATATTCCTGAAGAATACGGTGGGCCCGGATTGGATCAGATTTCTTATGGTTTGATCATGCAGGAATTGGAGCGTTGTGATTCAGGATTGCGTTCTACGGCATCTGTTCAAAGTTCATTGGTAATGTACCCGATCTGGAAGTACGGAACCGAAGAGCAAAAAATGAAATACTTGCCGAAACTGGCAACAGGAGAAATGATCGGTTGTTTCGGTTTGACTGAACCGGATCACGGTTCTGACCCTGGAAGTATGATTACCAACTTCAAGGATATGGGTGACCATTACTTGTTGAACGGGGCAAAAATGTGGATTTCCAATGCACCGTTTGCGGATATCGCTGTTGTTTGGGCGAAGGATGAAAGCGGACGTATTCACGGATTGGTAGTTGAGCGTGGAATGGAAGGATTTACAACACCTGAAATGCATGGGAAATTATCACTTCGCGCTTCAGCAACAGGTGAGTTGATCTTCGTGAATGTAAAAGTTCCGAAAGAAAACTTGCTTCCAGGGCGTTCAGGATTAGGAGCTCCGCTAAGCTGTTTGGATTCTGCACGTTTCGGAATTGCCTGGGGTGCTTTAGGTGCTGCAATGGATTGCTATGATCAGGCATTGAGATATTCAAAAGAACGTTCTCAATTCGGTGTTCCGATCGGATCTTTCCAATTGGTACAAAAGAAATTGGCTGAAATGATCACTGAGATCACGAAAGCTCAATTCATCACATTGCGTGTAGGACAATTGAGAAACGAAGGAAGAGCAACTTCTGCAATGATTTCTATGATTAAGAGAAACAATGTGGAAATCGCTTTGGATATTGCACGTGAAGCACGTCAAATCCACGGTGGTATGGGTATTACAAGCGAATACTCCATGATGCGCCACATGGCAAATCTGGAATCAGTAGTTACTTACGAAGGAACACACGATATTCACTTATTGATCACGGGAATGGATGTTACAGGAATTCCTGCTTTCACGAGAGAAAAACCGTAATTAATTCAAAATTAAAAATGCAAGATTCAAAGGTGGCTGAGCGAAGTCGAAGCCAACTCCTTTGAACCAAAGTTTTAAAACCTTCGGATGAATAGTTCGGAGGTTTTTTTATTTTAGAGCCACAAAAATCTAATACTGATACGATATGGAAAATGAAACATTAGACTCGGTTGCAAGGACTTCTGCACCGGTAAAGGATCTGGACGGAGCAGGTGGTATCCTGGCGATGGGAATTATTGCGATTCCATTTGGGATGGGAATAATTGGGTTAATTTTGTCGATTATTACCCTAACAAAATCAAGCAAGTTGTTGGCTCTTTACCGGGATTATCCTCAGCAATATACAGAATCATCTTACAAAAAGGTAAAAGCAGGAAGAACGTGCGCCATTATAAGCTTGTGCATATTTGTTGCTAGTATTCTGATCGTTATAGCAGTTGTTTCTTAGAAGAGTACAATTGGGTAATAAAATTCGAATCTTTTTCGATCTCGGTTGAACTAATTTTATATATTGAAAAAACCGTTGAAGCGATTCAGCGGTTTTTTTATTGGAGCATGTTTTCGAATGATACCTAGTTCCAGTTGATTGATATCATGGAGTCATTGAACGAATCGCGTAAACGACTTAGTTTTTTTGCGGCATGTTCATCCCCTAAATTGGCCTTAGCTTTTAGTTTGTAATACAGGTCCAAAGAATGTCCGTAAACATCCTGTTCCAGTACTTGTTTGATTTCGGAAATACGACCCGTTACACCAATCAGGAAGTGTTCAATTTCGCCTAATTCGTGTAATTCATCTTCCGTTAAATTTTTGAGCTTCAGTAATTTAGAGTAACGCGGCAATAAAACCCCCAATAAGTCGATAAATCGATCTAATTCTCGTTGAATGGCTGCCTGTTGTTCTTTAAATCCCATATTTGAAAAGTATATCTTTTTGTGTTATGGTAAAAATTAAAAGCGTTTTTTAACATTTGATCCAAACAGGAAGATTTTGATCGCACCAAACCGCGTGATTAATGCCTAATTTTGTACCATGTCCGGTTGTTATATCCATATCCCGTTTTGCTCCCAAAAATGCAGTTATTGCGACTTTCATTTTTCGACCAATCATTCGTACCAGGATGAAATGGTGGAGGCTTTATGTAAAGAAATGGAGATCAGATCTATAGACTGGAAGAACGATCAATTTCAAACTATTTATGTCGGTGGTGGAACGCCGAGCATCCTGACTTCGGCCCAATTAAAAAAGCTGATCAACCAGGTGAAATCCAATTACCATGTTAGCGACCAGGTTGAAATTACCCTGGAATGCAATCCGGATGATTGTTCATTGGACAATTTAAATCAGTGGAAGGATTTGGGTGTAAATCGCTTGAGTATCGGGATTCAATCGTTCAATGATCACCAGTTGCTTTGGATGAACCGGAGCCATCAGGCTGCTGATAGTTTAAATGCGGTCCGGAATGCAAAGCAAGTTGGATTTAATGAACTGAGCCTCGATTTAATGTATGGCTTACCGGATATGACCCTTGAAGAATGGAAGGATCAATTGCTTCAGGTTATAGCATTGAATCCGGAACATCTTTCCGCTTATTGCCTGACAGTGGAACACAAAACGGCTTTATCCAAATGGGTGAAGGAGGGAAAATTGACGGTTTCTTCGAATGAGCAGCAATCCGAGCAATTTGAATGTTTGGTTTCGACCTTGAAGGAAGCCGGTTATGAACAGTACGAGATTTCCAATTTTGCCCGAAACGGACATTATTCCAGGCACAATACATCCTATTGGAAAGGAGCAAAGTATGTGGGAATCGGCCCGTCGGCACATGGCTACAATCACCGGGAACGTTATTGGAACCAGGCAAATAACAGGGTGTATATGACAGAACTGAAGAAAGGAGTTTTACCGGAAACGATTGAAGTGCTTTCAGCCTTTGATCGCTTTAATGAAAACCTGATGATCGGGCTGCGCACAAAATGGGGAGTTTCGAAGAAACAATTATTTGAAAATATCAGCCCTGATAAAGAATGGTATCAGATCGTAAGGAATTACGAAGATAAAAATTTACTTGTCCAAACCGAAGATTTCATTGTCTTGACTGAAGCCGGAAGGTTGTTGGCAGATGCGATTGCTTCAGATCTATTTATAGTTGAAATGGAATAAAAACTAGTAGGGGTGAAAAATTTTTCACCCCTACTGCTATTAAAATATAATCTTACATTTTCAATGATCAAGGGTTTCCAGCCCAAACTGACATCGATAATCTTCCCGTTTTTTACGTTCAGCAAACAGGTCTTTACTGATTTTTACCAGGTTTTCGCGATTAGGTCGCTCGTGGAATAAATGATACTGAATGGCCTTATAACGGGTTGAAAACGGAACAATTCCTGCTTTTCGTGCTCTGAACTCAATATCTGTATCTTCACCAAATCCCGGGGTGACATAAGTCTCATCAAATCCGTTAATCCTGATCAGGTCAGCTTTGTGCCATCCCATGTTGGATCCCAATAAAGGCACTAATTTTCGCTGCAACAGACTCCATAAAGGAAAGCTTTCTTCGACGCTTGTACTTTTATTGCGGATCATTTCCAGGTAACCCGGAACAGTTCGTTCACCATCGCGGATTTTGCGGGAAGTTTCAGCATCCAGGTTCACTCTGCGCGAAATACAAAATCTGCCTTTTTGGATATAACGCACATACTGCTGTACAAAACGCGGATGAAGCACGCAATCTCCGTCGATAAAGATCAGCTTGTCGCTTTCCGATGCGCGAATGGCTTTATTGAGCATTTTAGTCTTCAAAAAGCCCTGGTCGGGTTGCTGCAGGTGTTTTATAGGGAACGAACCTCGGAATTTTTCAATCAATTCATCAAAACAGGAATCGTCACAATCCTGAGAAATGATGACTTCAAAATCTTTTTCTTTTTGTGAAGCAACACTTCTAAGAACGGCATTTAACGCACTGACGTCTTTGTATACGGAAATAATAAGAGTTGCTTTCACGGCGCAAAGATAGAAAATTAACATTTACTATTTAGTAACCTTTTGGAATAGTTCCGAATGGCGTTTAATTGCCCTTTAAATTTGTACTATGCAGTTAGTTTACACCATTTTGGTATTTATCGCACTTTCCTTTGCGTCCTTCGGTCAGGGAATAACGATCCTTATTGACCCGGGCCATGGAGGTTCAGATCCCGGTCATGAAGCTGCGGATAAGAATTTACTTCCGGAAAAAGACCTGAACCTGAAAATTGCCCTGAAATTCGGTGCTTACCTTTCAGAGCGCCTGGAGAACGTGACGGTTTTATACACACGAACGGATGATCGGTATCCAACATTGGATGATCGGGTGAGTATGGCCAATTCGAAAAATGTGGATTACTTTATTTCGGTACACATCAATGGCAGCCCAAATACCAAAATCAAAGGGACCGAGTCACATGTCCATTCCATGAGTTCAAGGGCATCCGTGAAGTTGGCAAGAGCGTTCGAAAACGAATTCAAGACACGGGCAGGACGCAAGTCAAGAGGTGTAAAGGATTCGGATGACCGGGAACATTCATTGCAAGTATTGAAATTCACTGAAATGACCAGTGTTTTGGTTGAATGCGGCTTTATGACCAATGCTTCGGAAGCCAATTACTTAAACACCACAGCAGGTCAGGATGTTATTGCATCCGCTTTATTCCGTGCAATGAGGGGTTATTTGCAGGAAACTCACAAGAACATTTCATTTACCAAAAAGTCGGAAAGTCCGGCGAATAATACAAATTCTACCGCTTCAACCGAAAAAAACTTCAGTGTTCAGATCATGAGCTCGAAGGAATGGCTGGATACCGAAAAGGGAGGGTTTAAGAATTTGAAGCATGCAGTAAGTCGTTCGCAGGTTTCACAAACGGGATATCGCTATAAGTATTTTTCCGGAAATTTCTCTTCCAAATCAGAAGCGGAGGAATATTGTAATGATGTGAAAAAGAAGGGTTTCCCCGATTCAATCGTAGTAGAAAGAAAGAATTAACTTGAAATGTATTACTTTTGTTGAGGACATGCTTGAAACACATTAATTTACCATCGATAAAATATGGCAACTGTTTTTGAAACACGCTTAATTGGAAATATTGGAAAGGACGCCGTTGTGAAACAAATGGAGCGCGGAGTCATTGCAGTGAATTTTCCGGTTGCGCACAATAAGAATTGGCGCGATAAGCGTACCGGAGAAGCAAGGACCAAAACGACTTGGGTAAATTGCACGATTTGGAAAAAAGAAGGTGCGAACATGCGCATCCTGGATTTCTTAAAAAAAGGAGCATTGGTTGAATTGGTCGGAACACCTTTTGCGAAATCCTTTTCCCAGGAGGATGGTTCCTCCAGATCTGAAATCCGATTGAATGTATCCAGAACGAACATTTTAAGACCTGCAAAATGTGAAGACGATCTTCCGTTTGACATGATCGATGATAATGAATCACCATGCGAAGAGGAAGGTTGCGATGCAAGTTTGGATGATTTTACACTGAGCGAAGACGATTTTTAGTGCTGAAAGTCAGGCTAGTACTGGATTTTATTAAAAAAAATTTCATTTTTTTTCGCGGAGTTTGGATTAAAAACAATTCTTTAGCTATATTTGCAACCGCGAAAGCAAGATTCCTTCTTAGCTCAGTTGGTTAGAGCATCTGACTGTTAATCAGAGGGTCGCTGGTTCGAGCCCAGCAGAGGGAGCAGAAAAAGTCATCAGAAATGGTGACTTTTTTGTTTTGTATGACCTACTACATTTACATTATCTATTCGATTTCTATTGATCGTTATTACGTTGGATATTCTTCGGACCCATGGCTTCGTTTAGAACAGCATTTAACGAATACAAAAGACAAGTATACCGGAAAAGTTAATGATTGGATTTTTTCAGCTGTTTTTGAAATTTCACAATCAGAATCCGAGGCCATTCGCATGGAACGCTTTATTAAAAAACAGAAGTCTCGAAAATTGATTGAACAATTGTGTCACCCGGATTTCACTCCAACTGGATATTTAGCTCAGTTGGTTAGAGTCCCGCACATGCGGGATTAATCAGAGGGTCGCTGGTTCGAGCCCAGCAGAGGGAGCTTCAGAAAGCCTTACAGAAATGTAAGGCTTTTTAGTTTTATTAATATTCCTGGGCGAGAAGTTTATCCCGACTGAAGCGAAGCGGAACGTCGGGGAGCCCAGCAGAGGGAGCAGAAAAAGTCATCAGAAATGGTGACTTTTTTCTTCATTTTCATTCTGTTTCTCCAACTTCCTTCGGCTTTTCTGTCTCGTGATACAGAGCCTCAGTCTTCGTCAGCGATGCTGACTCTTCTTTTTCAGAGAGAGAGAAAGGAGAACGTGCAGTGGCCGAATTGTTTTTCGTATTTTCAGTGATTTTTGGAGAATCAATGAAGAACCTAAAGATAATTTTGATGGCAACACTTATTCTTGGTGGTTGCGGAAACAACGAACGAAAAGTGAGTGAATATGTTCAAAAAGATCACCAAGAAAAAACTTTGAACATAGTGGATGAAAGATGTCAATTGATTTCATCTTCCAGTGTATTCTTGATGGATGAATTAGCTGATGAATCATCGTTATATTTTAAAACTAGAAATCAATTTATTAAAAAGTATAAAAGCGAGAAATATGATTCTGGAATTTTAACTGTTAAAACCGTGCACCTAACAGATCCATGTGGAGGAGAAGTCGGAGCTATAAAATTTGAAAATGACAGCATAAAATTATTGACAAGGCTTACAACCGAAATGACCTGTAACACGCAAGAACTTTACATCTTTACCTATAAGATCAAAACAGATAAAAAGTATCCCGTAGTATTTTGATTATAGCTTATCACAATGATTAACTGAGAGACTAATGAAAGAATATAATGGATTCTATCCGTCACATAACCGAGTTTTGTGCTTATTTATTTGTTTGCTTATTTTCACCTTTGGGTGTAATAGCAAAAAACAGGGCATTCAAGAAATTCAAGATGAAATCGAACAAGTTCATTTGAAGTCTGACTCAATCAATAGGAATTTAAATGAAATCAATAAAAGATTGGATAAAGTTTCGGAGGATTCTACAGGTTATAAATTCATTACCAATAGAAAGGATAAGATAAAATGAAAGCAGTCAGTGTATTAATAGGAGGACTTATTTTTTTGAATTCCTGTACATCCAAACAAAAAGAATTCGTTAAAGATATCTCAGTTATATATGAGATTAATGACCAGGTTGCTTTTGAGAACAAATGTAGGTTAACGTCGACATATGATGATCAGACTCCAAATGAGGTTAATTTGAAAATCGGTAGTTCATATACTGATATGTTATTTCCGGGGAAAATTCTATTTGATTATGATCAGCGGGTCAAGTTAACTGATTTGGATATTAAAGAGTACCACTTAAATGATGCCACCGGAAAACTATATTCTTTGTCTCAAGATGATCTTTCAAGAATCGGAGAGAAAAGTAAATTAAGCAAGTCATTATTAGACGGTTTTAAATCTGATGATTTGATTAAATTTTACAATCAGCTTGACACAAGTGTTAGGAACCAATTCACTTTTACAGATTTTAATAGTCAATTGCTGGATTTTGATTTGCAAAATGCAAAATTTTCAGGGTTTCAATTAGCTGATTCCATTTTAGGAATTGGGTATAAAAATTCCGAAAATCAAATAGTGTTTGTTTATAAGTGGAACTCTGATAGCGATAAAGTTTTTGGTTTTAATGTGGAGTAAATAATGTTTCAAATGTGTTGGAAAATAAACTTATTCTGAATGTTCAAAATTCGATTAATTAAAAAATGACGGTTAAAATTGTTTTTATTCTACTTTCGGCTTTACTAGGGTTTTTTATCGGTAAATTTTTAATATCTCTTATACTGACATTATTGGGAGTTTCATGTTGGATGTTACTTTATCATTTTATGTTTAGAGGGTTTACAGTTGTATTAGAAAGAAAAAAATTGATGAGCTTTATGAAAAATATCCGCAGGCACAAAATAGAAAGATATTTTTCAGAGTTTTTTTCAGTAGTGTGGCGCTTGCATATTGTTGTTTGATAGCCGTGGTATAATGGTGGTTAGGGTGTCTGAGATTCGTGCCAACCTGAGGGATGCTTGGACAGCCCCAATGAACTACTTACCTGGACCCGAGGAGTTAATCCACTCCCTGAACCCGAAAAAATGAAATAGCAGAAATTAAATGTCGGAAAATGAAAAAAGCAACTATAATATTTTTTTTGAACTTTATTGTGGCTCTAGTTGGTTGTTCATCAACTAATTCAACTCAACTTAATAAAACAGATAAGTCTTATTTTGAAGGGTTTAGTATTTTAGGGGAATGGCAGATTAAAGATGTTGTATTTGTAGGGAATATCCATGAAAGAAAACCCTATAAAGAACCGACTTTTTATTCGTTATTAGGTGTAGGTTGGAATCAAACTAAAGGAAAGAGTTTTGTCTTTAAAACCGATAATCATTGGTATTCTACAGCTTTTGAAGATTTAAATCAAAAGGCTTTCATATATGACTTTTCAGATAGTCTTATTTTGACGGTTAAAGGAGATAATTTAGATTTTCGATTTCCATTGGTGATTAAAGATACGACATCAAATTCTATGATCTGGGATATTGGACATGATATTGAGTTAATTTTTGAAAGAAAGTAAGCTGGTAATGTATCAAATTAGGTAGTGTTCTCAATTATCACTTTTGATCTTTTCGAATAGTTAAGTGTTTGAATACAGCAATCGATAATCTTATGACAGCATCAGTTCGTAAGATATTTTTAATTTTATTCAAGGCACTAAAGATGTACTGTGGATTGCTAAGGGAAGAACACAAGTTGTCGATCAACCAACAATGCAAAAAATACAATAAGCAACCCAATGAAGGAAAAACTAAAAATTATTATTCTCTTGTTATTGATTAGTCATTTGATCTTTGGGTATTTTCTTTTGAACAGCAATTACTATTATAAACCATTAATTATCAATGATTTAGTTTATGCATGGTTACCGGTAATAATAATTGTCATAGGCATAATTTATCTAATCCTTAAAAGAACATACAAAAATTTATTTGTGCTGTTAATGTCTGTGGTCTCTATTTTAATAGTTTCACTTTATTGGTATGAACTGTCTCTATTCGTTGGATACAAATAGTAGTTGGTAATGTATCAAATTGTCACCTAGATACTTTTGAGACAATAATTCATTGAAAACCAGTAACAATTGTAAACGCTATCTAATGAAAAATAAAAGTTGGCTAATATTATTAATTTATGGACTTCTAATCAGTTGTTCTTTTAATAGCAACAAAACGCGGTCAAATCTAAAGTTTGGTAAATACTATATTGGAAATCGTTTAATAAACGATATTATTATTTTGAAAAAGGATTCAACCTATACGCATATAGCTAAAAATGACAAAGGAGTTTTTTATAAGAAAACAGCAACATGGAGCTACCATGATGACAAACTTACACTTGAAAATTATGTTGTTGTTTTTGATGATGCTTCACTAGAGTTAATGGATACCTTATCTAAAGGCGGTTCTATAGAGTTTACCATTCGGGATAATTATTTGTCAATTGAAAATGAACATTTAAATTATTATCATCAAAGTATTCGGTAGTGATTTGGTATTTAAGAGTGAGAAGTGAGCGAGTGGCTTTACATGAGCTTGGGAATCTAAAATTATCGATTAATGTTAACAGTTAATAATATTGTATTTGTCTTTAATAAAGATACAAACGACAAAGATTTTGCTCTTGTAGAAGCAAGAGAGGTTTATTTCTCAAAAAACGGAGCAGCTTTAGTGGAAAAGGAGATTGTTTTTTCCGAGTTAGAATCAATCGAAGATTCTTCTGTAGAAATACTGGACATTATTAATAGACATAATAATTCAATGATCGGTTTAGATGAAGATGAAATGATCTATTCAAATGAAATAAAACAAAGTTGCCTTGCTGATATTAAAGCATTTTATGATAAGAATAATTGCTCATCAAAAATCCATCAGCTTGTAGATTTGCTAGCCTGGGCAATGGATCATAATAAGAATGTTTATTTTTTGACTCAATATTTGAAGTAATGTGTTTAATAGCGTTTTCGTGATTAGTGTCAAAATAAGTGAAAAAATTAAGCTAAATGAAAAAAAGTATTTATGAACTGGCGGAAGAAGTTGTTACACGTTCTGATTTTGAGCTTTTTTTGAAAGAGTTATTATTAATTTCCGCGATTCAAAATCAGATTGGGATAATGATACTCTGGAATCTTTTTTAGAGGGATTATATGGATATAATTATGATAGTGATAATGATCCTCCAACATGGACATTGATGGCTGAAATGATTTTAGCTGCTAGAGTTTATGAATAAAAAAGAAATAGAGCTAGAGGTTGTAAAACGATTTGTCTTGAAAGATCGAAAACCTCGTGTTTTGGCATTAATGAATGACAGAACTATCGGAGAAGGTTTTGGCTATTTGGCCCATTTTACCCGTTATTTGGATTTGAGGTATTTTAAAAAGGTACCCTCAATGTCTAAAGATCTTGAAATTGAATTTGTCCTCAATGAAGTTAGACTGCATACTTCTGGTAAACGATGTCATATTATGTCTGAAAACAAGAATATGGATGGAATTGATATGAATCTGAAAGATGCATTAAACGAAATAATTGGAGGTGGGTCAGGACACCTTTTGATTCTTGAAAAAGGCAAGATTGTTTACTATGAAAGTGAAGAAATGGAAGAAAGATACGTTGGGATTCGGATGGAGTAGGTAACCTTTTTAAATTATCCAGAAGATCGAATTGGCATGAAATCTTACATCTTTCCCACATATACCGCTCATTGTTTGGCACTTCCGATCAAAAGTCTTAACTTATAGTGTAAAACGGAGCGTATGAACTTACGAATGATCGTTTGGATGCTTTGCCTGGTGGCGGTAGATTGCTTTTCGCAAGGATACACAGGCAATTTTGAGGTTTCCTCAAGTAACCGGGTTTATCATTTTGCTTTATCCGAAGGGAAGTTGAAGAATCCGGTGTATACCATTGTTGAGGGCACAGAATACATCGATATGATGTATCTCGCCGATTCAGCGGTCCTTTCCGGTGTGGATTCCCTGATGACCGTGCATCAGAAAGACAGCTTGCTGAAACAGTTCCTGAGCCATTTTTCCGGGACCTCCGCCCAATACAATAAAAAAGGGATCATTATTGCGGCTAGTTATTATCCGCAGCCAACCGACCTGGATGATATTAAGAACCATGCATCAGCAGACCAACGCATGAATTTTTACCGGAACGGAAGACCTTATGCACAGTTTTACCAAAAGAACGGTTGGCCCTTCCGCAGCGTGGTCTATTTTACCAGGGAAGGGGAAATCGATAAAATAACCGACCTGTCGCAATATGCTCCCGGCGAGCAGGTAACAATCCAGAATCCCTACGATTTCAAACTGCGGAAAGAAACGATCAAGATTATCATTCAATAGTTTGCTGGCGCGAGTCTCTGGGTTGAATGAGATCCTCGTGGCACGAGCCAAATAGCGAGTCCGCCGTTGGCGGATGCATTTGTGGTAAAATGATAATTCTTGCACACAAACTCTTCAAAATCACCACGCCGGATCAGGTATCCAAACGAAAATAATTTGCATATTTCCCACATCTGCCTGCCATTTCTTGGAATTTCCGGGCAATTTCCCGAAATTATTCTAATGTAAAAACACGAGCTTATGCCGGAAAAAAAGAAGCGTTTTTTTGCAAATAGTTGGGCCATTACCAAAGCAACTTTCAAAGAGTGGCTGAAGGCTGATCCTTTCCGGCAAAGTGCGGTGGTGGCTTATTATGCGGTGTTTTCAATTCCGGCCTTGTTGGTGATTGTCATTGCCATAGCCGGTTTGGTATTCGGGGAAGAAGCGGTGCAGGGCGAAATTTCAGAGCAGATCAAAGGTGCATTGGGAGATCAAACCGCCGAATCCATTGAAAATATCATCGCTAAGGTTTCGGAAGCAAAGTCTTCTGTGATCGCAACCATTATCGGAATCGGGACCTTAATCCTGGGTTCCACCGGGGTTTTCACGGAATTACAGACTTCCCTGAACCAGGTTTGGGAAGTGCAGGTTGTTGCAAAGAAAAAATGGTTGAGAACGATTAGGAACCGCTTGTTTTCCTTCGGATTGGTTTTGTCGCTCGGATTCCTCATGTTGGTTTCACTTTTGCTTACCACCGGCCTCGAAGCATTGGCTGGAATGATCAGGAACAAGCTTCCGGATTTCCTTCCTTTCCTGTTGAAAGCAGTAAACTTTGTACTTTCTTTTGGGGTGATCACCGTTCTGTTCGCTTTGATCTTTAAGATCCTGCCGGCTGCACGCATTCGTTTGCGCGATGTGTGGATAGGGGCAATAGTTACTTCCCTGCTTTTCATCCTGGGAAAATTCGGGCTAGGGATCTATTTTGCGAAAGCAAACCCGGGATCAGCATACGGAGCGGCCGGCTCAATCATCCTGGTCATGCTATGGGTATCCTATTCCTGCATGATCCTGTTCTTCGGCGCGGAATTTACCAAACAATACGCCCTGTTCCACGGTCATGAGATCCAACCCAAAGCCGAAGCACGGATCGTAGAACAACCCGATCCGAAAGCAATTTAATTTAGTTGGCACTGAGTTAATGCAACCAGGCCTTACGCAATTGTTGTTGCGCTGCAGTTGGATTTTCAACTTCTGAAATGTTCCCGTTTTCCAGCTTTAAACCGACCTTCAATAGGAATTCTTGCAGTGGAAGCTCTTCTGTTCCCTGGATGTATTTTGCAGCAAATGCTTCCAGTTCGGGATACCCGCTGACAATTGCCATTTCGGAAAACAGCCTTTCGTCCTCAAACGGTTTTCCGTGGTAATGAGCGATTAAATCCAGGACCAAATCTTTTGTACCGTATTCTCCACCGGATAATTCGCGGAGTTTGATATCCATGCATAAATTGATCAAAGCTCCCTTCAAATACACATTGTAATATTGATCCTGCATTTCCATTGGGTGAAGGCTTAGATCGGTCATAGCCAGGTTCGCATTGAATTCATGCGCATCCGCAATTTTCCCTTCTACTGTCCTGAAGAACTCTTTTTCTGTGCGTAATCCCGTTTTCACCGGCATGTGCATGGTAAAGTATTCGGTCATTCCTTCATACAGCCATAAATGCTTCGAAAACTTCGGTTCGTTGTAATCGTAATGTTCTATTTCTTCCGAATGCAAACCGAGAGGCATCAGTGTATGGAAAAATTCGTGACTGGCAATGCCGTAGATATTCTGGCGGATCGTTTCGATGTCCAAAGGCATGTACAATAAGATCAGGGTTGAATTGGAATGTTCCAGCCCGTCGCCAACCAAATGACTGTTATCGGGGGCAAGATTATGGTAGATCAGGAAAGTATAATGATTTACCGGCAGTTTGTTGTTCAGGTATTTCGACTGGTTGAGTAAAAGCGGGCGAATATATTCTGCAATGTCTTTTGAGATCGCTTTCCCGGAGGTTGAATAACAGGCAACTTCGACTTCTATTCCTGGCAGGTCGAGAATGGTTGTGTCCGGCAGCGCATACAGAATCGGGTTGTCGACCAATTGATGATAGTTTTTGGCAGTAAAGAAATCTACATGCGGCTTAGTGATCTTTTTCAAACTCGTTGCAGGATAAAGGTTTATTCCTTTCCGGATACTGATTTCGATTGGATGATTGAAATGTCCGCGGAAATAACCGAACAGGCTGTTTGGAGTAAGCACAAATGAACTGTCGCTGAATGAGCTTGCCGCAGAGCGGTAAAAACCTCTTCCTGCCTTATAATCGAAAGTTTCCCAGGCATCGTCTACCAGGTATGAAATACGAGCGATCTCTTTGGCATCATAGATCTTCCAGGAATTCATATCGGTTTGTTCCGTTCTGAGTTTTTTCCCTTTTTTGTCGAACACTTCGAAACCGGTAATGTACTGCCCGAAATTCATCGCTCCGTAAATTCCCGGGATAATCTTCGGAAAGCAATAGGTGAGTGTATCCTCGGAAAAACCGCTGATCTTCAAATGTACAGCCAGTTTATCATTTGGCAGGTCTTTCAGATTGGTTTCATAGCGGTACGTGATCTGTGCATAAGTTTGCTGACCGAAAACTGCACAAATTGCCAAAAAGAAAATAAGTACTATTCTTTTCATGTGTTAGCATTTGAATCTATGACTGTTTAACAACTTAAAAGTTACAAAAATAGGATCGGAAATATATGGTAGGGATGCGATGCGTCGCGTCCCTGAACAAGCATTATCAATAAGAATTTTCCATAAAATACAAACCCCCGATAAATATTCTTCATCGGGGGCGTAGCTACCACACGTACTTCACTATCAACCTGTACATGTATTACCTCTAAATTAAACCTAAACTGAAACCTAAACTAACCTAATTGTTACCTAACTTATAGCGTTATGATTGATAGTACGCTCTTTAATATTTTTTCTTCATAATCTTCAATGTCGCAACAGGTGCCTTAGGAATTTTGTAATTCAAACCCACTATACCATAATTCCTAAGTCTACGCTATTGCAAAATCGTATGATCTTATAGGATAATTTCGTATTTTCGTGGTAGAGGCCCCCTGGGGGACCATGCTGCCACTTCGAACGGAAATAATCTATAACTCAAGTTCTTTATTTCAAAATTTAGTCACTTACCTTGAAATCGTTATTTCAAAAGTGATTTTCTATATATCCTATTATAAAGAACGTGCCAAACGGATGTGAAATGAAAAAACCGTTGATTTACAACGGTTTCAGCTTCGGCACTTTTTCGGAAATTTTTCAAAATGAAAAAAATATTTTCAAAATGAAAAAATGTAAGAGAAGTTTTAATAAAATTCTACCTTTTAGATGTTCTGTAGGTGAGAGTTCATATTCGGAGAAATTTTCGGAGTTGTGAGTTTTCAGAGAGGTGAACTTTAGGAATCATATTGTCAGAGCAACGAATATTTTCGCGAAATGATATGTAGTTTGTAAATTTTTTAGTGGGGGCCTAGACCTTTTTGGCTCCACCTTTTTACGGCAATGGTAAAAAGGTGGAACTATTTTTAGTCAATCCTCTTCCTCTTCTTTCAGCATGCGATAAATGGTCGTTTGCCCGATATCCAATTTGTCTGCAACTACTTTTGTATTGTTGTTGTATTTATCCAGGAATAGTTGCACAATCCTGCGGTTGTAAGCTCTCAGGCTCATTTCCTCAGCAATGATACCTGAAAGAATATCCGCACTTGCAACTACGATATCGTCTGCATCGATCACATCGTTCATCGCCATTACCGAGGCAAGTTCAATGACGGATTTCAATTCACGGACATTTCCCGGCCAGGGATACGCCAGGAGTTTATTTTGAGCGGCCGGACTCAATTTCTTAACAGGCATCCCGTTTTCTTTGCAGAAACGTTCCACAAAACTTTTACTCATCAATAAGGCGTCTTTTTCACGCTCACGCAATGGTGGCAATTCGATCGGGAGACCAAACAGACGGTAATAAAGATCTTCCCGGAAAGCGCCCGATTTTACCTCCTGAAGCAGGTTTTTATGCGTGGCAACAATGATACGGCAATTGAATTTGTAAACTTTATTTCCTCCAACGCGGGTAATTTCGCGTTCCTGCAGGGCACGCAACAGTTTCGCTTGAAAAACAGGGTCCAGTTCGGCGATTTCATCCAGGAATAGTGTTCCCCCGTCAGCCTCTTCAAATTTCCCGATCCGGGTTTGGTTCGCTCCGGTGAAAGATCCTTTTTCGTGTCCGAACAGTTCGCTTTCGAATAATTCCTTTGGAATGGCTGCAACGTTGATCGCAACAAAGGGTTTGTCTTTATAGATCGAATTGTAGTGGATGGCTTTCGCGATCACTTCCTTACCGGTCCCGGTTTCTCCTGTAATGGAAACGGTAATGTTATTGGTAACGGCTTTCTGCAGCAGCATAAAAATATGTTGCATTTTACTGCTCTGTCCGATAATCGTATCGCTGAAATTGTATTTCGTTTGAACCTCTTTCTCTAACTTCTCGATCTTCTTTAAGAGTTTCGTCTGGTTTTGTGCATTTGCCAGTGTATTCAGCAAGCGATTTCGCAGATCGTTACCCTTTACGATGTAGTCGTATGCTCCCAATTTCAGTAAGCTGACAGCAGTCTCAATTTCCTCTTGTTCCGAAATAACGATCACTTGCGTACCCGGGCACATGGCCTTGATTTTTTCCAGTAGTTCTTCACCTGAAATATCGGGCAAACGATAGTCCATCGTGATCAGGTCGGGAACTTCGTCATTCAAACGACTTAAGAGCTCTTTTCCTGTTGAAAAAGCCTCCGTTTCATAATCCGGATTCAATGAAACGGTATGCACCAATAATTTCTGGTACCAATCATTGTCTTCAACTATAAAAATACGTTGTGTAACCCCGGTTTCCATAAAATGCGTTTAGTTTAATTTTTCTCTTACTTGAGTAATAATGTGTCTGGCCTGTTCTTCGAAAACTTCCATTAATTCTTTAATGGATGGATCCACGCTGGATTCTTTTCCCATGCGCTCTATTTCCTTTAAAGTCGTGTAACAGTGATTTGCCCCGAAATGCTTGAAAGGTGCTGCCAGTTGATGAGCTAATTCGGATACACCGCTCCAGTGTTCCTCCGCTACCAACTCTTTCATTTTGATCAACCCGTTTTCTGTTGAATTCACGAAAGTTTGCAATAATTCCTTATAAAAACTCTCGTTGTTATTTGTGAGTTTTTGAAGACTTTTGAAATCGGCTTCGTCCAGTTGAGTTCCCATACTGTTGTCTTTATAAATTTGATATAATATTCTTCTTATTTCTTCCGGATTAACCGGTTTGGTTAAAACTTCCGCCCAACCTGAATCTAACATGCGTTGTCTTTTTTCAGGGTCCAGGGTGGCAGTGAGACCAACAACCGGAATTTGGTCCAGAGTCTCCATTTCAGCCATTTTTTCGCGCAGTTCATGTCCGTTCATTTCCGGCATTCGCACATCCAAAAGCACAATGTCGACGTCGTTATTTTTAAGTTGCTCCAGTGCTTCCAGGCCGTTGGTTGCTTCCAGAAGTGTAATGTTTACACCATGAAACATGCTCCGCAACAAAGTCCTGTTAAACGGCTCATCATCTACGATCAATAAGCTTTTGTCTTTTAGAAAAGAGAAGTCCGTACGCGAAGGTTCCCGCGGTGAATCCACTTTATCTTTTGTTTTTTCAAAGGGAATCTCAATATAGAATGTCGTCCCGATCCCTTCTTCACTATTTACACGGATCGTTCCTCCCTGCTTATCAATAATTTGCTTTGTAATACTGAGTCCTAAACCGGTTCCGCCATATTTCCGGGTTACTGCAA
Source organism: uncultured Flavobacteriales bacterium (assembly GCA_946480815.1). Next base: position 32,302 of record CAMLLB010000050.1, read on the forward strand.
GGTCTGCTTGTTCGAATGGCTCAAAAATACGCTCTTTCTGACTGGCCGACATCCCGATTCCCTGGTCCTGAACTTCAATTAAACAGCGGATCCGGTTATTCTCCAGTTCTTCGAAGCGCAATAGGATCGTGATCAGGCTGTCTTTCGAAAATTTGTTGGCATTACTGATGAGGTTGATCATGATTTGACGGAAGCGCAAAGGGTCACCAAGCACATTCGGAAAAGGCCGCTGATCCAGTTCCACAACCATGCTGTTATTTTTTTCCCTTACCTGGAGTTCGTATTGCTCATGGACCATCATGATTTCATTAGCCGGATTAAATGCAATCTTTTCCAGCTGAATGTGATCTTTTTCCAGCTTGGAAAGGTCCAGGATCTCGTTTGTGATTTGCGAGAGGTGTTTCACGGAGTTGCGAATGATCTTTACTTTTTTGGCGGCACTTTGATTTAAAGGTTCAAAGAATAGCTGCTCCGTAAATCCTGAAATAGCATTCAGTGGTGTACGGATTTCATGACTCATGGTAGCCAGGAACCGTGATTTTGCTTCCGTTAGCTGATCGCTTTTGTCCTTTGCTAATTTTAATTGGGCATTGGTTTCTTTCGATTTGTTGAAAAGCGTAATGATGAGCACCACAATCATCAGAATCAGTAAACTGGAAATGATGCTGAAAAGAAGGATGATTTCGTTTGTTTCTGCAGCTACATTTTTGGCATGTTGGGTTTCCTTCAACAATTCTCTTTTATCGGCCAATTCTATTGCCTGGAAAAGCTGTCCGATCTGTTTACTTAATTGGTTATTTTCCTGTTCCAGGTTGAGTTTATAGAGATTCAACGAAGTTTCTTTCGAAACAGCCTTGTTTTTGACGGATTGGATCTTTCTGGCGATTTCACTGGTACTGGCCTCAGCAATATCGGAAGCTTTCATCTTAACCTCCGGTTGAACTGCTTGGTTGGTTGTGGATGTGGGCTGATTTTGCTTCTTGTTTTTCCGTTGAAACCACTTCTTTTTGGTTTCTTCTGCTGGAATTTGAGATTGTACCTGTGGAGTTTGCAGGGCGTTCACCCGGTCACGTATTTCCATTTTCAAACGTGCCATTTCACTGGCGTTTTGTACCTCGTTTTCTACGATCGACATCGTTTCATTTACGCGGTTTTCATTTTTGATACTCATAAGCGTATCCAGGTTAGAAAAACGAGCTTTAACCAAAGAACTTAATCCGCGGATTTGCTTTTGGTAAGTAGAATCTTCCGTTTTATAAGACTTCAGTAATTCTATTTTACGGTTTGTTTGCGATTCGAGGATCTCAAAATCCAATAATGCGTCCGGATTATTCTGGTAAATGTAGGAATAGGTAAGGTTGTCTGATTTGAGAATGTTGCTGTTCAGATCACGTACAATAAAACGGCGGTTTTCTTTTAGGTTTGTGGGAAGCGGGCTCTCTGAAACCTGTGATAAACGGTCATAAACCCAATATCCGGTAGTGCACACGAATATCAGGAGCAAACCGATAACTACAAAGAGAATGCGTTCAAATAGCGTATTTTCCCACTGTATTTTCATATTGGCATGAATTTTCAATTTGAAAAATACGACATTTTTTCGATTATTCTTTTTCAAAATGAATTTTTAACGGGTTTTAATGAGTAAAACCAGGGATTTAACAGTTGGAAAACACAGAATACCTCAATTGCATTATTTCATTAACCCATTGAATACCTCAAATTTGAATCGTAAAACCAACCTTATTGAAAAATCCTACGCCGGAGTAACTCCATAGTCCTTCAGTGAATAGTGGTACATGAGTAAAAAGGAAACTAGTTGTAATAATCTCCACCAATAATAGCGTAAGACGGAAAGGGTGTTCATGACGCAAT
>CAMLLB010000051.1 GCA_946480815.1 uncultured Flavobacteriales bacterium
ATACCTTTGTATTTACAGCAACTTCAGCTAGCACAACCGTTACCGTTTCACAGGTAACCGGAAGTTTGAATGCGTATTACATTGACCATTTTGAATTGGTGGAGGACCATATTTATGAGGCTACACTGAAAATGAGCAGTGATTACTATCCATTTGGAATGCAGATGCCGGGTAGGAATTCTACTCCATCGAATTATCGTTATGGGTATAATGGTATGGAAAAAGACCCGGAAACAAAAGGTGAAGGGAACAGTTATACAACAGAATTTAGGCAATACGACCCAAGACTGGGAAGATGGTTGAGTTTGGATCCGTTGATGGCACAGTTTCCAGACATGAGCCCATATGTGGCGTTTAATAATAATCCGGTGTTGTTTGTGGATCCATTGGGGTTAGCTGCGGAGGGAGGACCAGAGGATGAAGTCGTTGTGCGAGAGGGTTCTAGAAAAGGTGATCGAAAATTCCGTGAAAATTATGTTCGCAATAAAAAGGATGTAAAGGATGGTACTAAAGTAATTTTCGAGTATCCTGATGACAAAAAATCTTCGAGATTTACGTTCACCTATAATTCAAAGAAAGGTGAAGATGGTGGTTGGGACATTGTTCAAGATTGGAGTACCTCGGAAAAGAAAAATGATCTTTATGCTAATAAAGATTGGATAAGTGATGGAAGGGGCATTATAACTCCTAGTAGTTCAGAAACCGAGTCGGGGGATGACGAGACTAGTACTACCACAACAACTACAACTACAACTACAACTACAACTACAACTACAACAACTACCAACAAGGGTTCCAAGGGCGGTGGAGGTGGTGGCTGTGATAATGACTTGGATTTAAAATTCTCGTTTTGGTCCATCGTTGGTGGAAATGTAAGGACAAAGGATGGCCTTGTTAATGGTAGAACTCCTATTAATAATTTTAGACGTGGTGCAGAACCCGTAAGTGAACAAGTTGCTAATTCCGCAATGAAAAAAATAGCTGACACCTGGGACCCTAAGTGTAATAGGCTTATCTATATACATATACATTCTCCGGGTGATTATAAAACTAGAAAGGATTCACAATGGGGGCTGGGTGGAAATAGTTTAGTAGATTTGATGAAAGCAAGAGGTGACTATATTAAATCAAACTTAATACAATTAGGTATTCCACAATCTGCATTCCTTCCCTCATATAGATGGTTGGTTATGTTTTACGAAAACAAAGCAAAAAATGTACCAATAAAAATACTTTTGCGCTAATTTTGAAAGTATGGCACAATTTTGGGTTTTAAGTTTTAAAAAAATGAAATTATTAATTACATTCTTTAGTTTATTAATTCTTCTTTCATTTAGAAATGATATTGAGTTAAAAAATCGAATAATAAATAGATCTCAGATTTTGGAAGATGAAAATATTATCCTTTGGCAAGCAAACGTAAAATTGACTTGGGATGATTTTCAATGTACACCAGATTCAACAAGTAAGTATAAAGCTCTTACTTCGACTGAAATAAAAACAGAAGTTATGTCATATACTAAGGAGGAATTAGTATATGACATTTCCTGTAGATTTGAGAAGAAAAAATCTTGGACTAAGCTTAACAAAGCGTCATTATTAAATCATGAACAGTTGCATTTTGATATTGCTGAATTAGCAACAAGGAAAATGAGAGAAAAATTTTCAATGCATAAATCTTTGGATCTAAATAGTATAAATTCAATGATCAATAAAATTTTTGGAGAAGCTGTAAAAGAGAGAAGAGCATTAAATAAATTTTATGATTCCGAAACCAATCATGGCATAATAGAAGATAAACAAAAAGAATGGGAAGCAAAAATTGCTAAAGAATTAAAAGCATTGGAAAAGTATGCGAATACACGAGTTGTAATAAAACGAGTGAAGAAGTAAAAGTAGGGCGCTGGGTAGTGTACTCAAACATCACTTTTGGCATCTTAAAACACACAATCAATTATTATTTACATTGAAATAATCAAAAACAGGTGAGGAGTAGCCTCACCTGTTTTATTTTTATGTCATTCCGGATACTCCAAATACAATAAATCCGTTCTACGTGTTATCAAAAATCACCTGGATGAACTGCCGATATTGTAACGAAACCTGTATTCGAAAAGGAAAGCAAAAAAATGTTCAAATCTACCGTTGTAAAAATTGTTTGAAGTATCAACGATTAAAATACATTCATAAATCAAAACTGATTGAAGATTATCAGATTTCTCAATTAGTGAAAGAAGGTGTTGGTATTCGAAAATCTTCAGCTATGCTTCTAGCGGTCGTAAAGATTTTATTTTTGGTTTTGATTTCCCAAAAGTGAGAAATGGATCGATTGTTTTGTAATTTAGTATCGTGACATGAGTTTGAGGCCCTGCCAACTAGAAAATCAGGAAATTCGTAAATGATAAATCACATGAAATTAATTTTAATCACTTTAATAAGTTTAGTGCTTTTTTGCTCTTGTAGCTTCAATCCGACAGCTTTTAAGGATTGTAAAGAACGACCGTTGACCATTAGAGAAAAAGGATTTTTGAAACAATTGGAAAAAGACAGTATTCTTAATCCGGTACTTTATCGGTTTGATTATAATTACAGACCAGGATATCCTTATGTATGTGAAAATCAAAATGGCGTTTATGGAGTTTCATCATACAATACGTCGATAGATATGTATGAAGATTCTATCAAATTGGACGCATACCTTAAAGAATTGATTTTAAATATGTATTCAGGTCTGATGAATGATTCCATTAAATATTACACTCCTTGCGTGCAAATCGACTTTTCAACTTGGCATCCAAGTAAAAAATTCCCTAAAGGAACAAGCATTCATGCCACTGCTTTAAAAAAAGACATCGAATCGTATTTCGGAAGGAAGTTAGTATCCGGTAAGCAACATTTAGAATGGAAAACTATTCCTAAAGTTAAGGAGTTAAAAATCTGTATGAGTGATTCATGTGCGGATAAGTGGTGGTAAAATGGAGAAGTTGACTGAAACTCCGGAAAATAATAACGGTTGATTATGAAAATAGTGTATGGTTGTATTGCTCTTTTTATTACTTCTTGCATAGGAGATGGTAAGACAAACTCTCAAAGAGAATATCTTAAAAATTTAAAAGATTATCCTTTAACGAATAAGGAACTTAACTTTCAGGATAGTTTAAAAACAATGAATTACACCAATATTAAAATTGACGCTCCAATAATTGGATATGTATGCCAAGGTTGCTCATCCTACATTGTTCAGATGAATTGTCCATTTGACCTTTCGCAGAAAAATAAGGACAGCATTAAGCAAATAAACTTAGAGATGGCTAAGTTCCTTTATTCAAATGTTATTGAAGATTCGATTATTTATGATGTTGGAGAAATAAGAATTGAATATAACGTAGAGAAATCTGAAATTAAGGACTCTGAGCAATACATTAAAGGATCATATTCCAAAAAATTACTAGAGAAAATGGTTGGATTTAAGGTTATCGAATCAAATGGAATATTTAAGCGTGTTAAAAAATAGTGTATCGGCAGTGTACTCAAACATCACTTTTGGCATCATCAATCATTATTTACATTGAAATAATCAAAAACAGGTGAGGCTACTCCTCACCTGTTCTATTTTATGGGTGTTGTCTCAGAATTGCACCTGGAAATAAAATTGGGTCCCTAAAACCGGTAGTGTATCAAATTATCTGCTGGTTTTAAAAAATGATACCAGGAATCAACGATTCATTTATGAAATTACAATGTAAAAGATGCAAAAACGATTGTGAAAAAATCGGTTGACTTGAATGATTTTGTCGCCAATCAACCGAACGGAGATCATTCATTACTCATAATTAGCATTTTACAGAATAATTTTTCATTTTTGACTAAATACAAATACCACTATTCATGGCAAACTCAAAAATTATTTTAACCGCCGACGATTTCGGAGTAGACGACACGATAGACAACGGAATTATCCGTTTAGTGAAGTATAACATTATTAACTCCGTAGAAATCCTGGCAAATAACGGTGAAAACGGTGCCGAAAGCATTCGCCGTGCTGAATACTTACTGGATCAGACTGAAGCGGTAAATCCGGGACTTGAACTGGGCGTGCATCTCACCATTACTTCAGGTAAACCTGTCAGCAACGGTGATCTGTCAAAAATACTTTTTGACGGACATTTTATTTCTGCAAAAAACACCAATAGCGAGGCAGACCCCGGGGCCATTTACAACGAATTAAAAAGCCAGATTGAAATTCTGAAAAGCAATGCACGTATTTGGAGTAAGGTTACGCATTTAACCAATCACCACGATGCCCTGTGGTTTTTTCCGAAATATACCGAAATGTATGTTCAGGTGGCACAAGAATACGGCTTACCTATCCGCAACCCGCGTGTTCTGCCCGAATGGAATTCGTTTTTGTATTACAACTACATGGGCCCCCGTAATGCGAGTCATGATGACCTGGAAAAGTCCAGGAAAGCTTACGATTTCCGTATGAAGGGCCAATTTGAAACCAAAGACTTAGACTATCGGTCCTCTCATTATTTGGACAGTTCCCACTATTCACTGTGGCGTACCATTCTGGATTCCAATCCTTATAAACCGGAAGTATTTATTGCTAAACGCCAGGAACAGCTAAGAACTGTTTTTAAACGTGTCCGTGAAATGCACGACGAACTTGGTACCCCACAAATAGTAGAAGTCTTGTTCCATGTGCGGGAAGGATCATTGAAAAACTCGAAAGTGAAACTTCCTAAAAACAAAAGAAACCAGGCTTTTGACAAGTTTGATCTGGAGCATTACAACGGAATTTCAACCTCCTACTTCGACGGTCGTTCAGTAGAATGGACCTCGTTAGTTTGGGAAAACACCTCGGGAGCATTAGCCAAACTTTATTCCGACAATCACATTGAAAGAGGCTGTTGGAGCGACTGTATCGAACAAAAATTAAAGATGCCGGAGATTGTGTTGTAGAGATAAAAAGAAAGAGCGTCACTCAGGTAACGCTCTTTTTCTTTTTGTGGTCCCACTTGGGATCGAACCAAGTCCGCCAAAAACTCAGGGTAATTTACTTACTTTGTGAATATGAAAAAAATCTCATTTTTAATACTATTCTTTTTGTTGGTAATCAGTTGTGATCCACCTATTCCTTTACCGTTTGGGGAAGAAGAGAATCGTGTTACTTATGTTGAACCATCAGCAAAAGAACTTGCTTTTGCAAATAGTATGCTTCATCGACAATTTGATTTCAATGAATTTGATTTTATAATTCCTAATTGTGATACGATCATTGGAAATAATAATACTTCAGACTATTATTTAACTTTCACAACGAAGACAATACCATACAAGCAAAAAGAAGTTGAATTATATCGGAATCTTGCCAGTAAAATGGCAAAAAAACTATACAAGGATGTATTAAGCGATTCAGTCTTAGTAGAGTGTTCCAGGATTCATCTGAATTTTTATTTTGACAAAGTATTAGCAACATCCTGGGATACAACTTTTTCAATTCAAAATTTGGAATATCAATACAAATTCAGAGTAATTGAATACGCCTCTAAAAAATATAAACATGTGGTATTGTAGGGTATGTTCCAAGTTGGGATACCATCTCAATCCCGATAGCTAACGGAATACACCTTAACGAATCGTAAACGAACAATTTGTACCGACTGTATCTTATACGTTGTTTTTATTGATTTCATTCATTGAACTGGTATTGTCTATTTCCGACTGTCTTGCTACCCTTCTTAACCTGCTCACTTGTAAAAAAAACTCATTAATCTGGTCATCCGGATTTTCACCAAACTTTTTCGGATTATCTAACAATTCTCTTCTCAAATCATAAAACTCAGATTCTGCAACTCTAAATGCCTGATAATTTTGGTCTACCTTAAATCCTTTGTGAAACCCCAACAGAAGCGCTCCATGAGTCGAGATAATTGTTAAGAACCAATTGGAATTTCCTTCTCCTATTTCCTGGGAAATGACAGGTATGATAATAGATATGACAATTGTCCAGATTATTGAATAATTTTTGAATCTCCGGTACTTCTCCGAATGATTTTTCCAATATCCTAATGTCCCGTCTATTCTGGAATAATGTTGCTTTAATCGTTCTTTTTGATCATTTGTAAAAAAGGGAGAACTATCATACCCGGCTCCATCCGGATTAAGTTTGACTTTTTTTAATATTGCCCATAAAGTTGGCAGAAAACTCAATAAAGCTATTGATATATATGAAATTAAGGCATAGTCCCAATTACTCATCTTTTTCATGTTTAGATTATCGACCTATCCGAGAGTAAAGACCGATAAAGAATCTCTCCAGCAAATAGTTCATCATAATATTTGGTGTTCAATACTAATCAAAAATTTTGAAATAACGCCTTTCGAGCAAAAGGGAAGCGAACCGCTAGAAATTTTGGGAAAGCTGAATGAAATCGCCATCTGCGGAAGATTTTGGGTTTATCCTCCTCCTCATTCCTCCTCCAAAGGAGGAAGCTTGATTTGTGCTTCTAATCTAAAATTCTCCTTCCTTCTGTTTTCTTCTCCATCACTTCAAAAGAAAAAGTCGTGCAAAATAGGTCCAGGATTGAGAAATTCGATAGAAATACTATATTTGCACCCGGAAGCAGGAAGCGAAAGATAATCTGATCATCCTTATTTTTTTGATAACGCTGATTTTTTCTTTCAAAAATGCTTTAAAAGGTCCTATAGCTCAGTCGGTTAGAGCAACTGACTCATAATCAGTAGGTGCTTGGTTCGATCCCAAGTGGGACCACATAAAACAAACGTAAAGCCCGCAGAAACATTGGTTCTGCGGGCTTTTGTTTTTTGCTTAGATAAGAATTTAGATAAGAATTTTTCTACCATCCTTTATTCTAGTGCATTTAAGAGCATTATGTTTCGTTAAGTTTCATTTGATTTTATTCAGATTCAATCTTTAAATCGCTAATTCTTTCCATGATATTTCATCTTGAGACCTGCATATATATCGATTGCCACTTTATCAAGTGAGTTCATGGTAATAAGTTTAGCTTTTTCAGTCTTATTAAAATACCACTCTTTCAACTCATCAATTTTCTCATAATTGTTTAGTTCCATAAGTTCGAACACTGCTTCGTGTAGATCAAGTTTGTAAATAGAGGCATCTTTGTAGTACCTAGATAGAACACTAACAAGTTTGACATTTCTGATGTCATCTCTAATTAATCGAATTATTATATGTGAATAGTTTGTTTGAGTCATAAGGAATTTAATATTGATATAATTTCAAAAGTTCGGAATCTAACCTTAGTAACTCAGTGTCTAGCAGCTTCATTTGCCACTCCATAAAGACAGTTTCGATTTCAGTATATGTTATGCGACCTTCTTCATATAACAATAAGCTCTTATTATAGATCAATTGCAAATTATCGACCATTTTCCTAGTTTGTTCCAACTTAGCTTTTGTATTAAATAGCCTTTGTTCTTGCTCCTGTTTTTGTTTTTCAAAAGACAATTCTGCTAATTGCATTTTATCAGCAATTTCAGTTTGTTTAATAGAGTTTAACTGTTTTGTTTTGAGCCACTCTCCACGGTTAAATATTGGGATATTCAAATAGAATCCAATTCCTTCATAAAGATTTTGATTGATTTGATCTCCATATCTTTTGGTAGGGCTTCCTGGAATTAAATAATCCTTGTTGTTAGTTGAAAAACCTGTTCCAATTAAACCATTTAATGCAATGGTGGGTACAATACTGGAACGGTCAGATTGTAATTGATTTTCCAGTATTTCGGATTCAATTTCAAGTGATTCAATAGTGTATTTTTCTGATAATTGAGGTTTATCGGAGATTGCAGAAATAGAAGATAAATTAAAGGTATGGTTAGTAGATAAGGGTACACCTATTTGGAAGTTTAACTGTATCGTTTTTAGTCTTAATTCGTTCGATATATTCAGTAGTAAATCCTGTTCATTCAATAACGAATTATAACTTTTGAGTGTATCAACAGAATTAATTCTACCTTCTCGAATAAGCAAGCGTTGGATAGCTTGAATCTGCTTGTATTTTTCAATTCGCGATTCAGCTAGTTGGGTTTGGATCGATAGTTTACATAGAGTAATATACGTTTCAATTACTTGTATTCTCAATTCATTCTGTTTCGCTATTAAATTGATTTCATCTCTTTGAACTGTTGATTTAAGTATGTTTCGCTTATGGAAATAATTGAACCCATTGAATAGCATAACACTTGAATTCAGTCCGAAAGATTGCGAGTTAACCGAGCTTGTTGCAAACGTATTCGTAAATGGATCGAGTCTACGCCCAAAAGATGTATTGGCTCCTGCATATGCACTTAAATTTGGAAGTAAACTCCACCAATGATATTGATTGTTTATCTGTGACCGATTAAAGAAACTAGATTCCGTTGCCGTTTGGAGGGAATTGCTTTTTACCTTATCCAAACAGAATTGCAGGGTAACTGGTTCCTGACTATATACAGTAGAAAACAAAAAAAATGAACCTATGAAAAAGATCAGCCTCATTTAATCAAAGCTGTTAATTGTTCAAAGAATCGCTCCAATAACCGTTTATCTTTTGTAATAATTTTCACGTTTCCTTTCAATTGGGCTTTAAAAGGAATCTCCTTTTTGTAAGTGGTTTTTAATTGTTCAGGAAGGAGTATTTTCACTTCGTATTTTCCTTCTTTGTCGATTTGGGTAATTGTTGTTACTTTTCCCTCCAGCATTCCAAATTCTGCTTTGGGGAAATCAGTGAGTTCTACAAATGTCTTTTGACCGATCTTTACTTTTCCTGATCCTGAACTTTCAATAGTTGCAAGGGCAATATAACCACTTCCTTTCGGAACAATAACAATAGAGGCTTCATTTGCTTTGTAGAAACGATTGACTTGAAGCAGCTTATTAAATATGACTTTACCTGAACATGGAGCAACCCAAACGGCATTCTTTTCCCATGTCTGAAAACCATTTATAAGAGCAGAAATGCTCATTTGAATTTCTGAGGACATTTGAAGTTTTTTCAATTTTGAATCATGCTCTAAACGCAAACGTTCCTTTCTCAAGGTGTTTAATGTAATAAGGTTTTGTACATGCTGTTCTTTTTGGCTTTGAACCGATTGTAAGGCCTGTGATTGTGTTCGTTTATCTTGTGTTAAGCTCTGCTTTGAAATGGCATTTTGTTCCGCTAATCGCTCACTGCTTGCCAATTGTTCTTGAATCAATTCATATTCTCCTTCTGACAATTTAATTTTCTTATTTGAAATAACTTGCAATTGTTCCCGAAATGAAATCTCACGTTGAATGGAAGCTAATTCCTGAAGAATCATATTTTCCGAATATTCGCTGTTCCATTCTGCTATTTTGGAAAGAAGTGTTGTCCATTGTTCCTGAAAAGTTCCAAGCTTCAATTTTTGACTAAAAACAGGAATTTGTTTTTGAAATAGCCCGTTAAATTCTTCCAATTTATTCAAATAATTTCTAGCCCTTTCAATGTCTTCGGATTTCGCCTGAATATCAAATTGAGCGATTAAGTCTCCAACATTTACCTGTTGATTTTCTTTAACATTCAGTGCTTTTAACTGAATATAACTTTGATTTGAAAGTTCAATAGGTGGTTTAGATGAAGTTACCAATACTTCACCTGCAATTTCATCCGGGTAACGAATGAACCAAGCAAGAGCAATAATAACCAATAAGACAATTAAAAACACCCCATTTCCAGACCTTACAATCCATGAGGGTGGATTTGAAAGCATTTCATTCATTTGCTCACTTTTCAATTCAATATCTATGTCTCTTTTCTCTTCCATAATCATGAATTGATTTCTTCACTTTCGATCTTCTCCAAATCAAGTTGACTTTGAACAAGACTATAATAAGCTCCATTCAATGCTATAAGTTCACTATGTGTCCCCTTTTCTACCATTTTCCCATTATCCAAAACAATAATTTGGTCGGCATTTTTTACAGTGCTTAATCTGTGAGCAATAACAACAGCAGTTCTACCTTGAAAAAAATTATCAAGATTTTGCATAATTATCTTTTCATTTCTTGAATCAAGTGAGCTTGTTGCTTCATCAAAGAATAAAAAAGTCGGATTTTTATAGACAGCACGTGCGATCAAAATCCGTTGTTTTTGTCCACCACTTATCCCCATTCCTTCATTTCCAATTTTAGTATTGTAACTTAATGGGAGGCTTTCAATAAAATCCTGGATATTGGCGATTTCAACGGCTCGTTTAAGTTTTTCCTTATCAATTCGGTCTTCACCAATAGCTATATTATTCGCAATAGTATCATTAAACAAATAACCGTCTTGCATAACTGAACCACAGTTTTCCCTCCAAATATGCTGCGTTAAGTTCCCTAACTCAACAGAACCAATTTTGATTTTACCTTTACTTGGTTCGTAAAATCTGAGAAGTAATTTCATTAGGGTAGTCTTACCACTACCACTTGCTCCAACAATTGCTGTTAACTTATTGGATTCAATAGTAAAACTTATATCTTTTAAAACGTTAGTATCATCTCCCGTGTACCGAAAGGTTATATCATCAAGTACTAAATTTTTGTTCTCAGGTAATTCATTTTGCCTATTGGAATTTTCAGGCTCTTCGTCTTCTTTATCATGGATTTCAGAAAGTCTGTCAAGTGATATTTTAGCATCTTGAACAGCATAGATAAAAGACAAAAACTGTGAAATTGGTGCATTCAACTGTCCAATAATATAGGATATAGACAACATCATTCCTAGTGTCAATTGTCCATCAATGACCAATTTAGCAGTGTAAAAACTCACTAAAATGTTCTTGAACTCATTAATGAACAATGCTCCGTTACTTTGGAGTTGTTCTAATCGAAGACTTTTGATCCGTAGTTTGAACAAACGAACTTGTATTCTTTCCCAACCCCAACGTTTTTGTCTTTCTGCATTGTGCAATTTAATTTCTTGCATTCCCTGGACCAATTCTACGATTTTGGATCGATCCTCACCTCCTTGAGAAAAGCGTTTGTAATCTAAATCTTTTCTTCTTTTGAGGAAGATTTGAACCCATAAGAAATAGATTACACTGCCCACTAGGAATATCAAGAAGATAGGTAAACTATATAATACTAAAACAATACTAAAAACAACAAAGTTGAAAAATGAAAAAAGGACACTTAGTGTTTGATTGGTTAAAAGAGTTTCTATACGATGGTGGTCGTCAACCCGTTGCATAATATCGCCAATCTTTTTAGCGTCAAAAAATGATATTGGCAACTTCATTAATTTGATTAAGAAGTTAGATACCAATGAAATATTAACTCTTGCGCTCAAATGCAATAAAAGCCAACTTCGAATTATTTCAACGCTCATTTTTCCAAGGAACACAAATAACTGCCCAAAAAGAATTAGATAAAGAAAATGAACATCTTTATTCTGAATACCTATATCAACAACACTTTGGGTTAAAAATGGAAATATTAATTGTAAAAGGCTTGCAGCCAGTAATCCAAAACTTAGTTGAACCAATAATTTCCGATAGCCTTTTAAATACTTAAACAGAAATCTAAATCCATTTTTATTATTGCCACCGTTACCTTCTTCAGATTCGGTCAAAAACGGTGTTGGTTCAAGTAATAAGCAAATACCTTCTTCGGTATTTTCATTAGCGTGAATCCCAATCCAACTTCTTAAAAATTCACTTTTGGAATAAACTAGCCTTCCTCTTCCTGGATCAGCAACATAAATTTTTTCACCTTTGATTTTATATACAACAACGTAATGTTGTTCATTCCAAAAGCAGATACAAGGTAATGGGGCTTCTTTTGTTAGGCTCTCCAAATTAATTTTCACCGCTAATGTTCTAAAGCCGATACTTTCCGCAGCATCACTAATCGCCTTTAGACTACTTCCTGATTTTGTTGTTTCGCATAGAGTACGCAATCTTTCTAATGAAATGGATTTTCCAAAGTATTTTGCAACCATACGCAGACAGGTTGGTCCACAGTCCATGGAATCCGGTTGTAAATATGTTGGAAAAACTTTCAAATGATTAACTTATTTAATAAATGTGACTTCTACACGACGGTTCTTAGCTTCATTGGCTGGGGAAGTTTCTTCTACCAATTTTGAATCATTACTAAAACCAATACATTTTATTCTTGATTCCCCAATTCCTTTCCTTACTAAGTATTTTTTAACTTGCTCAGCTCTTTTTAGAGAGAGATCATAATTTGATCTGCAACACACATGACCCCCAAGTTGAATATTCAAAGACGTGTCTTGTTTCATAATGAATAAAAGTTTATCCAACGATTCATAGGAAGATCCTAAAAGATTATCCGTTGCACCTTGAAAATTAATGTGGAGATTAATTGGTTTGTTAAAACCAAATGAGGTTTCAATTTTGTAAATCGCAATGTCAACTCTTCGAAATTGTTCATCATTCAAAGATTGATTCCTTTTACGTTTCTCATTTAAGTTGGTACTATCAATAATTGATTCCTTTAATTGACTTTTATTTATTAAGTCCATAACGGCTTTTAGCCTATTGGTAGCAAGTCTATTGTTATAAACAATTGATCCTACTGTATCTGTATAAGCGACAATTTTTATCTTGTATTTATGACTTTTACTTAGACTATTGAATTTAGTAATTATCGAATTCGAGTTTTTCACACTATAACTGCCAGAGTTGAAGAAAGCAGAAATTGAATCGATTTTTGTTTCCTTTACCAAATCCTGTCCACAACATAAAAATGAATTGAAACATAGAAACAACACCATCAGCTGAATAAATCTATTTAACCCCATATATTTCGATTAATATTTTCCAATAATTTTTCATCTATGCTAATCTTATTGTTGTCAAATACAATTCCACATTCTTTTTCTGACAAATAATTTTCCTCGTCACTCCAAAGACTAATGAAAGGATTGTATCCACACTTTGATGGTTTCCCTAATTCTGAATTCTTATCTGTAAAGGCTCTACAATCAGTGCAAACCCAACGAAATTCGCACATGGAACAAACTGAAATCTGATCTTTCGTAACTTCCCAAGAGCTTTGAAAGTCAGTATCATTAAGAATATCAATAATTTTCTCTGAATCAATACTTCCGTAATTTGAATCTAAAGATGGACAGTTACAAATCATTCCATCTTTATTGATACTTAATTTATGCGATAGACAGCTATTGAAATTTCGATTTTTGACATAAGAAGAAGTACTGATTGTAAAATTGTCAGTCGATACATTTCCACAGTTATCATGTGTAATTTTTTCCTGACTGGAGAAAATGATATTCTTGAAACCATTTTCTAACTCAAAGCCTTTTTTCGAGTTATAAATAGTCACTTTATACAACCTTAAAAAATCACTCAGGGAAGTTTCCATAAAATCTTGCAATCCTTCATTGAATGGAATTAACATATGTATTGATTCAACTGTTGAGGATTCAACTGATTTTTTGATTTTTAAAAAGTTGTCTGTAAATGATTTATAATCGAGGAATCTAATTTCAATAAATTGAGTTCCACAAGAATCTAGCTCCTGAATAGCTTTCAAAAAATCCCATGTGGAATTTGAATCAAGTTCTAATATCGAGTTAGTTAGTTTGGAATATGGGTAATACTTCGTTGATATTTCTTTTAAATTGACACCTATTTCGTCAGGAACTTCAATTCCAAGTTCTTTTCCAAGAATAAATTCTTTATATTCTGTTAAGACTTCTCTTTCAGTATCAGAAATAGCAAATTCGATACTTAATGATCGATCATTTGATTCCAAATAATCGATTAAACTGTTTGGAACCAAATACATATTTCCATATAAAAGATCAATCAAAGTAGATCGATTATACCCCTTAGTGGAAATAATATTCGGATAAAGTTTTACTTTATTTCCAAAACCCTTAATCATATTAGATTTTCACTTTTAATTATTAACGAAATAGGCTGAATCGGCGCAAATAACTCTTCTATATTATTCATTTTAAGCTGTTTTATGTCTGTTTTCTTTCTTTGCTCCTTTACATAGGGTGTTTCTTGGATAAACCTTTTAGCGAAAAGTGCATCAACAGTTTTAATCTCTTCCATTATACTTTAGTTTAATAAAAATGAAACCACTTCAAAATCGATATTGGAATTTATAACATCTGAAACCGCACCATATTGACCACAAGGATTGATTTCTAAAAACACGTACTTAAGATCACTTGTAACTACTATATCAAGTGAGCCAAAGTTTAGATTTATTTCGATCATTAATTTTTGTACCTGTTCTTCAATTTCAGGAGGTAGGGTATAATTACAAGAACGCATTCCGGATTGATAACCCAAGCGATAATCCAAAGATGCTTCATCCCTCGATTGGGAAAATATTGCTTGCGAAAATGTTTTACCATTTATGAAAATGGTCCGTATCTCAAAATACTTATCAAGTTTTTCCTGGAAGAGACTTAAATCAAATTCATTAGGGATTTGGCTTAAGTCTTTCTTATCTATACTTGCAGTGTATCCCAACTTACAACTAATCATTCTTCCTAAATCATCGTGTTCTGGAAACTCATATGGATATGACAAGGATTTAGTAATTATACCATTGGTGCATGAATCAAAAAAATCAATCAATTCCTTTTTGGAATTAGTAATCAGTGTTTTAGGAATTTCGATTCCCAATAAGATACATTTTTCAATAAATTCAATCTTATTGAAATTACCATAACCAAATTTCCCAAGACATTTTTTGTTATTCAAACATCTTTGTATTTGGGAATATCTTGTTTTCACATGTTCTTTGGAATAAACCTCCATTCCCAAACTTAAGTAAGAATCATTCACCAGCCTTTTTACTCTAATATCTGTTCTTCTGTACCAAACAGATTTAATATCAGAATCCGAACAAATCCGGATATTGTTTCTATAAACATCATAACTAAAGGATTTATCACTCATTAGGTATCTAAATTCAATGGTATCATCTTCTAAAAACAATTCAAAATCTGCATTATAGTAATTCAGATATGAAAGAACCCTTCTGGTATTCAAATCAGATCGTTCACTAAATATCAATATCATTGGAAGTTCAATTGTTTGGAAGGAATGGGGCAATTTTTAATTAAGCCATAAATCAATCTTTTCTCGATGATTAATTTGATTTCCGATGGAGTAAATTCTTTTTTCTTGGGAAGTTTAAGCATGGCATATTCCGTTGGTAAACCAAGAAAGGAATTATGCTTATCCAACCAAAGCAAATAAAAACTAGGAGCCATGCGTCCCTGAACAACTTCGTTCCTAAAAACCTCATTCATTTCATTATAAAAATTCTGGTCGTATGCAGAATGAACCAAAATAAAAAAGGAAACATTAGATCGCAAAGGCAATAGCCATTCTCCGGGATAACCATAGGTTTTGATGATTCGTTTAAATTCAATTAAGTTGATCGAATCAGTAGCCCTTATTTCAGCACCAACTACAAGTGAATCATGTGCATTTAGACGAGGTTTAATTCTAGGTGCAATATCGCGCTCCAACATAGCATCAAAAACTGCAATTAGAGAATCAGTCACTTTGTTTTTCAACCCGGCAGATTTGGCAAAACCCTGTTCAACAATTTGCTTTTGCTTTTCGGTAAATCCCTCCATTACTTTTCCCGGTTGGATTTCATCCATTTGGAATAAACAGTTAAAATCAAAAGCATAAGTCGACCATGCACTTTTTAAAGATTTGGCACTTTTAGTATTCTTCTGCATTTGTTTGTAGCAAAAGGCAGATAAAACATATTCCTCACAGTAAAGCTTACCGTACTTCTTTTTCACAGAAGTCAATTTTTTCAGTGATTTTTTATATTGTGCACTGTCAATAGCAAGCCTATAAGCAACATCGCATTCTTGTTTGTATTCAATGTGATTAAATTGCGCTTTAGAGCCAATGCTCAATAAAAGAAACAATGTCAAAAGTGGGGTCTTCATCATAGATTTAAATAAAAAAATTAAAGTTCTGTTGCCCGATTGATCAGGCAACAGAACCAATTCTAGTTTAGAAACTAGTCTGCATACGCATAATCCGTACCCTGTGTTCCCGCAGGGTATCCATCTGGATTATAAGTTGTACGAGCCTGGTCATTTTCTTGACCACCTCTTCCATCATAATGAGTTGGATACCAGTTTCCATAAGATGGTACGCCTCCTAAAACTTTTCCAAGATTTTTTGAGTCGAATTTTTTTGAGCTTAAAGACTCGATTTTTTTAGCTGCCATGAGCAAAAATTTATTTTGTAATGCCTACTCTAAATCAATACCTTTGCAATAGCGTTTTCGGCAATACCCAACAATTGCAAAGTTTTGCAAATCGTAGTCTGTAAACAACCGAGATGCTAGGATGGGGGTGTTACAGCACCTCCATTTTTTTAATATGTTCTGCTGAATAATAATTCAGTGCTAGAGGTCAACTCAACTAAAAAGCTGAAGACAAGTGATTAAAGCTAACGTTGGCAAGTATAATACTTTTTTGTGTTCTTGTTACATTTTGCAGGTTATAATTTATAACTTGTATTTTTAAAATTTATTTTGCATTGACTCAAAATAAATTAACTAGAAGGATTGATAATTCTTTCGTTGAGGTATATTTGTTATTCATTTCAGAATGATTATTAAACTAAGTTGATTATGGCAGGAACAGGATCAGGATCAAAAAAAATATCAGTTGGGCATAAGATTCGCGCTGCTCGTGAGTTCAAAGAAATATCTCAAGAATATCTTGCAAATAAATTGGGCATTTCCCAACCTGCATTAAGTAAAATTGAAAATAACGAGATAAAATTGGATTTTGAAAAAGTTGAAGAAATTGCATTGATCCTTGGAGTAGATGTCAATGACATGCTAAACTTTGATAAAGCAAATGTCTTTAATAATTGTAATCAATCAGGTACGTTTTCAGGGGTTCACAATACATTTACATTCACTGGTGATGAGATTAAAGAAGTGTATGAGAAGTTGTTAGAAGAGAAAGATAAGCGAATTCAATTATTGGAAGAATTACTTAAAAGTAAAAAGTAATCTGAAAAAAACATTTTATACCTTGTGCCTGATTTAGGTGGTTAGGTTAAGTTGATTTAAAGGCATTAAGACGAGAGTCTTAATGCCTTTTTACTGTTTAAATTAAGCAAACTTGCTTTTTGATTATTTTTTAATCATTTTATGAATAGTATTTTAATCATTTTGTAGCTTTGCAAAATGAGATATACAAAATATTTTTCTAGTGTCATTAGACAGCACGGGAATCTAAATCTCGAACAAGAAGCTTTGCAGACATTTTTAAATATTGTACATCTTGAAGCAGAATTAAAAGTATATGAAAGTTTGAATCAGGAAAAACGATTTGTAATTCAAATTCACAGCATACAAGAACAAATCAAGATTTTAACTGGAGGATTAGAGCCTAAAATCTTAATGGAAAAATTGTACGATAGCACTTTTTCAAAACGACGTAGAAAGGGCAATGTAGATGACGCGACTCCTTGGGATGAGTTTGATCCATATTTGACTGACGCTAAGAAAAAGACATAGTTACATAATTGAGAAATTTACACACATGTGTAGATTTTGAGTTTTTTTGTTATATTGGCATATTGTTTTGAGCAACTTGTTTCTAGTTTGCATCAAAGAGCCGGTAAATTAAAAAAGAGGTGTTATAACACCTCTTTTTCATTTGCACAATAAAATCCTACCTAGATTTGACAGTTTTTTTCTTCTAACTGACACACTGACAGCTATGTAGTGTGTTTTTATTTTGAAAATACTGACAAATAGACGCTTCAAGTCTCTTGGCATAATCTGTGACGTAACCGGAACCAAAAAAATCTACTTATTACTATGAATAAAAATAAACATGACACTATTGACCGGATCATCATCGTACTAATTGCTGCTTACAATCTAGCAATCCTTTTCTTTTCAATTTTCTGGCTCTTTACAAATTCTTTTAAAGGGTATAAAAAGACTATGACCGACATTGGTCATCTTCAAGTAAATGAAATGGTAACCTATGGGTTATTCTTTTCCGGTGCTTTGGGTGGTGCGTTTTATTGCCTTCGCGGTTTGTATCAGAGATTAGGTGAAGCTTATACACCGATTGATAATAAAGAACCTGATCCAAAAAAGGTTTTTAACGTCCGGGTGTGGTTTTTTTGGTATTTGTATAGACCAATCCAGGGAGGAGTACTGGCTTTAATTTGTCTTGCTTTGTTTAATAGCCACTTGCTATCAATTAAAGAATTGGATTCCTCACAATTAAAATCTTTCTATTCATTAATTGCAATTGGTTTTTTAGCGGGATTCGGTAGCCACGAATTAATACATAAAGTACAAGAAATAATTCAGGTGGTTTTTGCAAAGTCAAAAGTTAATACATCATCAAATTCAGAAAAAAAAGTAAATGAAAATAACGGTAAATAATATGGTAACAAAATTTAGAGCGTTTCAATTGGACAGCCCGGGTTCATTATTTTCTTATTGGAAAGATAATACCTATACACTCATTGAAGCAAGAATTCCCAAAGGTGGAATTGAAGTACTTCGAGCTGATTTATCGGCTCATAATAAAGAAAAAATTGATGTATTACACATCACGAGTTGGGATGATGATCACTGCGATTTTGATTCGTTAGTCCAGATAATGAATAACTTTAGACCTGGATTAATTGAAACCCCAAGCTATACTCCGAGTTCAGATACCGGTAAATTATGTCATGATCTGATTCACAAATATGACGACATTCATCAAAAATTTGTGAATAATGTTGTTCAGTACAACTATACTAAAATTAAAAGTTTGACTCAAGCACCGAAATTAGGTGTAAATAACGTTGTATATCATTCATTGTATGATGTAGATAATCATAACGATATGTCACAAATTAGACTCTTCAGATCAAAAGGATTTAATGTTTTGAGTATGGGAGATTGTGAATCTGAAGAAATAACCAAGTCTATGATAGGATGCGGAATTTTAGCAGAAGAATTAGATGTGTTGATCTTACCTCATCATGGTTCAGAAAATAGTTCTTTGACTACTGATTTCCTTAAATTCTGCAAACCAACGATCTCTATTTGTTCATCAAACTTTGATAATGAATATGATCATCCAAGACAAAGTGTAATTAATATGCTTGGGCAAAATGGGGTTACAAATTACACTACTAAAACCGGAGACGTAATAATTATCCAGGAAACTGAAAGCAGCATGGTTCGATTGTTTAATTACATTACGAACAATAATAATCTTGATGAAGTAATTCAATTTATGTCTAAACGGAGTTCGTGAGGAACTTCTAAGAAAATGAAAAGGGGGGCAGCCCCCTTTTTTATTCCAAGTATTTTTTATTCTAAACAAAGAATCAATTCAAATTAATGATCTTTAGGATAAGTAAATACTTGTTTCTTAACCGAAATAGTATTGGTAAACTCTATTAACTCGATAAAGCTAGATTCCAGGATCATAGCTTTTTTTTCTTTTCCACAGTGGTATCCAATCAGGAGTCCTGAACTGAAAAAAATACCAATTTTTGAAGAGTTCCATCCAAGCATTCTAACTTGTGGGAATCGTTGCATGAGTTCATCGGGTGTGTGGTAATCATGGTGGGCATTCATAACGCAATAATGTAATTGTTATATCAATTGTATAGTCTGTGTATTGCGGTTTTAGGGGGATTGTTACAGTTTTCAGGCTTTACAGTTTCTTAATATTAACGAATAATACCGTTGAATATTCAAAAAGGTTTAATTCGTGAATGTTAAAAAACATCAATTTTTTCTTTTTCACCCAACCTTTTTTAACGCTTAAATTGATAATGAATCACTTAGACAGAAATGTTAAATTTCAAGTTTGCACAAAAAAAGTAGTCGAAAATGCAAAAAATGACCTGAAAACAACCTGTTACCTTACATGGAAAAACCTGTTTCCAACTTGGAGTGACATGGAGTTAATAAGGATTTGAGCGAAATTTTCCTTGGTTTCCTAAAAGTGCCCCTCCCCATACCACCCTCTTGTCCCCCCTGTCCCCCTGACAGGGGAGGGAATTCTCCCTTATAACTCCCTGTCTTCCCCTTGGGGACACCACTCCATGTGGGGGATTGTGGGGGTTCTCCCTGTTTTTCAAATGGAATCTTCGACTGAACTTTGTAGAAATCACCTGAGTCATGGAAAATCTAAAAGGCGGGATACACATAACTCCCAAAGACATTCTGATCCTGTACGGTTGGCAAAACATCCGTAGCGCCCAGCGCGAACACCAAAGAATACGCGATGCCCTGGGCATCGGAAAGGGTCTTCTTACTGTCAGACAATTTTGCACCTACAAAAAATTGGATGAAGAAGAAGTCATTTCGTACCTCAACCCTTATCGTTAACACCTAAATCTTTTAGTCATGCAACTAGAAAAAAGAGACATCAACATCTTCCTGATGTTATGGATCAAGAATGATCCAGACTTGTGGGGAGAACTTCGGGATATTCAGATCAAGATTCTGTTAGACCGAATCGTAAAAGAAAAATCCTATGCAGAGCTTGCCAAGGAAAACGGAACCGATGAAGCAGTCATGAAACAGATCTTCGACGGAATCCTGGTTCGCATTGAAAAGTTCATTTCTGCTGATGTTGCCCGACATCTTCGGGTAATCAATTCCAAATTGGATGCAAGACCTGATAAACCATTCGATGTAATGGAAATCTATCTGAATTGATCTGTTTGAGACGAACAAAGGCGTATAAAGGTACGCGATTGCGAATGAAGGCGAACAATTGCGCAACGAATTCAAAATCAATGTTTGAAATTTGGAGAAAAGAACAAAGAATAACAGAAAGAAACAGAAATGATGGAAGCATTATTAGTGATTAACAGCATACTGGTAGCCGTCTGTTTGTACTTCGTCAAAGACTTTCATTCAGACTTCAAGGAAATGTCCAAGAAGGTCGGACGATTAGATGGACAAGTAAGGCACATATCATTTAAGCTCAATGCCCGAAATCGGGAGAAACAGAAGTAAGTTAAGTAGTAAACACCTAAATCAAAAATCAAATGAAAACCTTCGCGATCATCGCCATTGGAGGGTTAGCCCTGGCAGCAGGAAGTTACCTCTACGGCATTAACAAGTCCCAATACAAAATTGTGTTGGCAGTTGGAGGAAGGATTCACAAACTTTCAGCACAGGGGGTTATCCTGAAAGTCAGTTACAACATTAAGAACCCCACAACAAGCACCATGCGGATGTCACCACCGTTAATCCGGATAACGTTAAATGGTAAACAGATCGCAACAAGTAACATGCGGACAATTGACATTCCAGAGCAAGCCCGCGACAACGACAAAATCATCATCCGTGCAAACAATGAAACGGGAACAATCGAATCCGAAGTTATTGTTCCCTGGATCTCACTAATAAGTGTTGCACCGGATTTGGTTAGTAAGCTTCAAAACCGGGATGGGAAAACAAAGCTTACAATTAAAGTGGAAACGCAAGCACGGATATTTACTTTGCTTGGAGTGTTTCCATACGAACAAAGCACAACAATCAAGGTATGAAAACCGGATTAAGACGAATTGAAGGCGGAAACCAGTATAACCACCTATTTGTTCCTCCAATTGGAGAGAACGTCCGCATCAAGAAACGTGCTGAACTGGAAGATACCGTTGCTTTGATGAAAAGGGTTATCCGAGAAACCCTGTCTGATACCAGTAAGGTCGCGAACTTACTGAAATCAGAAAATGAAAAGCAAACGTTGGCAAATGTCTGGAATTTTTGTTTTAAGCATTTGCAATATCGAAGAGACGAAGAGAACATCGAACAAGTTCGACGTCCTGCCCGCACCTGGCGTGACCGAAAGCAGGGGGTTGATTGTGACTGTATGACTGTCTTTATCGGTTCGATACTACTAAACTTGGGGATTCCGTTCGTAATCCGATTATCCAGGAATAGTTTGAGAGCAACAGGATTCGAACATGTGTATCCGGTTGCAATTACAAATCAGGGTAAGGTTATCATGGATTGTGTTGTACACAAATTCAACTATGAAGCACCTTATCTGGAAACAAAAGACATCGATATGGAATTGCAGTATTTGAATGGCTTTGATGACGACGACTTCGACGACGATGAAGTTGATGGATTTGAAGGCTATGACGACGATGAATTCGATGACAATGATGATCTGGAAGGTCTTGACGGGAAGCAAAAAAGACAAGAAAAGAAAGCAGCCCGAAAAGCCAAAAGAGCAGAAAAAGGACCATTAAAGGAACGAATCAAAAAGGGACTTCAGAAAGTGCTTCATGTCACAAACAAACTGAATCCGGCAACTGCTCTATTAAGGGCAGGCGTTTTGGTCAGCCTGAAGACGAACCTTTTTAACGTTGCCGGAAGATTACGCTACACGTATTGGACGGATGAACAAGCCCGGAAAAACAATGTGGATATGGGTAAGTTTCAAAAGTTGAAAAAGATCCGTGAGAAAATTGAAAAAGTCTTTTTCGGTGCAGGAGGTAAACCCGCGAACATGAAAAAAGCGATCCTAACAGGTCGTGGTAACAAGAACAGAGCGGTTTCTGTAAATGGTCTGGGGTATGTACCGATCTATGATGATAGTAACCTTCGTTCAATCATTGGGAGCGACATGTATTCGGATGAATTTGATTCGGTAAGACACCCAAGTGGAATCAACGGATTAGGTTCAATAACTGCCGGGGCTGCCGTTGCAGCAGCTTCAGGGATAATTGGAACAATTGCGGGATTAATTAAGAAACTAAGCGGAATATTCAAAAAAGGATCTCCACAGGAACAACAAGACATCCTGGCAGAGAACACAGCCAATACAACTGGTGAAAAGAATGATTCGTATAGTTCTGAAGAAATCGGAGAGTATTTGGATGCAGCCAAAGGAGCATTAGCCCCTGCATCAACAGCAGCCAGTTCTACATCCGCATCATCTTTAACCGAAGACGATGATCCCCCGACCCCGACGACAACAGCAATTGCGGTATCCTCAAAACAAGGAGCAACTACTGATCAAGTTGATTTGACCGAGCTTGATGAGACTCCAACGTCAACTAAAATGGCAACGGATACAAGTTCAACACCTAAAACAACATCGGGAGGTATGATTCAATGGATTAAAGATCATCCGCTGACCACGCTTGGGATCGCAGCAGCGGTTGTTGGAGGAACGGTACTCGCAATCCGAGCTTATCGTAAATCCAAAGTTAAAACCGGAAAGTCAAAACCGGTAAATGGGTTGGATGGTTTAGAGGGTTTAGATGGAGTAAGAAGAAGGAAACGTCCGACGAGCCGAGCAACAACCACCAAACGTAAAACGACCCAAAGAAAGAAACCAGGTGTGAAACGTCGCACCGGAGTTCGCAGAGTAAAGTTGCTTTAATA
Organism: uncultured Flavobacteriales bacterium; assembly: GCA_946480815.1. Next base: position 23,420 of record CAMLLB010000051.1, read on the forward strand.
ACCAAATGCAACAAAAATGTCAAAACGTAGAAAAAGTTTGTCAGGATCAAGCGGATCGAAGATGTCATTCTTCAAACGTCTGTCAGACTCAAGTGACAACAGAACCTCAACAAAGCTGATTCGTTCAGGAATGGATGTAGGTGGAGCATTAGCAGGAGGACTGCTTGGAGCTGCCATCGGCAAAAACGCTGCACTATTCGGTTTGGGAGTTCTAGTAACAGGAAACTTCATGAGTGACAGAACCGGACTATGTAAAACAGTCGGTTCGGGAATGTTAATCTATGGTGTTTCAAAGTTCCTTCAAGAAAGTGGTACTACAAGCGTTCAAGGTCTATCCGGCACGGAGGGCGTAAAAGCGCGGTTAGGCAAGTACAAGGATGAGTTAATGTCTGCATTTTATCTGGACAAAATCTTCAAAAAGAAGTCGAGCGGTAGTACCACTACGACAGCTGCAAGAGCAGTAGATGAAGATGATGATTCGGTAGATGGACTTGATTTATCGGCACTCGATTTCTTTGAGGACTATAACCATCAACAGGCAAATGAATTCGAAATCAATCAGGGTTATGAACGGGAAGCACTGCCGGATTATTCCATCAGTGAAGCTCCTTACTATGACGATGAAGACGATGAAGAAATCGGTTATGCCATTATCGAAGACATGCCGGACATGAATCAAATGTAAGGCATAAAAAATCAACAACCGCCTGTCTGTCAAAATGGGCAGACAGGCACTAAATCAAAACAAAATGAACGAATTCATTAATTCAGAGTTCAACAACGCGGGCGAACTGTTCGGGTTGGATGCAATCAACAGGATGTTCCAGGCAGCGAATCCAATTCAGCGTGCTAAGATCATTCAGAAGGTTTCACAGCAAAGTCAAGTTCAAGCGTCCAGAGGTTCGCGTAAAGACATGGAGAAATTCTTTTCACAAGTTCCTTCACATGTCCAAGCAGAGTTGAAAAAAGGCGGTGTTCGCCTTGCAGATTACACGATCTATTCGATGAAGCCGATTAACTCCAAAACGATCAAAATGTTCGAACCCCAAGACGACAAAGAAGTCGGAGTACGTAACATTTCAAATGCGAAGTTGCCAAAGAACATGGTATTCGTAGTAAGTGGGATTTTCCTGTTAACAGGTACAAACCCTGAACCAACGAATCCAGAGGGGCATAAAGCAATTCGTTTTGGGAGCGTAGGAACAATTGCATCAATTTGTAACGGTGAGTTTTCACTAAAAGCAAACCGCAAACAGATCATCCCGGAGAACCAGGCGATCCGTCGATTTGCTACCGACAATGACATGACAGTTCCATTAGGTTACTACAAGTTAGATAACCCGCGACTGATTCGTGATGAAGAGTTGATCGAATTTACAATTGAGCTTGGGACACAAGTGAACATTCCGGCAAACCAATGGCTTTACGTTGGCTTAGACGGAACAGGAACAACACCGTGATAAGTAAAATGGCGGGTGGTTCAACTACCCGCCTGTTTACTCCATTCACAATCAACAACCATCAAAAATCAAAGTCATGAGTTTCAAGCAGCAAATTATCAAAGAACGATTCGATATTCTGGTCATAGCAGAAAACCAAACATACAAAGCAGAGTTTGAATTGGATAAAAACGCAAAGATTCTGCTAGGTATTTCGATTACTTCAAATCGTGAAGATCTGCTTTATCACCGTGGGAGCCACAGAATGCAATTAAGCGATAAGGAACTTTTTCCGGAGGGTTTTGAAGCAAAGTTGCTAATGTCTGGTTTAAATGTTCCGCCGGATCAGCGCATGGTTACTTTGGGTGAACTTCCGACTGGAAATGCAACAATAGACATTTCTTACAAAGATACGGCTAGTCCACTAACAGCCTTCGAAGCTTACCGAGTGTCCATTTACACTTATTCGGTAAGTAGTTTGAATAATCAGTAGTGTTATGGAACGGGTGATTGTCAAAAAGTTTCTGATTACCAAAGCGAATCAACAGGTTTTGTTCCAGATTCGATTGCCAAGGGATAGTAAACGGATTATTGGGGTATGTTTAACAATGACCACAACAAAAGCCTTCAGAAGTCCGGAAATTGGTTCATTGTGGCTTTCAACTCCTTCTATGGGCGAAACATTTCATTGTGAAGCTTTAAGAGTCAATCAGTCGACTTACGGTGTTAGTATCCTCCCCTCAATCAATCCACCAGGATATGAAAATGGCTCACTTTGGGTGTCAGGTTCGAAGATTGAATTCAGCACTTTGGATCGTCCGGTCACTGAAACAATTGTCCAGGGATTCTATTCTGATGAGCGGACTATGGATGGTAATTACACGCTGACAATTTATTTAAAAATTGAATTATGACAGAGGGATTAGCCATAGAGATTGCAGAACAAATGATGCGAGAACGTGGTATTGGATCGAATGACTATATACTTCGTTACAGACATCTGGTTCTTGGAATCGGTGAAACACGTCAGGTCTCTGCTAAAAGTGATTTGTACATTCTGTTAAGTCCAGTACCACTGGTAAGTGTTTATTCACGATCTGGAGTATACGACACAACAGTTTTGTTGAATGAAGCACAGTATGTGCATACTGGAAATTTTATGGTTAAGAACCTTGAAATTACGGCAGTAGTTCATGTCAAATTCCTGCAAGTCATTCCAAAAAATGATTAATACATGGAAGATTTCGAAAGAGGAAAAGCCTTTAGAAACGGAGGTAAACTATTCCATGAACCGTATAGTGAGGATCGTTTAAATGCCCTTAAACGATTACTTGAAAAACTTCAAAGTCAGCAACGAAAGAAACGTTATTCGATCCTTGTAGACGGCGAAATGATCGTTCACAATTCCTACGATTCGGAGTTATTCGATGATTACCTGGATTATGTAGAACCTCACACAAATACGGTTGAAGTCCGGTTGTATTTTGGGGATTCCCCTAATGCGAACCGATACCTGTTCCACCTCAAAGAGCAAACGAGCTACGGGCTGAATGGCTTTAAAGGAGGGAAAGAAAATGTAAATGATCTGATAGCTGAAGCTTTGGAAAAACAAAGCATTGAAACGGAACTAACTCAATTACGCAGAAAGTATCGAAAAACCAAGCGTAAACTTCGGGAAGCCGAGCAGTTACTAGAAGAAAAGCAAGTTGACGTAAAAGATTTGTTATCCCAGGGAATGCAATTGTATGGAGTTTTCCAAGGTAAGAATCCGGCAGCGGGCACAGTTCAGGGTTTACCCCCTGTAACAGATGTTCAGATTGAGCAGGAGCTATCAGAAGCAGATGAGTTCTACCAGGAACTCAAAGAACAGTTAGGAGAGGAAAAACTCATTAGTGCTTTGAAGATTTGGAAAATCTTTGCCAAACATCCTGAAATGCGCAGTGAGTTCCTTGAGATTATCCAAGAAAAAACAGATGAAGATGGATAAGCATGTTTTTAAAATCACCATTTCGGGTACTCAGAAAGAAGCATCCGAAAAAGCACAAGGGGTTGCCATTTTAGCAAGCCACCTATCGGCAGAGACTATTAGTGCATTAGCACATTTGGTTAAAACCGATCCTGCAAAAGTTGCTTTAGCAAAACAGTTTCTTGGGGTTAAATAACCCTAGGGATTACTAAACCACCAAATCCATGAAAAATGAAGGTCAGATTCAAAGACGACCTTCACGGGGAGAAGACTCCACCAGGATCGTCGTTCAGACGGATAAACAAGGCTGGTGGAGTTCACTTCCAAGTGGAGTAAAGGGAGTTGTAGCCACCTTTGCTGCGGTTTCGGGAATGTCTTTGATTCTTTACCTGGCATATCTCTATGCCAAGAAATTAGCCAATGAAAAACGGGCAAAGGTAGAGCAAAATAAATCATTTGGAAAAGATCGTCATGCGACTTGGGCAAAGTTAATCAAGCAAGGTATCGATAATGACGGTTGGTGGGGAACAGATGTTCCTTTGATCCGACAGACCATTCGTGAAATACCATCCAAGGAAGATTTCGATTTGGTTGTAAAATCTTATCAACGAATGTACAAAGGTGCGAACATGATTGTTGACCTGACAGATGATTTAACCAAAGAGGAATACCAAGAAATGATGGCAATCAAGAATAGTAAACCTCTAAAAGCCAAAGGTAGTGCAGGAGTGAAAATCTACGATCCAACAGGTTGGGCAAAGCGAATTCATGCAGCGGTCAACTATACCTGGATCGGCTTTATGCCTGGAACAGATGATGACGCAATTAAAACCGTTTTTCTTGAGTTTCCATCTCGTAAAGCATTCTACGATACAGCAAGAGTGTATCGCAAATTATATGGTGTTAGCCTTTATTCCGATCTGGAAGGAGACCTTGATTGGTCATGGGATTGGAAGGCAGCACTGAAGAAAAAACCACCAAAATAAATCAATAATGGAATCAAAAACAAAGTATCTACTGTGGGGGCTTGGAGCGGTCGCAGTAGCAACAGGAGGCTTCTTTTTATTTAAGCACCTACAAGAGAAAAAGGATGAAAAAGCAGCAGAGGACTTGGATCAGGAAACTGAATCAGATTCGTCTGGTTCAAACTCACATGGCAGTGCAAGTACGGTTCGAAGTAAGAAACCGACCGTGTACAACCAGTTTCCACTGAAATACGGTAGTAAAGGGACATTAGTTCGTGATATTCAAACGGTTCTGAACAAACGTTACAAAGCCGGAATTGATGTAGATGGAGATTGGCAAGGACAAACCGAAGCAGCACTTAAAAAGTTCAATTTGCCGACTTCATTTGATAGCCAGGCATATGCCAAGCTCATTTCAGGATCTTCAGCCAAATCGGATGGCAAAAAATCTACAAAGCATAAGTCCACGGGGTACGTATCCTCAAAGACAATTGCGAGTAGATTACACGAAGCAATTGAGAAAGACAATATCATTCAAGCTCTTTCTGCATTAAAAAAGATCAAAAACAAATCGCGTTACAACAGCGTTAACGAGGAATTCAAAAAAGAAAAGAACTGGACTTTCTCAGACGGGTATGTTTCGCGAACGATTGTAAATGCTGTTTTGGATCAGTTCGGTTCATCGGAGTACAAAAAGAAACTCAATGATGAGTTCTATCGCATTGGATTGAAGTATGACGGATCAAAATGGTCGCTTTCGGGGTTACTTGCCGGGACGGATCAGTTAATTACGATCCAGCCAACCCAAGTTTGGGATGCAAAAGGAAGCCGAATGTCAGTACCAAGATCAACGATCTTGGGAACGTTCATCCAAGCAAAGAATGGTATAACGGAGTTTGAGACTTTGGACGGTCGCATCCTTTATACCAATACTATCCAAATCAAATATGCAGATTGATTCATGAGCAAGCAAAATTCTTATGCTAAGTGGAACTTCAGATTGTCCGTAATCGGGTTTATTGGAAGTTTGGGGTTCTACTTTAGTGTGCTAAGAGAAGTAATCGGAAACAAACCCGAAAGGCAGAAGATCGAACAATTGCAACAGCAAGCCAAAACGCTTAAAAAGCAATTGAACGAATGTCAAAAATCAGAAATCACCTTTGATATGAAAAAGTCAGAAAAGGATTCCTCGTTTATTCAATACCTCGCTAGTGAACTTCAGGCAGGGAAAGCGTTTAATCGCTTACAGGTAGAGAAAGTTGCGGGTCAATACGGGATTGAAGATAAGACACTGATTAAAGAATTGTCGGAATATGCAATTGTTGAAGTGGCTAGACGAATTGCAAATGGTGATGGAACTCAAAAAGAGAAATATGATAAGATTGTGGATCTGTACAAACGACAAGCGAACCAATCCTATCGTACCTCACTAAGTATTCTGCTTCGACAGTATTCAACACCAGCCCCCATTGGTTATCTGATGGGGATATATTGTGGGATTGATGATGGACGAAAAACTGTCTTTGAACCATCGGCAGGAAATGGGCTTTTGACCATTGCCGGAACCCCGCAGTTAACGACAGTCAATGAGATTGATTCAGTTCGCAGGGAAAATCTTCAAAGACAACCCTTTTTTAGGGTTACTTCTCAAGATGCAACCTTGCCTTTTGAGAGTTACAAGAAAAGCTTTGATGCGATAGTGACCAATCCACCATTCGGAAGTCTGGGACGTAACAGGGATGTAAAGATTGAAGGGTTTCAAATCCGTGACATGGATCACTACATGGCGATCTTGGGATTGGATACGATGAAGGACAATGGTCGGGCAGCTATCATTATTGGTGGGCATTCATCATTCGATGATAAAGGACGGATCAACTCACCAAAAGACCGGGTTTTCTTCAACTACCTGAATCATTATTACCATGTGGATGATGTTATTCCGATTGACGGAAAAAAGTTGTATTCAAGACAAGGAACAGCTTTTAATACAAGACTCATATTGATTTCCGGTCGCAAGCAGCGACCGGAAGGATATGCACCACTTGCCGACGATTCCACCAAGCAAATGGTAAGCTCATTTGACGATCTATTTAACCGAGTTATGTCTCACAAAGAATTAAAACCAATGGATTCACTCAGACTAAGAGCTATTCAACTCAGAAAGCTCATGAATGGAACACCATTAGAAGGACCGTATCATCCAGTTTCACAAGGTAAGTCCCTTGAGATTCATGTTCCTGACTCAATGGATTATGAAATCCATAATGCGGTCAAGCGCATAGCAGATAGCGTAGGTGGTGATTTGGATAATTTTGTACGTCACCGTTTGGGTTATCCAAATAAACAAATGCTTTACAATGCGCTTTCGGCTGAACAGATTGATGCAGTTGGAATGGCAATCTACAATATAGAAGCTTTAGGACAAGGAATCATTATTGGAGACCAAACCGGGATTGGTAAAGGGAGAACAGCAGCAGCAATGATCCGGTACACTTCGCACATGGGATTGAAACCGATTTTTATTACAGAGAAAGCGAACCTGTTTTCGGACATTTATAGGGACTTATCCGCAATCGGTTCACAACACCTAAAACCATTCATTGTTAATTCAAGAGAAGGTAAAACAGACATTAAAGACGAAGATGGTTTGGTTGTTTACCAAGCACCACTTGCCATTGAACAGAATCGAATTTTTGAAAACGCGGATCTAAAAGGATATGATTACGTTGTTGCTACCTACACGCAATTCAATTCAGCAGATAAGAAGCCTGTAAAACCAAACTTTCTTGCAAAGATTGCAGAAGGTAGTGTACTTATTCTGGATGAAAGTCACAACGCAAGTGGTTCATCTAAAACAGGCATGTTTATGCAGGATATTGTGCGAAGTGCCAAAGGTGCGGTTTTTCTTTCTGCAACGTTTGCCAAGCGACCAGACAATATGCCGATCTATGCCATGAAGACCGTTATTTCCGAAGCGAGCATGTCCAATTGGGAGTTAGTCGATGCAATTTCTCATGGTGGTGTTGCTTTGCAGGAAGTATTAGCTTCTCAATTGGTACTAGAGGGGCAAATGATTCGTAGAGAACGCACCTATGAGGGAGTTGAGGTGAATTACATTACCCTGGATCAGTATGCTGAAAGCCACAAAGCAATCGCGGACAATGTTACAATGATTCTTCGTGATATTATCTCATTTCAAAATACATATGTAAACACCCGTGTAAATGAACTGGATGAGATCATGGCAGAAGAGGGAGCAGAAGCCGGCCTTCGAAAAGGAACAGAAAGCGGTGGTGTAGATAATATGCCTTACTTCTCTAAGGTGTTTAATGTCATTAATCAAATGTTGTTTTCAATCAAAGCTGATGCGGTTGCAGATCGGGCAATTGCTCGTTTGAAAGAGGGTAAAAAACCTGTGATTGCTTTTTCAAGCACGATGGGAAGTTTTCTGGAACAGATGGAAGATGATAGCGGGTTCACGGTTAAAGTTGGAGATCATGTTAAAACCGATTTCTCTATTGTACTGGAAAAGGGATTGGAGGGAGTGTTACGTTACACAGTCACTCTTCCGAATGGAGAGAAAGAAAAGAAAACATTTGATCTGGACGATTTAGGAATAGATGCTAAAAAAGAATATGACCGGATTCGGGAGGAAATTGCAATCATATCAACTGGGATTACGATTTCTCCAATCGACGTTATCGTGGAGCGTATTCGTTCAGCAGGTTATAGCGTAGCGGAAGTTACAGGTCGAAAACTCCAATTGCAGTTTAATGAAAATCGTAGTCGAGGTTTGGTTGAAGTAAGAAAACGGGTAAATACCAACGATGCCTTCCGGCAATTCAATAATAACGAGATAGATGTATTGCTTATCAACCAATCAGGAAGTACTGGAGCATCGGCTCATGCGATTCCAACGGCTAAAGTATCTGCCGAGAATGTCAAACAGCGAGTAATGATTGTGGTACAACCTGAATTGGATATTAATACCGAGATTCAAAAACGTGGGCGGATCAACCGCACCGGACAGTTAATCAAACCAATTTATGATTACCTGAATTCAGCTATTCCGGCAGAGCTTCGGTTAATGATGATGCTTCAAAAGAAGTTGAAAAGCCTTGATGCTAATACATCATCGAATCAGAAACAAAGTTCTAAGATTTTAGAAGTGCCGGACTTTCTCAATAAGTATGGGGATGAAATTGTTTATGAATATCTATCAGAGAACACCGAACTAAATGAACAATTGGGAAATCCTTTGTTGAGTGATTCAGCCCGTGAAGACACTGCCTTAAAGGTTTCAGGACGAGTAGCGGTTCTTTCGGTTAAAGGACAAGAAGGTTTTTACGAGGTTATCAAAGATCGTTATGAAACACTGGTTTCCTATTTGAAACAAACCGGAGAATACGATCTGGAAGTGGAGGAAATGAACTTACAAGCTGAAACCAAACTGGAAAGTGTTGTAAAAATGGGACGAGGTGGTTTTTCTTCATTTGGGGAAGATTCAATCCTTGAAAAAGTTGAAGCCAATATCCTTAGAAAGCCATATAAGGTGGATGAGTTACGGAATATACTACAACAAGCACTGGATGGTAAATCGGCTGATGAGGTTACTAAACAGTTACTCGAAACTTACCATAGTCATCGCGGAGCAATCCTGATAGCAGAAAAGGAAGCAGTAGCCAATAAGTACACTCAACTGATTCGTGATGTTCCCCAGGAACGAAAAATAAAAAAACTCAAAAAGGAAACTCCAACTTTAGTTGATCCCGCAATTGAACAGCGCATACTGGAATTAAATATTGAGCGTTCCAGAAAGATTGAGGAAGTTGATCGGCAATCAGAAACAAAGCGAAAGTTTATTGAAGATTTGTTTCAATTCTTTACCGTAGGAAAACAATTGATTTATCAAGAACCATCCTTTGAGGGGCATCCTATTGATACAATGGCAGTTTTCCTGGGATTTAAGATGGATTACAAACGTGCAAACCCTTACGCACCAAGTACAATTCTTTTACGTTTTGCCCTAGCATCATCACAGCGTTATTTGGAAATTCCGGCAAGTGTAACTGATAAACTCAATGCCATTAAAGGAGCTAGTATTGGTATTCGAGAATCTGATTCCGTCCAATTACTTGATGAATGGAAAGGGGCTATTGGACAGGAGCAAAAAGACAGGGGAATTCGTTACGTAGTTAC
>CAMLLB010000052.1 GCA_946480815.1 uncultured Flavobacteriales bacterium
GCCTTAATGGATTGTCGGAGTAGTTGTTCACGGGACAAGAGCTGAGACTTCACTTTGTTATTAACAAGTGCATCCAGGTCTTCACGCTCCTTCTCTAAACTTAGAGACAGGTTTTGGACTTCATGCCTTTGCTCAGCGAGTTGCTGTTCTCGCTCTTTGAGTTCAGCTGCAAGGTCCTTTCTAATAGATTGCTCGAATTGTGTTACGAGTAGAGAATCGACATCTAGTTCGGTGCCGCAGTTTGTGCAGGTAAGCTGCACTTGCTTTTTTGTTTTCATGATGTAAACGTATTTATGGGTTAAACAATTCCCAATCCAGTACCATAAGGTTCAAGAGTTGGGGTTAAAAAATTATTTGCTTAACCGACCTTCACGTACAATCAGAGGAGGGCTTATTTGTGCATGAGGAGTGAGCCTTTTGAGCTCTGCACGAAGACATTACACGAAAAAAGTTTCTGGATGTTACAAATTTGTGTCAAAATTTATAAATTTATATTTTCAGAGATTCCAAATTTAGAATATAAACAACTGAAATACAGCAATATGAAAGAATCAGAATTTCTTCAAAAAATTTCCAAGAAAATTGTGGAGTTGCGTGAATCTAAGGAGTTGTCGCAATTTGAATTGTCCGAAAAACTAGGTTGGCATCGCACAGCCATCTCTAGAATGGAGTCTGGAAAAACGGATAGTTCAATTACCAAATACTGGAAGGTTGCAGAGGCACTTGGAGTATCTTTATCAAAACTAATCGAATCATAATATGGGTACACCATCAAAAAAAGAAAGAGCGGGAGAAGTATTCTTGCATACTGTTGAAGAACTTCAGAAAATAGCATTGTCATTTATTCCTGCTGGACCAATCCTAGATGGTTTTTTAGGTTATTGGGCACGATTAAAACAGAAGAGGGTTATTGATTTTTCAGAAAGTTTGAAAAAGGTTCTTGAGGAGTTTGCTGGTAGAGAACTAAATGCAAATGACTTTGAAAACGAAGACTTTATGGACATAATGGAAATAGTCTTTAGAATGGTTCAATCTACGAAATCAGAATATAAGTTAGAGCGTTATAGAAATATCCTATATCATGAAATTGTTTCAGACATAAGTCATGATTTAAGTATAATATTTGTTCGCTTATTAGAAGAAGTAGAAGAAATCCAACTTTATATTTTGGTTGAATTTAATAGACGAAATCTTAGAGAGATTGAATCAAAAGATTTAATTAACACAATTTTTGGGACAGAACTAGCCTCTCCTGAACAAAGGAGTATTGTAGTAAATGGACAAATGATTAGTATTGCCGAATATGAATTGCAATACCATATAGACAATCTAGTTGCAAAAGGACTTTTGAGTAAGGTGACCAAAACTAGGGACTTATCTAAATTGATGCCTAATTTAGCTTCAACAATTACAGGAAAGATACCTGAGAAGAGTGCGAGAAATATCGAAACTGAGCATTTTAATATAACTCAAATTGGAAAAGACTTTTTGGATTATATCAAAAATCCTAGTGGGGAAGATGATTATTCTTCATGAGTAATAATCTCACCTCCTTCTTTTATAAAATTAGCTTCTTGAAGTTCTTCTTCTTCAGTTGAATTAGAGCCAACTCTTTTGAAATGTATTTCCTCCAAGTCTTTTTCGACAGGTTTCCTTACAGCTTCAATATAAGCATAGGCATTAATCGATTTGGTTATGTTAGCATCAAAAGACCTAATATCTGTGATTGGCTTTGAACCTTTATGTGTGTATGTGATGGTGTAAATTTTACCAAGCACTTTGTTTGGGTCCATTTGTCGAAACTCATATAGCTTTCTGTATACAAATTCATGTGCCCAGGATTCACTTACTGTTTTGCCTTCATAAGCATCAACATAGCGATTTAACTCTTCAGTCCAGCGTTTTATTTCAGCATCAACATCCCAATCACTATATGATTTGCTTCCTTTCTGACCAAGCCAAGAATTAAGCTTTTGAATAGCTGCCTCATGGTCATGAACAATTTCGTCACTGTATTTAAGAAAGTAATTGATACTATCTTGAACAGTTATGTTTCGAATCAATTTTATCTCAGTGAAATTCATTGTTCCAGAAGGATAATTCAAAGACTTAGTAGTTACATTTTTCACTTTTTCTTCATCTCCAGTAAAACTGTTATTTGTGCAGCTAATTCCAAGAATGCCCGTAGCAAAGAGAACGCTGTGTAGAATCATTATTCGTCTCATTATAATTTTGATTTTATTTTTTCAAAAATAACATTTTACACTATATATAGTACACTATTTAATAGGAGTACTATAAAACTTTTATCCTTCGGAGATTTGGGTTATGGAAGACCCGAAGAAAAAGGCAGAGGAAATCGACTTATCAGAAGAGTATAAAAAGCTCGGAAAAAGGTTAAAAGAGTGGAGAAAATTGAAAGGGCACAACAATTATGAACACTTTGCTTATGACCTTGGAATGAGTCGTTCAGCATATTGGAGAATTGAGAGCGGAGCCAACTTTGAGATAAAAACTTTATTGAAAATTTGTAATCTTTTGGATATTACTTTGGAAGAATTCTTTTCTAAGGACTTCACGAAAGAAACGTTACCTAATTGAGATAGACACTATGATATTGTAACTATTTCAGAACTCTTTCGTAAATAGGCGGGTAACCTATTCATTATGGCAATAACACAACAAATAAATATTTCAGACCTGAAACTGGACTTAAAAAACTTTAGAACCACCCCTCAGACTGACGAAGCTAACGCTATTCATGCAATGATTGCAGTAAATCCAAATAGATTCGGAGGAATAATTGATAGCTTGCTTGAAGACGAATATATTCCGACAGAAAATATCATCTGTCAAAAAGATGGGAAAGACATCATTGTTAAAGAAGGAAACCGCAGAATCGCTGCAATGAAGTTAATCCTTGGACTTCACAACCCCGACGACTTTCAAATCCCTGAATCTACAAAGTCCAAAATCAAATCTCTTGATGCTGCATGGAAAACCAGAAATCAATCTGTCCCATGTTCCGTTTATGAAGCAACCGAAACTGATAGAGTTGATAGAATTGTTGCTCTTACACATGGTAAAGGAGATAAAGCGAGCCGAGACCCATGGACTTCAGTTGCTAAAGCCAGACATAACCGGGATATAAATAAAGCAAAAGAAGAAGGGTTAAATTTGCTGGAAAAATACATCGCAAGTGGACGCAATATTAATGCTCAACAAAAGGAAAGATGGGCTGGGGATTATAATCTAACAGTACTTGATGCGACCCTACCAAAATTGCTTTCACGCTTCAATTACGCTAATGTTAATACACTTGTTTCAGCATATCCAAAAGTTAATGAAAGGGAGAAATTGGAAGCAATTCTGTTATCTATTGGGCTTGGCGATTTAGGATTTAAGCAGATTAGAGATGATAAGAACGATTTTACTGTAGGTTTTGGATTTGCTCCAATTCCAGACCCTACACCAACTCCGCCCTCTACTCCTCAACCTAACAGTCCTCAAGCTGGGGGAAACAATCCTCAACAGCAAAACCCAAATAATTCGGTTTCTACGAATCCTGCTGGAACAGCCCCAACGATAACTACCCCTACAACTGGAGCAGGGCAGTCAAATCCAACAACTCCTTCACCCATAACTCCAGCGGTAACACCATCATCAGCAACAAATACTCAGAAGCATGTAAACACTCTCTTGAGACAGTTTACTCCAACCTCAAATAGACCAAAAGTTGTAACATTAAGAGACGAAATGCTTAAATTAAAGATAAAAGACAATCCTATTGCATTTTGTTTTTTACTTAGAAGCGCGTTTGAAATCTCCGCAAAAGCTTATTGTGATGATAACTCTTTACCAACAGCAGAACAAAATGGAAGAGAGAAAACCCTCGCTGCACTTTTGACCCAAGTAAAGAATCATATTATTGCGAGTAGCCCAGGAATGTCAAGGCAACTACATGGAGCTCATGTGGAAGCAACAAACCCTAACAAAATCCTTTCTGTGACTTCGATGAATCAATTGGTACATAATCAATCATTTTCAATTCTGCCAAATGACGTTTGCACAGTGTTTAGTAACATTTATCCATTGCTTGAAGCAATGAATTAATATAAGATATGGGAAGATTTAGAACACCTTTAAGATACCCAGGTGGAAAACAAAGATTAACGCCATTCATAGAAGAAATTCTTGAAGCTAACGGTATTACTGGGCACTATGTGGAACCTTATGCGGGTGGAGCAGGTGTCGCAATGGAACTATTAATTAGTAAAAAAATATCAAATGTTCACTTAAATGATTCTCATCTTGGGATTTATGCTTTTTGGCACTCAATCATTAATCACCCAGAAGAACTTTGCCGCAAAATTTTTAACGCTTCAATGACTATTGAAGAATGGAGACGACAGCAACAAATTGTGAAAAACCCCACCGAACATGATTTGTTTGACCTTGGGTTCAGTATTTTTTACTTAAATCGAGTTAATCGCTCTGGCGTTTTATCTGGGGGTGTTATTGGAGGGTTGAACCAAACTGGTAACTATAAAATGGATGCCCGATTCAATCGAAATGACCTTATTCAGAGAATAGAATTGATTAGTCTTTTTAAAGATAACATCCACATAAGTAATCTAGATGGAGAGGCGTATATTGATAATTACATCCCCAATTTAGATAATAACACATTGGTCTATTTGGACCCTCCTTACTACAATAAGGCAAGTGAGCTTTATCTCAACTCATATAAGAAAAATGACCATGCTGATTTAGCGATTGCTATTCAAAATAGAATCAATCACCCATGGGTTCTTTCTTATGATGGGGTTCAAGAAATTCTAGGTTTGTATAACGAACGCAGACATTTTCTTTATGATTTGCAGTATAGTGCAGCCACTGTACAAAAAGGAAAAGAAGTTTTTATATTTGATGATAATTTAACTCTTCCAGAACAATGTAGTTTACCCCATGTAAATGTTGGCCTTCAGTGTTTACTGTAATATTTTAATTAAACCCACTATTTGCTACCACTATGAACAAAACAAAAACTGAACGCTTAAGTGTTAAACTTGATGATTTAATACTAGATAAAGATAATCCTAGATTTGCTGAGCTTTATAGCGGTAGTGAACTTGAGGAAGATATTATTAATTACTTACTTTATAATGAATCAGCAGAAGACATTGCTAGAGAAGTTTTAAAAGCAAATGAATTCTATGATGATAAGGCATTATGGGTATTTAAAGTAGGCGAAAAGTATCTTGTAAAAGATGGAAATAGAAGATGTGCTGCAGTCAAAGCGCTTCAGAATCCATCAGCTTACAAATTAAATCTGAACAAACTAAAAATTGACGAGGTACCTGTATACAATTACTTTAACATGTCTGATTTAGAAGACAGAATAAGACAAGAGCATACAAGTAGTCTTTTTAAGCAATGGGATAGGATTGCAAAAGCCTTAGAGATTTACCGATTATTCAAAAGTGGTAATTCTATTCAGTCTTTGACATCCATGGATTCTTCCCCAAAGGAATTCATAAAACTGGCAAGTTTCTACTATGAAGCGGTAAAAATTGGAGGGGAAGACCTTAAAAAGCTCTTAAGAAGTGGTAAAGGAAAGACAGGTGGAAAAACCATTATTTTTGAAAGACTTTTCAGATACAGAGATAAATGTGGATATGCCTTTAAAAATATCACCAATGAAATAATAATCAAAGACCGAAAATTGTTTAATTCATATATCTCGGCAATGGTTGAGTATCTGAAAAACAACCCTGACACCACGACCAAATTTATGGATTCAGAAAAAGAGAAATTTTTGGGTCTACTGAAAAAGTACGGATTTACTGCCAAAAAAGAAAAGTCAAATACTACTAAAAAGACAGATGATAGTGCAGATAGTTCTGAAGACTATCAAAACGCCACTCATGATAATACTCAAGATAGCACAACGAATAATGAAGATTCATCAAATGATAATTCCAATGGAAGTGGTGCTCAATCCTCCAATGATTCGAATCAAACAAACAATAAACGAAAAAGCATAAAGCAACGTCCTGTATACAATCGAAAAAGGATTCCTGCACCATTGGAAAGAGTGATTAAAGAATGTTATGATTTAGATGAAAACAACTTTGCAAATGCGAAAATGGCATTGGTTAGAGTCGTTTTCGAGTGTACATTGAAATTTGTTGTTGAAAATACCAAGAAAGCAAATGGAAAACCGCTATCAACATCGAATCATATTAAGCCAGCATTTTATGACAAAAGCGGCAATAAACTAGTCTATACCAATTTTGATACTCTAAAAACAAAATTTACAGACCTTATTTTAGAGAAAAGTACCAAGAATGCCTTTGAGGATTTTGATTTACAGCGACCTCATCAAATAATCCACAATTATAAGGTTGCGGCCAATCCTGTGGATTCAAAAAGTATGTGTGGTAATTTGATTGAATTAATCGAGTTCATGCTACAGGATGAAGCAGATTTAATCAGCTCTTTAGATACTACCAAACTCTAGAATTTATGCTTAGAACTGTAGAATATTATAAGGAGGATGAGATTCAAACATTGAAGAACTTCCTACTTGAAGTCTCATACGGAGTAAAACATATTTTTATTGAAACAGATTTTAAAGAGAGCTTCCCTACTTCCGAATATTATACCTGGGAAATGTTTGAAAAAGCTCTCATAACTTCATTTAACCAATTTCAAGAAAGAGTCATTAGAATGTTGGATTTTCGATACAGCAGAAGATTACATGTAGCAATTGACCAGGCTGGATTTAATGGTCCAAGTCTTGAATTTAAAGTTGCTTTTTGGAATGACACCGCATCTCGTTATAACTCTGAAAGAGAGCGGTCTGGAGCTGGATTTGGGGTATTGAAGAAAATGATTAAAAAGGTCCTTGATTTATGTAATATTATATTGGGGAGTGCTAAGAATGTGATTGGAAATGATAGTCTGGAGGAAATGAAAAAACTTGGTGAATGGATTATCGTAGATAGCCTGCCTGATTAACGAAATAAAATTATCAATGGGATTTACAAAAGAAGAATATTACTATTTAACAGAGAGGGCTGAAAAATATTTAGAGCAAAAAATGTTGTTCAAACAGGCTGAGTATACTTTTACTAGCTACACTCGTGCGGAAGCATTTGGAACTAATGAACCTGCAACAAATTTCGTTTCTTATGGAACATTAATTGCAAAAAGTGGAAGGAAAATCTCTAGACGTTTAGACTTTGTAGTTAAGTATTTTGAAAAACAAGAGCAAGAGAAAATCAAAAAAGATAATTTGGGGGCTCAATAGAATCTAGGTCAATGGCATTAATTAAATGATTAGCTAGTGCCAATTTTCCTCTTAGTGGCATATCGTCATCCAACAAGTCTTTTAATTGATTCAAAAAAGCGTTTCTTACTTCATCAGTATCCAATGAATACCCGGATAAGTCTTGCGAATTATTTTCATAACATTCTAATAGGTCCAACCAATATTGGCCTCTATCATTTCTGAATTTTAGAAAATAAATCAAGCACTGTTCCATTTACATCTTTTAAATAAATAGAAGGAAAAAAGTTTTTCTCCAATAAGGATTTAAATAATAACTTAGTTCTAAATACAAAACCCTATTCATGAAAAAAATCGAGGAATTAACCCTTGATGAGGCAGTTTCAAAAATTGCTGAAATCAATCACGCATTAAAACTGTTCTCGGCTAAAATTGCAAGTGAAAATGTCGCTTTAGCAAAACTCAAAACAGAAAAATCTTTAATTAGAGAGCAGAAAAAGAAAGCTCTTGGAGCGGTTCAAGACAAAATCAGTAAAGAGAAGAATCCTAGAAGTAAAGAAAGACTTCGGAATCAAAAGAAATCAGGTTCCAAATCTTGGGATAATCAAATTTCATCAAAAGATAAGGAGATAAATAAGATTCAGGAAGGAATTGCTACTTTGAGGAAAAAGAAAGCTGATGGTTCAGTAATCCTTTCACTAATAAAAACACACATTAAAAACCTAAAACAATAAGTTATGGCTGTTTATGGCGTAGGCGCTTACTATGACGAAGATGTCAGCGGTGAGTTTATTCAAAGAAATTTAGTTGGTGTTGGATGGGATGAAGATGATGCCCCTGAATTGCAACAGTATTTTCGAGCTTTAAAAGTAGGCGACATCGTTTATATTAAGGCTGCTTTTGGCGGAAATGATATAACAGTTAAAGCAATTGGAATTATTCTTGACAATGATATTCTCAGTAACGATTTGGTTACAACAGGACGAAATGTAAAGTGGTTATCTACTGATAGATTCGTTATTCCAAAACCTACAGAAAAAAATAATGTTCGTTCAAATACTGTTTACGAAGAGTTTC
Source organism: uncultured Flavobacteriales bacterium (assembly GCA_946480815.1). The sequence continues at coordinate 8,372 of CAMLLB010000052.1, forward strand.
ACCCAATAGTGCTAAGACAAATTATTGACCGAATCAATTAGAACATCATAAAACCATTTTTATAATCTATTTATGGTTTTAGAGTTGAACTTTTTTGCATTGAAACAAAAACGGCTCCTGCAATTGGGAGCCGTTTTAATTTTCTAGACCTCGGACCTTAGACTTGAAAAGTTAAGGTGAAAAGGCGGCCATTTTTTTGTGGGTGTTTTGGGATAATCCGACCTTGATCTGTTAAAGTTTAAATTATTTCAACGTATCCAAAAAAGCCTGTTATCCGTTGTTTTCTTTTTGGCAGGTGCAATAAATTGACAGGTTAATAATTTTTTATCATAGAATTAGTCAAAATATCAATTCTATGACTAATTTTGTTCCGATTTCAGAGCCTCTGACAAATCAAAGACATCTAAATCAAACTTATATTATATAATCTTCCTTATGAAAAAAATCTTAATGGGATTGGTACTTCTGGTATCATCCACCACCTTTGCACAATTGGACAGTGTTGACTTTTCCATGTCTTTTGTTAACAATCCTTCTTTCACAGCAGGTTTAGATGAAGTTGCCCAACAAGGAGATGTTTTTCAGGTAAAAGTATTCCTAAATGATGTTGATTATGTAGGTAAACTGATTGTAATGATTTATGATTTATCTACCAATGCTCCTATGGCGATCATAAAATTGGATCGGGAAGAAATTCTTAGCGGAACATATATTCAAAATGGCTTAATTGTTTTCAATATACCCTATTTGGATTCAACTGGGACTTACAAAGTCATTTTGGAAACTCAGAATTTTCAACAGGCCTATTTACCTCGCATAGAGAAGAACTTTCCAACCAACTAAATCAAAAATCTTCTAAAAATATGAAACGAATAATTATCCTATTCGCTTTTTTGTGTTCCTATTTGGGATATTCACAAGTATCGCAAGTCGTAGATGCTCCAATACTATATTCGATTGGAGATGCACATACCAGTTCGGGAGTACCTGGAACAAATTATGGAACCATTGGAACAATGGATGTTTCTAAAACAGCATCATCTGTTTTCAGAAGCTTTGTGAAATTTGATTTGTCTTCAATCCCGGCAGATGCAGTGATTACTTCAGCTGTTCTTCGGCTGACTCCAAGTGGTACAGAGGGCATCACTTCCCCGAACTCTTCACAACTCTATTTAGATGTGTGTAATTCATCCTGGACAGAAACTGGAATTACACATTCTTCAAACATTTCCAACAACACGTTGTTTCCAACAGTAACACTATCAAGCATCGGTGGAGTATCCGGCAAGAGAGAGTTTCAAATGAAAGATTTTGTGCAGGCAATGATTGATGGACGCTTGCCCAATGAAGGTTTCCGCCTGAGAAGGAATGATGAAACAACCAATGCGACCACAACTTATTATACAAGAGAAAACGGGACTCAATCCAACCGGCCGCAATTGGTTATTTCTTATTATCTAAGACCTTCCGTGAGTGCAGCGACAATTGTACACACCAGTTCACTAAGTAGTTCGGACGGTTCGATCTCACCTACAATAACAAACGGTTCAAATACAGTGATGACCTGTCGTTGGTTTAACTCAAGCGGAACACAAATAGCAACAACCCAGAATTTGACCGGGGTCAGTAAAGGATGGTATGGCTTAAAGTACTACGGAACTGAAGCTGGTGATACTTCTTATCAGGCATTTATTGTAGGAACCGAATGTGAAGACGTTTCGATTACATTTGCCCCAGGCCCGAATTATATTGATGATGCAAGGCCATCCTCCCTGGTACTTGGAAGTGGGAATACTGCAATTAATTATTCCCAGGTAAATTACGGTTCAGTGAATATGATGGTTGCTGAGAGATGGACAAATAGCGGTACATGGTACGGTTTCAGGTCTTTAATAAAATTTAAAGTGTGGGTTGATCCCAATTGTCAGGTGAATACCGCTAATATGACTTTAATTGGAAATGCACACAATCCGTTAAGTGTAGCGAACAGTTCGGAATTGGTAAGAAATACTTCTGTCTGGACAGAGTCCGGAGTAGCCTATACCAATCTCCCAACCAATACTGCTACAGGGAAAATAAATATCGCAGGCTTACCTTCCGGAAACTCCAATGCTACGATTGACATTGCAAGTTTTTTTAATACCTGGAAAACGAATAACACCAGTAATTATGGGCTTTTATTCCAATTACAATCTCCAGCGTATTCAACTAATTCATATACCCGAATGCAATTTCATTCATCTGATGCAACAACAGCAAGTAACAGACCTCAGATTGCATTTTCCATCAAGGTCAATACATGTGATTTGAGCAGAAAAGGGACTTTAACCCTAACCGGGAATGACAACGCACTGAAGAAAAATGTGCAATTAACTATTACCCCTCCTTCCTGGGCAGTTTCTCCATATAATTATGTTATTTCCGACCAGGCGATTCCCGTTCCAAACAAAGTTTTGAAGTATTTGAATGATTCCGTGTTTGACCCGGATATTGACAGCACTAAATTTTACATGGGAAATGTCAGTGCGACCACCTTTAATTTTGGGGATGTTGATTATGATCACTACAATATTGCTGTTTTTGATAACACCGGAAAACGCATCTACGAACAAAATGGAGTTGATATGTTTCCGGCGGTCACTTTGCTTGCAAGTACCAATGCTACCGTGGCAGACAATAATATGATCCGTCCTGCAACAGCTGCCAATGGAATGTGCGAAGTGAATGCGTTTGTAAACACTTACTCCCAGGGATCTGTAAAAATCAAACCAACTGTGCTCACGGGAACGCAATACTATGGATTCCTGGATGCCGGAACAACCCTGACATCCTCCACTAATATCCGTTACGGGTATTACCTGAATGGGGATAGGCTATACACGATCAAAAATTACGTAGTAAGCGGAAGTTTTGTTACTGTTACTGCAGATAATTATGCACATATGAATTTTGTCAACGACACGATCATATTTACCAAAGATACCACGGTACTTGATAAAGCCGCATTAACCGCAGGGTATTCATTTAAGTTTGGTGGGGTGATGAACGCTGCATCCCGAACGTACTTAAAAATCAAGAAGGTACCGATCAAGGCTTTCTATATGCAACCGATAACAAGCCAGGAAAGAACTTGTGCATCTCAAACAGCCAGCTTTCAATTCAAGATAGTTGGTTTCCTGGGAAGTCAATTCGGAAGTTACAATTATCAATTGGTTGCAGACAATGCGAATACTCCAACTTCTTTTACGGGAACGGGTTCGGGAAATGCAACTACTACCGTTTCCAACGTAACACCAGGTGTCTATACTTTGACCTGTACACAATCCAGCGGAGGCAGTCCTATTACGTTGGCTTATACCGTTTATGTAGGTATCCAGGCAGAATGGTATAGCACTCATCCGAACTACAACCTCTCTCCTAATTCTTACTCTTTAAGCAGAATGACCAGTCTCAACCCATTCACAACTTATTCGAGTGCCATCAGTTCCAATATTCTGTCAGCAGGAACCAAGGGGTGGATCTGGTTCAACCCGGTTGTAAGTGCCTTCACACAAAGCCGGAATGACTATTTTTCCATTGTTGATAATTTTGTCAATACACAACCTTCCTCCACTCAAACATATGTTTCATTCAGAAAGGTACTTGCAACTATGTCAGGAGGAAGCGTAACTATCCCTGCTGGAACCCAGGTAATCTGGGCTAACCCTATTACGGGAGCTACTAATTCAGCAATAGTACCTGCCACTTCACTGATACTTATAGAATTGACGGGTACAAATATGAATGTAAAGGCCAATGGATTACTACTTGTTTCCCTTCCGCAACCTGCAGGAGGAATCCGTTTAAAAGCTAATTCAAACAGGACCAGCGAAGGATTTAAAGATGTCCATACCACGTTCGCTTGTACACCAAACCAAACGATTGACGAGGTCTCTCATTATGAGTTAGGTCGCGACTATACCGCAGGGTATGCTACTGCTGTAGAAGGGAAATTAAAATTCACCTTCGATGAAGAATATGGTATCGAATCTGGTAAGAGTCTTCAATATGTTGTATTTGATGATACTAATACCCCGGTTGCTTCAGGATTACTAAATGGTACTACCTCGGGTGGTGCTACCGCCTTAACATATAGTTTTGATGATAACCGTTATTTATTAACCATTTCATCAATCAGTACAGCGACCATTGGTAAATTTTATCATTTGGAAGTCACCACTACAACCGGTCAAAAAAGAGTTTTACGTTTTCTATATAAAAATTAATAGTACCACCGTCTTATGCATCTAGTTACAAAATTGAGCAAAAGAACCAAAACGATCAGCTGGTTCTTACTTCACGTCTTTGTTCTGCAGGTCATTCCTTTTTCTTCTTTTGCAAATGAGGAAAGAATGGCAAACAATACAGATCAGTTGATGCTTTCTTCTGCTAAAGTAAAGAAGAGTGCGCTGATTGAACGAATGCTGGAATGGTCGGCTTCCGTTCCGGGAGAAGAATCCATTTCTCAGCCGAAACGACAGGTCGCAAAACCAGCGTTGATCATTTCAAACCAGGATGCGATGAAGCTAAAAACCGTTTCAAGCGGTGGCGGAGGTTTCACACCCGGTTCAATGAACGATCTTGTTGATCCCTTTACCGGGGATTTCTCTTATTCAATTCCATTGATGGATGTTGATGGGTATCCGCTTACTCTAAACTACAATTCCAATGTGAATATGAATACAGAGGCAAGCTGGGTTGGTTTAGGCTGGGATTTGGATGTAGGTACGATCAGCAGGGAAATGCGTGGGATCCCGGATGAATTTAACGGAGATCAAATGCTTGCTACAACCTATAAAATAAAAGAAGATAAAACCAGTGACGGATTCAAAGCCGGGGGATACTTTTCTGTTGGATTGGCTTTGGGATCAGGGAATACTTTTCTTACTCCAAGTATCCAGGTAACCGGCCTTTGGGGGAAATATAAAAACAGCTATGTCGGTTTGGGGAAAACCTTCGATATCGGTTTGCAGGCTTCTGTGAGCCTAAGTTACAGCAATGAGATCGGAAACGTAGATGCCGGTTTTAAATTCGGACTAGGTTATTCTTCCGACACGAAAGGCGGGGTTGGTTTCAATAAAAGTTTTGGGTTTAGTGCAGCTCTGGGACCAAAAAGCGGAAGCACCGGAGTAAATGGGAGTTTTAGCTATACCTATGGCACGAATTTCAATTCCCGAAGTGGTTTGATTTCCAAAAATGAGTCCTTCAATATTTCCGCGGGTTACATAACTTCTACGTATGTTCCCGATTCAAAAAAAGGGGTAAGAGACGGTCATTCGGGAAGTGGATCAGGTGCAAGTTATGGAGCTAGCACAACGGTTACTTTTGGCACAGCTACTTCGGTTCCAAGATTGCGCACAAACAGTATTTCGGAAAGCAATGCCTTTTTTGGTGATTTATATGTCGGTTTCAAGCTGGGACCTTTGAAAACAAAGATCGGTGGAATCCTTGAGACCTATGAATCTTCTACTAAGGCTGCGGGCACAAGCAGTTTGTACAACCAACCTGCTTACGGTTATTTGCATACAGGCAAGCGTGGAAGTGAAACCAGGTCCTATGCTGTGATGGATTTCGACCGGGGCGCTGATTTCAATTATTCACAACGCATGCGGGACCTTCCGTTCTCTGTTCAGTCTTTTGATATTTTTCATGTGACCAGTTCCGGGCTAAACGCACAATTCCGTGCAAACCGCACGGATATTGGAACTTACTACGATGCAACGACTACCGGAAAACTAAACCAGGGATCAGAACTACTGATAGATGACGATATGAAAGGGGTCAATGCCGGAGTTTTATTGGGCGCGGGTATCACCATTGAAGTGGGATATTCTACCGGAATCCAGCAAGGAGAGATGAAATCAGGTAGATGGAGTTCTCCGGTTACTTTCCCGGCAGTAGCTGCAGGTAAGGCTTTCGATCCGACCACTTATTTCAAAGCGATCGGTGAATTGACTCCAAACGATTTAACAATTTATAATACAGTATTGGGAGAGCAACAAGCTACCAATATTTTATTGGCAAAATCAGGCTCGGATCTGACTACTACCCATAACCTTTCAACCGGAGGAACGGTTTACGGTCCTTTGAATGGTACGGCACCAACGCGTGCAACGGTTTTCGACCCGAAAACAGCTTTACAAATGTCTACTGTTCCCAACACTTATGAACAGCAAATCCATTATTATTCCAGTACGGGTACACCTGTCAACGAAAGCAGAACTCAGGGGGTGAAATCCGATAATGATATTTCATCGGTTAAAGTGATCTCAACAAGCGGTGGTGTCTATACCTATGGACTTCCGAATTACTCGCTTTCAAGTTCTGAAGTGAGCTTTTCCATTGCGAATGTAGGAGGAAGGACCTATGACGACTCTAAAGGAGAAGTTACTTATTTATCAGGTGATGCAGGAACTGCTAATTCATTGGGTAAAGCACAAATGTATGATGCAACGACTGTTCCGGCTTATGCTTCCAGTTATCTGTTAACTTCCATTGTTGGTCCGGACTATATTGATTTGAGTAATAATGGCCCTACGTTGGATGACATCGGTTCATACCATAAATTTGATTACGTCAAATATTACGGTGAAGGCTCACCTTACAGATGGCGCTTTCCAGTCAGTGGACCTAGTGGAGGATCATCCCCAAAAGCTATTTTGAACAAAGGATATTTATCTCTTGATTCGGATGATATTGCGAGTTATTCCTACTCTGAAAGAGAAGTGTATTATCCGTTGAGTATTAGTGGAAAGAATTACATTGCCGTGTTTACATTAGCAGATAGAAAAGATGGCTATGGTGTAAGCGGTGAAAGCGGTTTCCTGGATGAGAGTAAACCACTTAAGTTGCTGGATAAGATCACGTTATATAATTTAAGTGATTATCAGACTAACGGAATCAATGCTACGAAGTTACAGGTAGTAGATTTTGAATACAATTATTCATTGTGCCTGAAAGCGCCAAATAATAAAGAGACGTATTCGAACCCAAGCTCTACGGATAACGGAAAATTGACTTTGCAGAGAATCCGTACATATTCGGGAAGCTCAAAAGAAATGGGATTAAGCGCGATTGAATTCGAATACAATAACGAGGGAGATCTTACTCATCCGTATAATCACCTGAATGTGGACAGATGGGGAAATTACAAGGCAAATGATCCGAACCTTCCGAACAACTTATATCCGTACGCTATCCAAGACCAATCTATTGCAAATGGCAATGCTTCCATGTGGAAATTGTCTTCCATCACCACACCTTCAGGTGGTGAGATGCTCATTACATACGAAGCTGACAGTTATGGTTATGTCCAAAATAAACGCGCAATGCGCCAGTTCCAGATCGAAGGAATGATCAATGTATTCCAGTACCAGCAGATCATGAACATGAGTAATTGGGATATGTCCAATTCACTTTATGCGCTTTCCAATGAATTCAGAAAAGATAATTACAATCCGGATATTCACCTGATCAATCCGAATTACTTTAAAAAATACGGGAAATTCGAGGAAAATTTTGTTCCGAACAATATTGTTGTCTTTAAACTGGAACAGCCAATCGATGCACTTTCAATTACTAAAAGTGAGGCCAACCAAAAAGTGAAGGACCTTTATTTTAAAGATCCAAGCATAGGTTCAAATTCCTACTTAAAGCAATTGTATTTCAATATGTACGCAAAGGTTAAAAACAATGGCGGTACAGATATTTTTGAAATGATCCCTTGTTTTGTTGATATTGCCGAAGATTACCCTGGTCTATTCCAGATATGGGACGTTCCGGGCATAGACAATAACCTGGTTTCCATAGGTGCTATGCCTGCTATCGCTTCCAGTAACTCTTATGAATACGGTTATGTGGTACTTGACCTGATCAATGTGGGTAAGATCGAAGAAACAAAGAAAAAGGAAAAGAAAGATGAAGATATCCTGATCATGAACCCGATCCAGCGTTTTGGTGTGGACTTTATCCGCCAAAATTTACCGGATATTGTTTACGGGGCCTGTGAAACCTGTACAGGGGAATTATCTATAGATAAAAAAGCCCTTTTCGGAAAAGAAATGTACAAATACATTATCGATCAGGCGGGGTATTTGAAAAGCTTTACACCTGCGCGATCTTTTGTTCGCCTGTTTGAACCGGATGAGATCAAATTCGGTGGGAATGCCCGTGTAACGTCTATTGTTTTAAATGATAAATGGGTCGAAATGTCTGCGGAAGAAAATAATGCGGATGGTACTTATTCGTGGGGGTATAGCTACCCGAACAGATCTAAAAGTTTAGGCGTTGCCTCTTACGAACCGGCAATAGGAATGGATGAAAACTCCTTTTATTCCTGGCATTCTTATTACAATTTTGCAAAGAAATTCCCGGATGAAATGAACTTCCATGTCACTCCGTTAGCAAGACAATTATATCCCACACCTGTTGTTGGTTATGAAGAAGTACAGGTCTCTATGAGTGGTGGATCTGCTGCTTCAAAAGGAAAATTAGTTCTGAAGTTCCATACAAATAAAGAAGTCAAGTATCGTACGATAGCGGAATCAACCAAGATCACCCCATGTGACCCGGTGAAAGAAAAATCCTTCTTCACCGGAAGTACTGTGGATAAGTACGGTTTTTCCCAGGGATACTCGGTTATTACTAATGACTTCCACGGGAAACCTTATGATGTAACATTGAAAGATAACGAGGAGAACATTATCTCTAACACACTCTATGAATATTATGAGTTGGGAGAACAAATCCCGATGATTAACCGAAAAGGTGAAGTAAATAATAGGGACGTAGCACAAGAATTCGATATCCATTTTGATTCCCGATTTGTTCACGATGAATCCAAATTCCAAATGGCCGGGTTAACCGTTGGTTTTACCTTCCCGACTTTCAAAGTGAGTATTGGACCTTTTTATACTCAAAGCAGCCGGGAACGCGGTTTTTATTCCCTGAGCCTGATGAAGCATCTCAATTACTCTGCTGTAGTCAAAAAGATTACAACAACTTACCTTGGTTCAAGTAACACTGCCGAAAACATGCTTTATGACGAATATAGCGGAGAAGTGGTGCTTTCCAGTTTACAGGACGAATACGATGATCGTTTATACAACCTGGTTTATCCTTCTCATTGGGCCTATCCAAGTTTACGTGAAATCCAGACGACCTATCCTGCGAGTAGTTCAGGAACGATCAATAGTTCTACCGGATTGCTGACCACAACTTATGATTTGACCGAATTTTATGCCCCAGGCGATTTGATTGAGTTAACAAACGGATCTGTTACAGAAACGGGCTATATTTTATCTATTGCTCCGGGAACAGCGGGCGGATCAACTGCGTACATTGTATCTACCTACGGAACTATTTTTGGTTTTATCTCTGGAGCTGTTACGTTCCATGTGCTTATTCCGAACAGAACAAACCGCCTTAGTGAGACGATGCAGACGATAGTTACAAAAAAAGCCATTTGGGTTGACCCTGGAAACGTTTTTCCTTTCCCGACAGCGAATCCGGCGGAAGAAATTATAGAAAGCAGCGCCATTACTTATAAAGACAAGGATAATCTGGGCACGTGTTCCGAAAAACCTGATGGTCAATACGTTAATCTTTTTGCTAATGGTTCAAAAGGAGACCTGGTAATAGAATCAGCACTTTCCTGGCAAAGTGAACGCAAACAGGAAGTGAACAACCACAAAACACGATTTGATGGTGCCTATGCCGACTTCAAACCGTTCTACGCATTGAATACCTATGATGTTTGGACGCGTATTGACAAAGCAAATTATCCTTTTTCAGGAGACGGAACCCTGCAAAAATGGAGAAAGGGCGGGATTTCTTCACGCTATGATAAATTCGGACAAGCGCTTGAAATGCGTGATCCAATAGGAATTTACGCTGCGGTAAGAACGATCTCGAACAATAAAGCATTTAGTTTGCCGATTGCGCAAGCAGTCAATGCTAACATAACGGACATCCTGTTCGACGGTTTTGAATCATATACTTACCAGGCTGGTTTTGCTTATGATGACTACTTCCTGTTCGCTGGAGTTAGTCCGGCTGATCTAGTCTCTACCGTTAGACACAGTGGGAAAACATCTCTAAAAATAACTCCGGCTACACACTATAAATCTTATGGGATTACAACTGTTCCGACTTGCCCGTTGGAGGAAAGGCAAAACACCGATATTCCTCAGGGATACCCGGCCGGTTCCTGCAATTGTCCACCTCCTCTTTTCAATCCGACACCGGGAGAATACGTCTTTAGCGTATGGATCAAACAAACAGGAACGGGAGCAACAGCAAAAGTAATCGTAGGTTCTGCTCCTTCCGATGACGCTGTAGCATCCGGACCGGTTATTGAAGGATGGCAACGATTCGAAGGAACGTGTACCATTCCAAATGCACCGATAGCAATTACCTTGAAACTGGATAACGGTTCTTCAGCAGATGCTTATTTTGACGATTTCCGTTTCCATCCGTTTTCAGCAGGAATGACGACCACCGTGTACGACCCGGTAACCTTCCTTCCGATGGCTACGCATGATGGAAACAATTACACCACGTTCTACAATTACGATGAGAACCTGCAATTGGTACGTGTAAAAGTAGAAACCACTGAAGGAATCAAGACCGTATCTGAAACAGAATCTGGCTTAGGAACAAAATAATCAACCGAATCACATACTTCAATTAGTTATGAAAAATTGTAAATATATAGTTCTCCTACTGATGTTTATTGTATCCAACATGCATGTGTTCGGAGCAATTGAACGATTCAGTAACCGCATGGATGGGGATGGAACCGTTGGAGCACCCACTACTCTGGCAGCCGGATCGAGTATGAATTTGCAGGACGATAAGTACTATGACATGAGTACCGATCCATTTTGGGGAACCCGTTTTGCTAATAAAAAAGCAACCGGTACTGTCCGTTTGGGAATTAACCCGGACCTGGCACTTATTGCAAGTTTCAGTGGATCTCAAACGATTGAGATCAAGTACTGGACCTGGGATAACACTACCGGAGCATTCATTCAACAGCCTACTGTTACCCATACTTTTGGTTTGTCTTATTCAACCACAGGAACCGCAAACATTAGTGATCAGGCTACTTTTACCATTGCAGGAGCACACCGGATTTCGGTTCGTTTAATGTCAGGAACCTTACCATTGGACAAATTATTCCTGGAAACAACTGTGGAGGTGGAGCGTTACTACGTTCTGGATAATTCATCTGTTTTGAACTTAACGCATTATCCTTTAACGATAACTACTCCTACTGCTCCTGATGGAGGTCAAATTGAGTTCAGATGGGATACGAAACCGGGTGCTGAATTCTATGAACTGGAATGGGTACACATCAACAATTATGTTCTTCCGGGTGATCCTGCTTTAACGGAAAGCCAGTTGAATTATAACTTCTACCTGAACTGTACACGCATTGAAACCAAACAAAATTGGTATAAAATTCCACGTATTTTTGATCAGGGTTATATTATTTATCGCGTTCGCCCGATCGGAAGAAACGGTGTAAACTTTACTGACCGGCAGGACGGTGCCTGGTCAAATCCAGGTGAATCTGGTACTATTCTTTCTTTTTCATCTTTAACACCCGGAAACAAGATTCTAATCACTACCGATTATTCAGACATCAATTGGTCACACAGTGTTACTTATACTGAAGACGGAAAACGCTTTGAAGGCGTTTCCTACGCCGATGGACTGGGAAGAGGCCATCAATCTGTTGGATACAACCCGGTGACGAATCAGGTCCTGGTATCCAATGTGTATTACGATGAGCTGGGAAGAGCAGCGGTAGGTGATCTTCCTACACCGGTGGATGGTGCCTGGATGAAATTCCGGGAAAACTTTAACCGTGCTGATGGGACGGGAGAAACGTATTCCTGGCACAGCTTCGATATCTCTGATATTGGTAATGATTGTGTTGCAAGTTCAGCCGGATTTACCCTCTCGGACGGTGCCGGAAAATATTATTCTCCGAATAATCCGAACCAAAACGGCGCAAACATCGCGATCCCGGATGCAGAGAAATATCCGTTCTCACGCACAACATTTACCAATGATTTCACGAACCGTGTTGCCAGCAGTTCTGCAGCCGGTATTAATTTGAGAACCGGATCCGGAAAAGAAACCAAGATATTTTATCCAAGTACCAATCAGACGGAATTAGACCAATTATTCGGTTCGGAGGTCGGTTATGCGAAACACTACCAGAAAATGATTACGGTAGATCCGAACGGGCAGATCTATGTTCAATATTCGGATATGGCTGGGCGCACGGTCGCTTCTTACATGGAAGGACCGGCTCCAACCAATACGGATGGGGTTGAGGGGAACTCTTCTGTTCCATTATTGGTTACTATGCTGGATGAAGGTGAACCTCAAACGGTTAACACGCTTGTTCCATACTCTGAACTGTCGTATTACCAATACGTTTCATCGGATACCATTTTCAATTTCAATTATTCCTTTACTGCGTCTCAATTCCAAAGCGCCTGTACCGGAACGTTATGTTTGGATTGTGTCTACGACCTGGATATCCAGGTATTTGACGGTTGTGGAGTGGTTGTTCCTTTGACCGGCTATACGAATCCGGTCCACATGACCGGTTCTGAGATCAATAGCGTGATTAACGGAACATGTACTTCTGCAACGGCACATACAGAGACATTTTCAGCGCACCTGACTCCCGGAATGTATACTATTCATAAGAAGCTCACCGTAAATGAGGCGGCTGCAGATCAATATTGGTGCCTGTTCCTGGAAGCAAATACGTGTATTGAAGGAGTACAATCTATTTTTAATGAAGCTTACGAAGCCGAATCTTTTGCTGCCTGTGATCCATTACCGATCAATGATGAATTTTTGAATGAATGCGATGCAATGAAACAAATGTTGCTTGCTGATGTGAAACCCGGAGGACAATACGGAAAATACGGACCGGGATATAATCCTACAGATCCTTACTCAGTATACAACCCATCCGGATTATTAGGTATTAACTGGAGAAGTTTGACTTACCTGGATGAAAACGGAAATCCCGTTCCATCCGGAACATTGGCGGGAACAGCAGGTTTGGAATGGTTTGTAACCAATTTCCGCGATGAATGGGCAGAACAACTTTATACACATCATCCTGAGAACTGCTACCTGGATTTTTGTTATGAGAATGCCGCGTCTAACGAATACGAGAATGATATGCTCGCTATGAATTCATTTGACGGAGCGATGGCAGCAGGCTTTTTAATGCCTGTAGAAGGTGGTATTCCAAATAACCATTACACCCTTTTCCCAACCAGTATGTACGATGGGAATCCAGATCCTTTCTTCCTGGATGGAGCTTTGGGTGAAGATTTTGCGGATGACATGGTAGATCATTTGAATACCTACATTCTTTTAGAAGGCACAACACCATTATCTATGTGGGAGTACGCACTTTACCTGGCTGCAGGAGGAGCGTGTAAAAGAGCAGCGGATCTGCCGAATTGTATGGAATTGAACGACTGTAACAAAGACCAGGTTTGGTTAACGTTCCGCGGTTTATATTTACAGGATAAAGCAACCTTGGTATTCCTGGCTCAACAGGCTTATGCTACTGCACACGGTTGTTCGAATGAATGTATTGGCGCAGCAAATCCTTGCTCGGGAACTGCAGCACAACTGGCACCACGTGCACCACGTTTCGGGAATTTAGGGCAATTTGCAGGTACGACTACTGCTCCAACCAGCCAAGCGGATTCGGAGATCGAATTGAACCAGATTATCGCAGAATCCTGTTCAACCAGTTGTGAAGGGTATGCAGACCAATGGTTGGAAGACCTGGCTGCTTGTGCACCGATCGCTTCACTAACGCCGGCAGAGCGTGATGCTCTGCGTGATGAATTTATTGAATTGTGTATGTTGGGCTGTGATAAAGATCACCCGATGGGAGCTACTACTGCTCCTCCGGGAGAAACGACCTCGCATGGAAAGATCGACATTAAAGGTGTTCTGGATTACCATTTGGGATCAAAACCAGGTTATCCCAGCGCAGAATGCTCCGAATATCTGGTTAGTTTCCCCGGACCATACAAAACGGTGACTGAACTGCAGGGTGGTCTTCCGGTGATGGACCAATGTGGTTGTGATATCTTAATGGCCGTGCGAACCGATTACCAGACTGCAATTGCAAACAGTACTATTCCGGCAACCACACCGATTGAAGATTTCCTTTTTACATACAAGGGAATAGCGATGGACGATATTGATAATTTATTGTGTGTTTGCGATGAATTCTATGATGAAACAAACGATACCTGGCTTCCGGGGGCTAATGCAGATATTATTGAAGCTAACAAATACGTTCCACAGGAATTGACCTGTACGGAAAAGGCAGGCTGTAAAACCTGTGATGAAGTGAATACCGCTTACGCATCTGCCTATGCTTATGCAGACAATACCCTTGGATTGGATGCGGATGACTTCGAAGCTTCTTCGAATTACGAGACGGTATTGACCAATTTCCTGAATAACAGCTTAGGATTTGATTTGACATTCAAGGATTACGATTTCTTCCATACAGGATGTAATACCAGCAGTTCAGACCCCGTTTGCGAGATGAATCCGATTATGACCGAATTCCGTGATGTGTTGAAACTCTTGTCCATGCGCGGACAATTGGTACATCCGTCGAACCTGAACTTAACTGCAGAGAATATCGTATATGAACACGGAAAATTGCGTGAACAGGGAATTCTTGGATCTACTTACCACGCCTCTGTAAGTTCCGGTCACCTGAACATGAGTTTCCAGAACGGTTCGGGAACACCCTGTACCTTTGACCTTTCCATTGCAGGCAGTCCGTCTTTTGATTTTACAAAGATCGTTTCTTTCGGAGAGATCTGGCCAACCAGTGAAAACTGTACGGCTAACAGCAGTTTCGAGGTAGAAGTGAAATACTATGAATGTGGTCAACTGGTAACCAAAATTGCGCAGGCGACTTCTTCCTGCATGCAGGTGAATTTCTGTTATTGCGGTAATAATGGCCAGCTTTTATGTAATGAACCCTTATTCGACCCGGAGTTTGAGATCTGTTACCAGCCACGCCTGGACAATATGATGCTGGACGCTATTGAAACTTATGAAACCAGTGTAGCAGAAGCATACACTGAATTCAAGGAGGCTTACAAAACACAATGTGCAACCGCATTCGATACCGAACATTTTGATATGCAGGGAAAATACCGCTTCTATCAATATACTTTGTTCTATTACGACCAGGCAGGAAACCTGGTGAAAACCGTAGCACCGAAAGGCGTTAACAAACTGGATGCAACCGGGGTAGCTGACGCAGCGCAACACCGGAAAGATGTAACCGGTATAACAAGTACCGTTACAGCAGTGACTCCAACACAGGAATTCGTAACTAAATATCGTTACAATTCCTACAACCAATTGGTTTCTACTGAAAATCCGGACCAGGAAGGGGTGACAAAATTCTGGTATGATTTCTACGGACGTACCGTCTTGTCACAAAACCCGGAACAAGCTGTTGTAAACAAATACAGCTATGTTTTCTATGACAAACTGGGAAGGCCGGAAGAAGCCGGACAGGTAGTACCTGCAACCGGTTTAGGGACTATTAATATCAAAGCCCCGGAACCACTTGGAACAACATTCAGGAATTGGGTGACTGCAAGCGGAAGCGTACGCTCGGAAGTAACAAGAACCTATTACGATAGAGTTTACATGACTTCATCTGCTTTGCAGGCCAAATTTGTATTGCAACCAGGTGAAACCAGTACCGGGCAGAAAAATCTGCGCCTGCGTGTAGCATCCGTGGCTTACTATAACACCTTTGACGGATCGACCGATCCGAGAACTCAATATTCATCCGCTACCCATTACACCTACGATATCCATGGGAATGTGCTTCAGACCCTACAGGATGTTCCCGAACTTGCCCCTCTTTTCCAGGATATCAAGTCTACAGAATACGAGTTCGAGCTGATCAGTGGGAACGTAAAAACAGTGAAATACCAGAAAGGCCAGCTGGACCAGTCTACACATACGTATTATTATGACAAACTGAACCGTTTGGAGGAAGTGTTCGTGAGTACGGACAAAGTACACCAGTCGCGCCAGGCACATTACCTGTATTATGATTACGGGCCACTGGCACGCGTGGAAATCGGAGAACAAAAAGTGCAGGGAATGGACTACGCCTACACCATCAATGGGTGGATGAAAGCGATGAACGGGACCATTTTGAACCCAGGCTACGAACTGGGGAGAGACAATGCCTCGGGGTATTTATCACAGAACACTTCCGTGCACAACAAATTTGCACGTGATGTAGTAGGTTACACCCTCGGGTATTTCGATGGCGATTACCGAAGCATCGGTTCCACGAACTTTGCACCTTTGCCTTATGGCAATACGGCTTTTGACAATGCAGTGAGCCCAATGTACAACGGGAATATTGCCTTTACCACGACTGCGATTGCAGATGTTCCCGGAGCAGTGACCCCAATGGCGATCCAAATGGGACTTTACCGTTACGACCAGATGAACCGCCTGGTTTCTGCGCGCACCTTCCGTGCAAGCGGACTGGCAGCGAGCAACAGCTGGTCTGGTATTACGGAGACCCAGGAGTACAAATCCACGTACAGTTATGATCCAAATGGCAACTTAATCCATTTAAGGCGTAACGGCGGAGCATCCAATATCAACATGGATGACTTCATTTACAATTTTGAACCGGTTGCGAATACCTCTCCACTTACCGGAACACATGCAAGTAACCGACTGGATTATGTAGATGATATTGGAAGTTATACGGGGAACTATTCCCAGGATATCGACGACCAAAGTGCAGGTAACTATGGTTACGACCGCCTGGGCCAGTTGACCAGTGATGTTTCCGAAGGAATGACCATTGAATGGTTCAGTGGCAGCCGCAAGGTGAAAAATATCACCAGTACGACTAAAGTGATCGATTTTGAATACAATCCATTCGGGCAACGGCTCCTGAAAAAGGTAAAAGACCTGACAACCGGAATCATCACCAATACGTATTATGCGTACGATGCCAACGGACAGGTCATGGGAGTTTACTCCATAGACCTGGAAGAGAACAATGCTGATGTTCTGGAATTAAATATCTACGGGGCATCCCGATTGGGGATTATAAAAAATGCACAAGCACTTTGTACGGAAGGAATAGCCGGAACACCACCAATTTACCCGGATCCATCCGGCCCTGTAAATCATATCCTTGGTTTCAAAAAATACGAGATTACCAATTACCTGGGCAATGTGAATGCGGTTGTAACGGACCGTAAAGTATATGTTTCGGGAACATATACCGCAGTGGTTGTTTCTAACAGTGATTATTACCCGTTCGGTATGGAAATGCCTGATCGTCACATGAATGAGGATCAATACCGTTTTGGTTACAACGGTATGGAAATGGATAACGAGGCGAAAGGAAATGGAAATTCCTATACCACGGAGTTCAGGCAGTATGACCCGAGACTGGGCAGGTGGTTGAGTTTGGATCCGTTGATGATGCAATTTCCATGGATGAGTCCGTATGTGGCGTTCAATGATAATCCGATATTCTTCTCAGATCCATTAGGATTAGCAGCCGAAGGTGATCCTATAAGGGTGCCAATGACAGGAGAAAAACGAAATGCTAAGGCTGAAAGCTCATTTGTACATCAATTGGAAGCTGTTGATGATGGTCAATTAGTCATTTTTGAATATGATCAACAAAGTGATAAATCAAAAGTAGAGTATACCTACAAATACAATAAAAAAGCAAACCAATGGAGTGTAAAATATTCACATACTGCAGCAAATCATCCAAATTTTACTGAGGATAGAGGGCTTGTAAATGGAAGCAGTCATAATACATCGCCAGATAATCTCAAGAAAACGCAAGAGGTAAATGGAGCCGCAAAAAAAACGACGGAAGTTACTAAAACTACACTTGAAAAGACTGAAAAAATTACTACAGGTGATCAATATAGTTTAGGAGGAGGTAGCCATAGTTCTAATGAGTATTATCGAGATACCGATTCTGATTTATTTCCAAAAAAACTTTATAACAGTGATGGTTCCCTAAGGAAGAAGACGATCGGAGCCAGAATGTATAAGAATATTTCTTACGTCGATAACGTCCTCGGTACCTTCGGAAAAGTCTCCGATGTAGGTGAATTGGGATATCATATTGTAAAAGGAAATTTTAAAAAGGTTACTGAGAAAATAATTATTTATGGTGTAGATTATCTTGCGGATGAATTATTATTGGTCCCAACTCCTGCAACAGTAGCGATAGGTATTGTTATTAAAGGAGGCTTATTCATTTATGAAAATTGGGATGAAATTAAAGACTTTTTTAAACCTGCAAAGCCATTTAAGAATATACCATTTCGAAAACCTCCAGGAGGATTGTATCAAGATAATCTGGAAAAAGAAGATGTGGTACCTTATTTGAGTAGAATGCCAATAAGGTTCAGGTAGAAAAAAGCTTTAAAGGATACAACCGAAAGTGTTTTGTAATATTTTTGGTTGTATTTTTTAGTAAAAGAAAATTGAGTATACCTTAGAAGGGTATCTGTTTTTTCATTTGGCATTATTTATGTATATACGGTTTATTTTTCATTTATGAAAATTCGTTTTTTTATTGTTGTTTTTTTCTTTTTTGTGATAGGGATTACATCCACCTTTGCACAAAACAAATTTGAATCAGACTTGATTTTTGTTGATGATTCTGTTTGTGTCTTAAAAATTAACTATGATGACGGTGAGCGAACTTATATCACCGGGTTTTATACGTTAAAAGATAAAAACCTTTATTTTTCGGAGGCATCTAAAAGCTTTAATTATTTAGCCAACTTGGAGTTTTTCAAAGATGAGGATATTAATTCAGACTCTTTAGAGATCGAATTATTGGTTACCGATCCCTTAGGCTATGGCTGGAGTTCAATGGATAGTCTTCAGTTTCGGGTTAATGGAATAAATTATCACTCATCTCTGATTCCCTACAACAAGCATGATTTTATCCAATCTCATTATCTTAAGATTCCACGTCCAAAAGAAAAGACGATTCTAATTGACGCATTTTGTCAGGATTCTTCTATTATGATGTATGACAAGATGTTCTTCCTAAAGGATATTTCATTGCAGAATGGTTATCCTAATAAAATCTTTTTTAGAGTGTATGCTTTTAGTTATACAGATCCAAAAACAATTCCTATTGGAAAACTACTTCCTGCCAAAACAGTAAAGCATTCAAAAACATATAATGTACTTTTTAAATAATTATTTTAAGATTTATTTGATTCTTGAATAATCAAACTTGTAATTGTGAATTGGACTTTCATTTATACACAACTAACTAAAAATTCGATTCTAAAAAATGGTAGGATCATACTTTTTTTTAACCAGAATATTATTAGAAGCCGAAGAGGAACAGATCTGGCAATTATAGCTCTACCATTTCTGATCCCACTATTCTTAATTATCGGGAAAACAGTACATGATGAAACTGCAATTAATACTTCTATTTTGTTGGCTACCTTAATATTATTTGGATTCGCATATTTCATTACCAGGAAAAATAAACGGATTGTCCTGAATTCATACCCTGATATTCATGTGACTTTGAATAAGAATCGCAGTGAGTTTTTCGTGATTTGGGGATTGTTCATGATAGTCTCTTCCTTATTCAACGCGGCCTGGTATTTGCTTTTAATTTGGATTTTTTAGAGCATTGCCGAGTTCGAAATCAAATATTCCAGGGGTTCCCAAATCCACGATTATAGAAAACAACTTAGAGTTCAAATTTTAATTGTTTTCACTTGTTTGACAACACAAGGACAATCTTCGATTACGTTGAAAAAAGCTTATCTAAAATATTATTCACATTTGATATTAATGACAAAACATGATTCACAGGTTCCTGAAATTTATGGGGGTGTTTCAATTTTTATTCTTAGTTTTCACAACATTGTAAACTTAATAACAGTATCACAGGTGATACTGTTAAATAAGTCTTTTTTCACCGGGAATTTACCTGAAGAGGTAGTAACCTTTTTTAAGAATTACCATACTTGGATATTATTGCTGTTTGCTTCACTGTTCATTTTGAATAATATATTACTACATAAACAAGCGAAGGACCTCGGAACAAAATATGACAAATTAAAATCAAGTATTTACGTCTTTTCTTACTTTATTTTCACGTGGTTTACCTGGTTGCTTGTTGTGACATATGATACACGGTAAATAAAAGTATATACTAAATCGCAGGTGAGGTTTCAATCCTTTACCTGCTTGTTTCTATCTTTAACCTCACTATATTTGTACCCGGTAATTAACAAATCAATACATGCCAAAATCGCTCATCATTTTTCTCCTATTGAGTTTCTTAGGATTAACACATTACTCATTTGGGCAAAAAAAAGGTTCCTGGACCGAATTCAAAAAGGAGAATTACTCGATTAAATTTCCGGAAGACTGGACTTTAGACACCACACATCTGTCGGGTACAGCATTCATTATTCGGGGTCCACAAAGTTCTGACGAAGACCAGTTTAAGGAAAATTTAAACCTTGTCATTCAGGACTTAAGTGGTTTGAACTTCGATCTGTACAATTTTACGCAGCTTTCAGAACAGCAGATCCAGAACTACATGGAAGAAAGTGAACTGATTGAAAGCGAACGGCTGAAAAAAGGGGAGCAGGAGTACCAGCATTTAATTTATACGGCAAAAAATGCAGATCTTGTTCTCCGGTTCGAACAGTATTACTGGATCATCAATGAAAAAGCATATGTGCTTTCATTTACTGCTGAGTTAACGGAATTTGAGAACTACAAAGATGTCAGCAAACGGATCCTGGATAGTTTTGTGATAAAACAGCCGTAAATACCACAGAGACAGTAATTGAGGACAGTACTTTCGGATTTCAATTCGTCACAACTTCTTCACCTTCAAACCTGCAATCATTTTGCCTGAGTTGGCCAGAATGACAGGACCATACTTTTTTCCTACTTTTCGACATTGGAAAAAGTGGGAAAAGCCTGGAATTAATTTACTGATTTCTAACAATAACGGGGTTTTAGTAAAATAAAAATGACTTTTTTTTCAAATTTTCCTTGCGGAAATGAAAATTGAGTGTATCTTTGCAACGCTTTTAACGTAAAGCATTACACAATTTCTTAATCAGGCTGTTGCCTGAGTTCGAAAGAGCAGGAAAATTGGTTTGGTAGTTCAGTTGGTTAGAATACATGCCTGTCACGCATGGGGTCGCGGG
>CAMLLB010000053.1 GCA_946480815.1 uncultured Flavobacteriales bacterium
GGTGGAAGAAAAACAAGTGATAACACAAGTTGTGACAGGAGATTTAAACACATTTGAAATGGTATTTCGCGATTATTATAAGCCGCTTGTCCGCTACGGCAACACCTTTCTGAAAGATTCAGATGAAGCGGAAGACATTGTTCAGCAGGTATTTGTTTCTTTTTGGGAAAAACGTGCGCAACTGGATATTCACACTTCCATTCGCGCGGTTTTATACAAGGCCGTTCAGAATGCCTGTTTGAATAAGATCAAACATATGAAAGTGCGGAATGTTTATGCAGCCGAATTAAAAGCAACAGCTATATGCGAAGATTCTTCCGATTCGGTACAGGTAACCGAGCTCAATGAACGGATTCAACTGGCAATGGAAAATATGCCGGAACAATGCGGGCGCATTTTCAAAATGAGCCGCTTTGAACAACTGCGTTACCAGGAAATCGCCGACGAATTGGGTTTATCGGTGAAAACCGTGGAAAATCAAATGGGAAAAGCCCTCAAAATTGTACGTGAAGAGTTGAAAGACTATTTGCCCTTACTCATCCTTTTTTTCATTCAGACATTATGAAAACACTACACGATATGGATGCATTAATCGGCAAATTCCTCAGCGGAGAAGCAGATCCACAGGAAGCCATGTTCCTGGAAGACTGGATTGCCGAATCTCCGGAGAATGAACGATATTTCGAACAAAGTGCAAAGGCTTTCGGTTTGACCGAAAAAGTTATTTCCACAGATACCGCCTGGAACAACCTTCAAACACAATTAAAACAAGCTCCGGTCCGCAAACTCAATACCCGATGGATCTCTTCAATTGCTGCAATCCTGGTCATCTCTTTTGGTGCTGTTCTCTATTTTCTGAATTCAGAAGAGCAAAACACCATTTTCATCGCAGGGAAAGAAAAAAAGAACATTGAACTGAACGACGGAACCGATATTCAATTGGCAGCACATTCAAGTGTGGAGCTGGCAACTGATTACGGAAAGAAAAACCGCTCTCTGAAATTAAACGGATCCGGCTATTTCTCTGTGAAACACAGTAAAAAACTGCCCTTTATCATTGATGCCGGACCCATTCACATCAAGGACCTCGGAACAAAATTCGATGTGAAAACTGCCGACGATACCATTTACGTACGAGTTGACGAAGGAATTGTAGTGATCTACGATAACAAAGGAATGCAACTCACACTTCATGCAAATGAAAGTGCACATTATGTTATTTCAAGTGGTGATCTGAAACTGGACGTCCTGACAGAAAACCTCAAGAAACAGTACAAAACGATTTTACTTGATAATCAGCGCCTGGAAGATGTAGTGAATCTTCTCAACCAAACGTACAAAGTGAATATCCGCATCGACAACCCGGCGTTGAAGAATTGCAGGATTACGACCGAGTTTTTAAATGAAGACCTGGATACTGTTCTAATGGTGATCTCTCAGACACTCGAAGTAACAATCCTGAAAGAAAAGAATAATGTCTACGTGATTAAAGGATTGGCATGCATACAATAATCCGTTTTTTCTGCATTATTAGTCTTTGCTGCATTGCTGCTTTTCATTCGAATGCGCAAACTCCTTACCTCGAAAAAGAAGTAACCGTTCGATCGGGAAATTATTCCTATGAAGAATTGTTCCGGCAAATATCCAATCAAACCGGAGTCGTGTTCTCGTACACCGGTTTCGACGATAAGCAACGGGCAGCAGTGAAATTTGACAAACAACCACTCCGGATTGTTTTAAACACCCTTTTCAATAGTGGAAACTGCAGCTACAAACTGAAAGGAAAATACGTCATTATCAATTGCAAATCTGCGCCAAAACCGAAGGCCGACAATCCAGCTTCCAGCAATTCCAACCTGGTGCTGAACGGTTACATTCTGAATGCGGAAGATTCATCGGAAATAGTGGAATCAAGTGTTTATCTCCGCCAAAGCAAACAATCGGCGCTAACCAACGAATACGGGTATTTCAATATGTCGTTCCCGAAAACAGCAGATGTACTTTCCATTTCCGTAGCAAAGGAACATTTCAAAGACACCACCGTTGTCATATTCTCCAAACAACAAAATACACTGGTCATTTACCTGGAGCCTAAATCAGCGCCCATGAGTGTTACGATGGATTCCGTACGCGTAACCGTTTCAATCGATTCCATAAAATCCTCAGACACCCCGATTAAAGATACCACCCCATACGTAAGCCCGTTTTGGAAGCGGTTCGGAGAACACCGTGCAAACCTGAGGAATATCTCGGATACCTTGTTCACGAATGTTTCATTTTCACTTGTTCCGCCAATAAGCACCAATCGCTTGCTTTCCGTGAACACCGTGAATAAATTCTCATTCAATTTGCTGGTCGGCTCCTCCAAAGGAATTGATGTTTTTGAATTGGGAGGCCTGGTCAATTTCGATTATGGAAATGTACGGTACGTGCAGATCGGCGGTTTGGCAAACCTGGTTTCCGGAACATCTTCAGGTGTTCAATTGGCCGGGCTCGTAAATACTGTTGCAAAGGATGTAAGCGGTGTCCAGGTTGCCGGTTTGGTAAATCTCGATGGTGGCAAGGTAAAACACGTACAGGTCGCCGGAATTGCGAACGTAGTAAAAGATACGGTAACTGCGGTACAAATTGGTGGAATTGCAAACCTGAACAGATCGTATACCCGGGGAATTCAGGGAGCGGGAATTTATAATCAGACGAAAAACATGCAAGGAATCCAGCTTACAGGAATTGCCAATCTCGGCGATACCGTATCAGGAAGTCAAATTGCAGGATTGGTGAATACCGGTCGGGTCATCAATGGATTCCAGCTTTCAGGTCTGATCAATATCGCCCAAAAGGTGAATGGTTCGCAGCTAGGTTTCCTGAATGTCACCGATTCAATTTCCGGAGTACCGGTCGGATTTTTAAGCTTCGTAAAAACAGGATATCACAAAGTTGAACTTGCCTGCGATGAAAATTTACTGGGAACACTCAGTTTCCGGACAGGCGTTGACGCATTTCACAACATACTCCTTGGCGGAGTTCAAATGGCAAAAGGGCGTTCATTGTGGACAATTGGTTACGGAGTAGGATCTGCTCTTCGATTGGGAAGAAAATGGTATTTGGACCTGGACCTTACAGCGCAACACCTGTATTTGAACAGCACCGATTTCACGTACAATATGCTCACAAAAGGTTTCCTGGGGATCGAATACCGTTTTGGGAAAAATTTCAGTATTGCGGCCGGACCAACACTCAACTGGTATAGTTCGGAAAGTGCTGACCCTACTCTCGATCCGATCTGGGACAGAATCAAACAACATCCCCTTTCCAGTTCTGTGAATGGCAGCTTTTCCAATCAATTATGGATCGGAGGGAAATTGGCTTTACGGTTCTTTTAAGATTACCTAAACTTTGTGAAACACATTTTTATCCTCCCCCTTTCATCCCCCTCCAAAGGGGGAGCTCCCAACTTCCCTTTCAAGGAAAAAATCATTCCAGATTTAGATTTGGATTTTCGAAGATAAACTCAATTTACTGAATGGATCCTCAATTCCCCCTTTGGAGGGGGATATTAAGGGGAGGACATGATAAATTGAAAAATAAATTCCCATTCGCATAGGGGTAAACTCAATCTGAATTGTCATAAAGACAACTAACAAATAAAAGTCATTATGAACAATTTAAAATTGATGATCCCGATGCTTTTGATTCTGGCGGGCTCATTCACATCCTGCAAGAAACACTTGTTTAATTCCATTAAAGGAAAAGGAGAAACTGTCACTGAAACGCGTACGTTGAGTGGTTTCAATAAAATCTCATTGGATATTGATGCAGATATCTATTACACACAGGATTCGGTTTATTTCGTTGAACTTTCTGCGCAGCAAAATGTGTTGGATGTCATTACAACCGAGATCAGTTCCGGAGAATTGGAAGTTGACTCGAGAAAGTGGATCCGTAAACACAATGGTATTAAAATCATCATCCACTCACCTGACCTTTATGCATTGGATATCAGCGGAAGCGGAAACATTGAATCATCTTCAGACATTTCAACGACAACACTGGAATTGAATATCAGCGGTTCGGGAAATATCAAACTGGCTTCCGTTTATAGTGCAGAGTTAGAAGCAAAAATCAGCGGGTCAGGAAATATAGCTGCTTCAGGTGGAACAGCAACAAACCAAAAAGCAAGCATCAGCGGGTCCGGAAATATTGAAATGGATGGGCTCATGGTAAATCATTCGGATGCGAAGATCAGTGGCTCCGGAAACATTTCAGTTTGGGTTTTGGACCAATTGAAAGCGACCATTTCCGGAAGCGGTGATATTCGATACAAAGGGAATCCGGTTGTTAATACAACAATCAGCGGATCCGGGTCAGTGATCCATATTTAATTCACACAAAACAAAACGCATTAAATTATTGGCATCATAAGTAGGCGACGCATCGCGTGCCTACTTATGATTGCGAAACAAAAATCAACATTATGTTCCAAAAAAAATTAACGAAATTCTTCGTATTGGGATTGCTTTGTTTTATTGTCAACACCTGTTTCTCCCAAACACAAACAGTTCGCGGCACAGTTGTCGACAATATTTCCCAGTCTTCCATCCCGGGTGCAATTGTCAAAATCACCGGCCTGGATTCTGTGATCCATGCCGTCACTGATGAGGACGGTAAGTTCACCCTGCTTCGTGTTCCGGTTGGAAGCAGAATGATTGAAATCACTGCTACCGATTACAAACCGGTGATTATGCAAAATGTCACTGTAAATGCCGGGAAGGAATTGGTACTGACCATTCAAATGGAAGAAGACCTCGAAAGTATCAGCGAAGTGGTTGTCACTGCTAAAACGGATAAGAACAGTCCACTGAACGAGCTTTCCGTTGTCAGTACCCGAACATTTTCGGTAGAAGAAACGCAGAAATTTGCTGCAGCAGTAAACGATCCTGCACGAATGGCTACCTCTTTCGCAGGAGTTGTAACAGCAGGCGACGGAAACAATCACATTTCGATCCGGGGAAATTCACCCAACGGTATTTTGTGGCGTATGGAAGGTGTGGAAATCCCGAACCCGAACCACTTTTCAAATGTTGGAACGGCCGGTGGCGGAATTTCAATCTTAAGTGCACAATTGATGAGTAATTCCGATTTTTCAACCGGAGCTTTTGCGGCGGAATATGGGAATGCACTTTCCGGAGTATTCGACCTGAGATTGAGAAAAGGAAACAATGAAAAACGCGAATATACGGTCCAACTCGGAGTACTTGGACTGGACGTTGCCACGGAAGGCCCGTTCAAAAAAGGATACGAAGGGTCATACCTCATTAATTATCGTTATTCGACCTTAAATATCCTTGGAAAGATCGGAGTTCCTATCGGAGACGCAAATACCAATTTCCAGGATCTGTCCTTCAATTTTTATCTTCCAACCAGGAAACTTGGAAAATTTACCGTTTTTGGTTTTGGCGGATTGAGCTACCAGACGACCACCGCTGAAAAAGATTCTCTTCGCTGGCAGGAAGACGATTTTCTCCGGTTAAATACCAATTTCTACAGCAACACCGGAGCAGTTGGAATTACGAACACCAAACTTTTCAGCAACAAATCCTACTTAAAAACAGCTTTGGTATTTTCCGGGACCGAAAACGGTTACAAACAAGATGAGCTGCAAGACGATTACAATTCACTGGTACGGGAGTATGAGCAGCGTTTTTTGCAGAACAAACTGACACTTTCAAGCACATACACGCAAAAAATAAATGCAAAGCATAACATCCGGACCGGATTTATCCTGAATCACCTTGGTTATCACTTAAAGCAGAGTGATATGGGTGACTCGACAGTTTTAATGGAACAAATCAATGAAAAAGGCGGAACCGAAACCATGCAGGTATTTTTCCAATGGAATGCCCACCTCACTGAAAAACTGACAACGAATGTCGGAGTTCATTACTTTCAACTATTCCTGAACAACAGTAATTCGATTGAACCACGTGCTTCCATTCGTTATGATTTTCATCCGAAGCACCACCTCACACTGGGTTATGGTTTACACAGTCAGCTACAGCCTATTGGAGTTTATTTTGTAGAGCGAAACGAAAACGGAACAACTACGCTTCCAAACCGCAACTTAAAATTGAGCAAAGCACATCATGCTGTTTTTGGGTATGACTTTGTGGTCAATGATCACGAACACATTAAAACAGAAGTTTATTACCAGCATTTGTTTCATGTTCCGATCAGTAAAGATCCGGCAAGCACCTATTCTATTTTGAATTCTACGGATGGATTCCCCTCTGATTCGTTAAGTAACTCCGGGCTTGGAAAAAATTATGGGATTGAATTGACTTATGAGCGCTTCCTGTTCAAAAACCTGTATTATTTACTTTCTGCTTCATTGTACGAATCCAAATACAAAGCAGCAGACGGAAACTGGTACGATACGCGTTTCAATACCAATTATGCAACTTCATTAACCATCGGGAAAGAATGGAATTTAAAGAACAAAAAGGGGAAAAACAGGACCCTTGGTTTTAATATCAAGTCCATATATGTTGGAGGTTTCCGCTATACACCGATCGATCTGAATGCATCCATCGCAGCCGGTGAAACGAAATTTGTGACAACGCAAACATATCACAAAAGAATGCCTGATTATTACCGTTTGGATATTCGTCTAAGTTTGAAACGCAATTACAAAAGGCTTACAAGTACGGTAGCATTGGATATTCAGAATACAACAAACAGGAAAAATGTAGGCGGGCAATATTTCGACAAAAAAACCGGAGAAGTGAAGTATTGGTATCAGACGCCCTTACTGCCGGTGTTGAGCTATCGTTTGGAGTTTTGATGATCATTCTCCCCCTTTGGAGGGGGATAAAGGGGGAGGATTTTATAAATTATTGGAAGCAAATTCAAATTGTGTATCTTAATACTATGTCTAACAACTATTACAATCCTGGTTTGAAAGAATTTGCACACGAACTTCGTTCGGAAACAGTTTCCAGGGCAGAAAAGTATTTATGGAAACATGTTCTTTCAAGAAATCAACAGGGTGTGAAATTTAAAAGGCAACGCCCAATTCTATATTTTATCGTGGATTTTTTCTCTCAGGAAATTGGATTAATCATTGAAATCGATGGGAATTCTCATATCAATAAAGGTGATTATGACAAAATGAGACAAAACAAACTGGAAGCTCTTGGTTACACGATTATTCGTTTTTCGGAAGGAGACGTAATCAATAACTTGGGAGATGTGATCATACAAATTCAACATGCGATTCATTGCTTAAGAGAAGAGAAAAACATTTAAATTTTTCCTCCCCCTTAGTCCCCCTCCAAAGGGGGAACAGAAATTTCTTTTTGTTTCGAATTCACCAAATAAACCCCTCCTACAATCACGATCATTCCCAAAAACTGGGAAATATGGAATTTTTCGTGGTTCAGGAAAACACCTAAAATCACCGCGACAATCGGGATCATGTAGGTAACTGAACTTGCGAACATCGGTGATTTCAGAGCAATGATCTGGTTAAATAAAAGCAAAGCCAAACAAGTCCCGAAGACACTTAAAATACTGATATAACCCAAAGCTTCAAACGCATGCTCATTGGTTTTAAGAACGGAAGAGGTATCTAAACTCAATGTTACGATCCAAGCCGGGATTGACAGGAAAGTAAAGGATAAGGAAGCAATTTCCAGGGATTTGAATTCACTGAGTTTGAATTTGATCGTATTTAAACTCGTGGCATACATGAGTGTTGCCAGCAAAATAGCTCCCACATGCAGCATTGAAATTTCAAGCGGGCCATTGTTCAAAATTCCCACCAGGATACAAATTCCGGTAAATGCAATGAGCAACCCGATTACCTGTTTCAAACGGATCTTCTGTTTAAAGAACAAAAAGCCAAGGATCAACGTGAAAAACGGGGTGAAACTGTTGAGCATTCCTGCCAAACCTGAAGACAATTTTGTTTCGGCGAACGTGAATAAAAATGCAGGAAGGAAATTACCACATGTACCAACAACCAATAAGTAAACAACCTGTTTCCAATGCTTAATCTTGCGCAGGTTCATCAAACCGAAAGGCAGCATGACCAAACCGGCAATTGCCATCCGAAGCGCTCCTACCTGTGAGTCAGAGAAAATATGTCCTCCGACCTCATCATACATTCCCCGCTTCATCAAAATAAATGAAGCTCCCCAAATAAGTGCTAAAATGAATAAGGTAAGCCAGCTGCGCAGATCTTTACTCATCGGACGAGTTTTCGATTTCCTGTTCCTTTTTAGAAGATTCCGTATAAGCGTTTCGTGCGTTGCTCATCCTGAAGCGAATTGCAACCAATGCGGGTAAACCAATATGAATGAGTACGAACAACACGTATCCGATCGGTTTTAATTCGAAACTTGTAGGAAATACTCCTTTTACAAGTGCCTTGTCCAAACCAAAACCGAAGAAATAACTTAGTGCAACTTTCGATTCCACTTGGAAATGCACCAGGTCATGGTCGTAGTGAATGATTCCGTCATACATCGGAATTGGAACAAAAACACATAGAACAAGCAACAATACTCCAATGATAAATCCGAGCAAAATTGGTCTTTTCAATAACATTCCCATTAGTTCAGGGCTTTAAATCCTTCCGAAAAAAACACACGATCGCGGTTCACACGTTCCTCTAATCCAGCTCTGAATTCCCCATACTTTCCTTCCGGAATACAGTTTACAGGAAAGAACAACTGCAAATCTTCAATGTACTCAAAATAAAGCGTCTGCTGATGTGTCTCAATCCGTCTTAATCCGGAAAAGAATAGCAAACGGACTTCCCGGTCTGCCACAACAACTGCTTTGTGCGTAATTCCAACCCGGAACCAGGATTGTGCAATTGCCAAAAAGGCAAATTGGTCGAGTACCATAATTCCATACACAACAGCCACCGGCCAGGCTTCAGTTGTAAGAGACAATACAGTGATCATACAGAAAAGCGCAATCAATGCTTCTATGATCAAAAACAAGCGCACCTGCTTTTTACGCTCTTCCGAAACAGGTGTACTCCATAAAAAACGTTCGGGTTTCCGGGTCATGGTAACCCCTACCCAACGGCTTACGGACCTGCGAATAATCAGCAAAAGCAGCAAGGTCGAAATCCCGATGAATATTTCGAATTTGAATGGAAGTTCCGCTATCGGGATATTGAAAAAATGAATATCAAACGCAACAAAAATGATAAATGCGAAGGCCGGAAAAGAAAAGAAGATCAGTAAACTATTTATGGAACGATTCATCGATTATTGGATCATTTTAATCTTTGCTTTCAACTCTTCTATTTTGCGTTGAGCCGCTGCAATTTTACCTTCCACTTCTTTTTTCAATAAGTCCGCCCCTTTCGATTTCGCGAAGAAACCAAGGTTGTTCTCAAATTGTAAAATATCCGATTTCAGTTTGTTTATCTTATCGTGCAGGTCATATTTTTCACGTGCCAATGCTCGTTCTGCATTCGGATCAGCTTTCATGGTATCCAAACGTGCCTGGAACAACATTTTTTCCTGCTCGGCACCCTCCAGCTTCAATTTCTTATAATGCGAATCCAACGCTTCTTTATAAGCATTAAACACCCGGTCTTTTTCTTTCATCGGAACATGACCGATCTCGTTGAATTCCGTAGCAAAACTCTTTAACAAAGTCATCGCTTCCTTTTTATCTTCCGGAATCGTCGCTGCTTTGATGCGGTCAATCAGCTCCATCTTTTGAGTTAAATTCCCCTCAAATTCTTTATCCTTCGAACTGAAATGAGCTTGTTTTGCTTCAAAGAAATGGTCACATGCCGCACGGAATTCTTTCCACAACTTTTGCTCAAAGCGCTGACCAGCACTTCCCAGCTCTTTCCAGTCTTTTTGAATTGCCAGGATCTGATCCGTTGTTTTTTTCCACTCAGTTGAATGTTTCAGTTCTTCCAGTTTATCAACCAATTGTTGTTTTTTGGCAGCAACTTCATCAAATTTTCCTCTGACAGAATCAAAGAACGCTTTCTTTTTAGCGAAGAATTCATCACAGGAAGCACGGAATTCCTTCCAAACCTCTTCATTCTCTTTACGCGGACCAAAACCGATTTTTTTCCATTCTTCCTGTAAAGCCAACAAGGAAGCCGTTGCCGTATCCCAATCTTTCGTACTGGTTGATGCAAAATCTTTCACCAATTCAGCTGCTTTTCGTGCAATCTCCTTTTTCAATTCCAGGTTTGCGGCCAATTCGGTACGCTTTTCATCATAGAAAGCCTGAATTCGGGCATAAACCGCACGAACAGCATCCCAATAAGCGTTTTTCAGACTTTCCCAGGCATCATTTCCAACGGGTCCTGTTTCGTCCCATTCGTTTTGAAGTGTTTTAATCGCCTGCTCTACATCTTTCACATGTTCCACCTTCGACAAATCCTGGATTCTGCGGATCACATCCAATTTCAATTGGTGATTCCGGTGCAGATCGTGCTCACGCAGTTCACGGTAAATCTTGATATGATAAAAGAATGTTTCCAGTAAACGTGAGTACTCGGATTGAATATCCTGGCGCTTTTCACGCGGGATGTCTCCAACCTCTTTCCAGGCGTCGTGGATCTCTTTGTATGCAGTCATGGCTGCACCGATATTCTCTTCTTTTTCGACAACGTCTTTAAGTCGCTCCAACAAAGCTTTTTTACGGCGCAGGTTGGATTCTTCGGCTTCTTTTTTTGCTTTTTGCAATCCACCTTTACGATCACGGAATTCGTTATACAAGTTATAAAACTCTTCTCTCACAGGATCAGCAGTACGTTCTTCAACCGGTTCGCCTTTTTCCTGAGCTTCCAGTTGTTTGATCTGGAACTGACGATCCTCTTCCAAAACCACATCCTCAAAATGATTCCGTAATTCACTCACTTCGCGCGCTACAGCGAGCGCATCTTCCTGCTGCACGAGATTTTTTAACGACTCTAATAAACTTGCCTTTTCCATGATAACGCTATTAGTGGTTCCTCAATTTACAAATATTTAACCAACTACAGTTGACATTTCGAAATTTGTCAATGAAACAAAGCGTTCAATACGCGCTTCGATCTCATCTTTTGTAATTTCTACCAAACGTTGTGTTCCGAATTTTTCAACACAGAACGATGCTAATGCAGAACCGGCAATAATTGCACGTTTCATATTTTCAAAAGAAGCATCATCTGTTGATGCAATGTACCCGATAAATCCACCTGCAAACGTATCTCCCGCTCCGGTCGGATCAAATACATCTTCCAATGGCAAAGCCGGTGCGAAGAATACTTTTTCGTCCTGGAACAACAATGCCCCGTGCTCACCTTTCTTGATGATCAATGTCTTTGGTCCCATCTCACGGATCACACGGCTTGCCTTCACCAATGAATATTCTCCGGACAACTGACGTGCCTCTTCATCATTAATGATCAATACGTCGATCAGTTTCAACGTTTGTTTCAAATCATCCAATGCGATGTCCATCCAGAAGTTCATCGTATCCATTGCAATCAACTTCGGTCTTTTAGTCAAACGCTCAATTACCTGGCGCTGTACCTGGGGACTTAAGTTTCCTAACATCAAATATTCAGCTCCCTGGTAAGAATCCGGAATGATCGGATCAAAATCGCCCAATACATTCAATTCGGTAACCAGGGTATCTCTTGAGTTCATATCATTGTGGTAACGACCCGACCAAAAGAACGTTTTTTCATTTTGTTTGATCTGCAATCCTTCCAATGCAACGCCCTTAGAACGAAGCAAATCCAAAGTTTCCTGTGGGAAATCACCTCCAACTACAGAAACAATGCGTTGATCTTTTATAAAGTTTGAAGCAGACAATGCAATAAAAGTACCTGCACCACCTACAATCTTATCTGTTTTTCCGAATGGCGTTTCGATTGCATCAAATGCCACACTACCAACTGTCAATAGACTCATTTTCTTAAATTATTTGGGCAAATGTACGCAATAATTTAGGTATAAGTTATCTGGAACTCATTAACTATTTACGTATCTTCCATGAGTTTTAACCGGGACTGTTTTAAATTTTAAAATAAATTAATGGAATTTCGTTTTTATTTTAACAAATTTTAAACTCTTGATTTTTCGGTACACTTCTTGTTTAGTTGTTCTCGAATTAAACCAACTGTTATGAAAAAACACGTTACATTCTTTGGATTATTCGCTCTGCTGACACTTGGAACAGCAAATGCTCAGGAAAAAGCAAACTTCGGAACCGATTTCCAGCCAATCAGAAAAGAAATGGTTGCCTGGGATGCTGTTCGTGGTGAGTGGTTAGCTCAGTCGATGGAAGCAATGGCGAATAAAAAACCAACTCCGGACCGTAATTTCCCGGAAGAATACACCCCTGCAGAAATGTTCAGTGCAATGCCAAGCACAACACAAGACAAAGTCCGGTCTCACATTCAGCGATCGAGTACTACCAGCGATAGCACATCCCGTGCACAGTGGTCGCGATTGAACAGTTTTACAAACAGAACTCCTGATTGCAAGCCGGTAATGGGAAGAACTTATGGTGATCCGCATTTGAAATCATTTGACGGAGCTACTTATTCCTTCCAGACGGTTGGAGAATTCACCCTGGTAAAATCAGGAAGCGGAAACGTGAATGTACAAGTTCGTCAACGCAACCAATCCGATGATTTTTCATTGAATACAGCCGTTGCAATGAATGTTGGCGGAGACCGTGTTTGCTTTTATGCCAATGAAAAACCGGATGGAAACACTTCGACCCCACTTCGTATCAACGGAGAACCGGTTTACATCGAAGGAGCTAATTATTACCTGGAACACGGAGGAACCATTTCCCCTTCAGGAAGAAATAATTACACCGTTACCTGGCCAACAGGAGAAAAAGTGAAATTAGACGGTTCTCAAACCGGCGGAATGGGATTCTATAATATTGCTGTAGAAGTTTATCCTTGTACAGATACATATGACGGAATCCTTGGAAATGCAAACGGAAGAAGTTCAGATGATTTTGACGTGCGTAACAGTATGGGAGGAATAGCTTCTTCTAACTGGAACATGGACGTTTTCGGTTCAACCAACCAACGCGACCAGGTACTGGAAAAAGAATACCTGGCATTTTTAGCAAAGGATTACGCAAGACAATACCGCATTACTCAGCAAGAATCTTTATTTGACTACGGGTTCAACCAAAGCACGTTTGCATTTACAGACGAGAGTTTCCCACGCGTACACAGAACATTGGGAGACATGAATGCAGATGATTACAGACGAGCTCAAAGAGAATGTGAACGAAGAGGATTTACAGGAAGTGATTTGAGCGCATGTATTTACGACAATGGTTTCTTACGCATTGAACCTACTCCAAAGCCAACCATTCCTAATCGTACGGTTGGAAGACAAATGGAACCGGTAAGAACTCCTGCTCCGAATGTGAATCGGGGACAAAAACCGTACAGAGAGCGTTATCCGGAACCTAGAATAAGCGACCCGACAACCGGAAATACGGGTACAGCAGTTCCACGCACGGGTAATAATTCAACGGGAACAATCAATACTTCCGACAAACCGGTTATCACAGAGCGCGAAAAACCAACCCCTCAAAACCCTGAAAGTACAGGAAACGGAAGTACAAGAACTGTTTATAAAGAAACATCAACAAGTACGCCGGTAGAAACAAAAACACCGGTGGAGACAAAAAATCCGCGTGTTTACACAAATTCCGGGTCGTCTTCAACAAGCGAACCTGTGAAACCGGTTAAAGAACCGGAGGTGGTGCGTCCTGTTTACAACAAACCGGTTTATACGGAACCTGTTAAAACGGAGCCTGTCAGAGTAGAACCAAGATATACACCGCCACCAAGCAATACTCCAGTGTCAACACCGGTGCAGCGCCCAACAAGCACTCCCGTTTCGACACCGAGTTCACGACCATCAACACCAATAACGTCCCCTGGAAGAAGAGGAGGTTAACACAGAAAGGAGTCTTAAGGGACTCCTTTTTTATTTCTCTACTTTTCCGAGTTATCTAATTTTAAAATCCGTGTAATCTGCTCGATTTGCGGGAAACAAGTTAACTAAAAGGTTAACAATCCCGGTAGTAACCCGACTACAAATTCCATTACCATTTAGTAAATCATTAACAAAAATCCTCCATTTTATGAACTTGATAAACTGCCTTCTGTACGATAGTAATGTTGGTAAACGAATTAACTAAAAGGTTTACAAGACAAGTCATGAACTGATTATAACCCCTTGAGTAATTTAATAAAATTGCTAACAGTCTTTGATTATTCCATAATCCTTAGCTATCCGCTCCCCCTCATTTTCTTCCCGAAATCTGAAACAAATTAAAAATCGAACGTTAATTACTATTTGAAGACCAACGAATTTAACCGTTGGTTTCGGTGTAAATTTGAGTTATGAAGTGGAAAAAGTGGCTGGTGAAATCTGTGAAGTGGTTCTTTGGGATCCTGCTTACACTGATCCTGGTCATTAGTTTCCTGCTTTATATTTTCAAAGACGACATCATCGATTACGCCATTTCGGAGATCAACAAAACACTTAAAACCGAAGTTCATGTCGACGAGATCGATGTCACTTTCTGGGCTACTTTTCCCAATTTAAGCCTCGATTTCAACAATGTCTTTATCCAGGATGCGTTTCCTTACGCCACTAAAAAAGACACTTTGCTTTATACAGAGCAAATCCGGCTGAAATTCAATC
This sequence comes from uncultured Flavobacteriales bacterium, assembly GCA_946480815.1. The sequence goes on from CAMLLB010000053.1 coordinate 14,724, forward strand.
CGATGGATATCTGGAATGAGAAGTACAACGTAAAGAAAGTGGATATCAAACCCGGAACACTGAAACTGAAAGTGGATAAAAAAGGTGCGGTGAACTACGATATCTTCAAAGAGTCGGCTTCGGAAGAAAAAACAAACTTCAATCTCACGCTGGAATCCATCCATGCAACCGGGATCCGTTTCTCTTATTCGAACAGGGTCAATGAGAACAGCTATAAAACAGCAGTCCAGGATATTTATTTAGTTGGGAATTTTACCCAGGACAAATTTGATATCGCAACAAAAGCAGACTTCTACATTCAGCGCATTCAAAACGGATTGGTGCCTTTCGTCATCAATCAACAGGCCTCAACGGATGTTTCCATCCACATCGATCAAATCTCGGAAACCTTTGAAATAAACCGGGGAAAATTACTGCTTTCGGGAATTCCCTTTGATTTTGATGTAAAGGTTGATACGAACCATGTCAAACTGAAAATCGATGCGGATAAGATTCCGTTGGCAGAGTTGGCAAATAAACTCGCAGTCAAAGAAGTCAAAACAGTTTCGGAACTAAAGGGTTCGGGAACCGGAACTTTCCACCTGTCATTCGAAAACAAACTCGCAAAAGATTCCTACCCGAAAGTAGATTGTACATTCTCCATCGACAACGGAAGATTGACCGAACCGACAAAAGGATTAACACTTCGGGACATTGATCTGAAAGGTTACTACTCCACTTTAAAAGGAAAAGACAAAGAAGAATTGACCATTAAGAATGTTTCCTTCCAAACAATCAGCGGACCTTTTTCCGGGAATTTAGCGATCCGCAGATTCTCCAAACCAAGTTACCGCGGTTCAGCCAACGGGTCTTTGGACCTGGAAGTTATCCATGCCCTGTTCAAAATCCCCAAGATCGAAGAACTTTCGGGAAGAATCAAGATCAATAGCAATTTCCACCTGGAAACCGTATTTGAAAACGAAGAAGCCGTGGTCGAAATTGTAGATGGAAACGGAACCGCATTGATGGACGATGTGGATTTCAGGCTTCAAAACGATTCGCGGAAATTCTACGACATGTTTGGAAACCTTATTCTTAATCGCAGTGATGCCGTTTTGGAAGGATTGAAAGTCCGTTTGGGGGAATCCGATATGGAACTGAACGGAAGTTTTAATTACATCGACCAGTTCCTCCAGGACAAACACACTTTGGATGTAGCCGTTATTGCGGAAAGCAAAAAGATCAATCTGAAAGATTTTACCAATTCCATTGCGGGTGATCCGAAAACCACTACAACCAATAAGGAATGGATGCTTCCGACACTGATTAACGGAAATGTCAAATTGAATGTGGACGCCATTCACATGGATCATCACACCTTCTCTCAGATAAACGGAGAAATGACTGTTGGAAACAGAAGTATTTCCATTCAAAAATTGCATGGAATTACCGCAAATGCAACTGTTCGCGGAACACTGGCCGTGGTTGAATCTTCTCCGGAATACTTCCAGCTGGCAACCAGCTTGAGTTCGAAAGACATTTATTTCAAACCTATTTTCCGGGAATGGAACAACTTTGACCAGGAAGTCATCAAAGAAGACAACATCAGCGGACGTGCAGAAGCCATTTTGGACTTGAAAGCTCCGTTTGACCTAAGTTACGGAATCCTGAAAGACGAACTGGAAGCACAGATCCAGTTAAAAATCATTGGCGGACAACTGAAAAATGTCAGCACATTTACTGCACTGACCAAAGATTTGAAGAGCAGCAAAACAAAGATGATCCTGAAAGCACGGGAAATCGATGCATTGGGTGATAAGTTAAACGACATTCGATTTGAGACATTGGAAAACACCATTCTAATCAAAAAAAGCACTATCGTTATTCCCAAAATGGAAATCAATTCGAGCGCCTTGAATATCACTGTGGATGGAAAACACAAATTCAACAACGACATTGATTACCGCTTTGCATTCCGTTTCCGCGAGTTAAAAGAAAAGAAAGACGAATCCGAATTCGGCATTGTGGAAGATGACGGAACGGGGATCAAAATATTTGTTCGCATGCACGGGAATCTGGCCGACCCTGTCATTGAATGGGATAAAACTTCACGCAAGGAAGAAGCGAAACAAAACCGCGAAGAAGCGAAACAGGAAGCCATTTCAATCCTGAAATCAGAGCTCGGTTTATTCAAAAAAGATACTACGATCAAAAAGTACCAACCTCCGAAAAAAGATTACGAAGTCTTAAAGATTGAATTCGGTAAGGAAGAAGAAGTCAATCCGTTCGAGGAAAAGAAAAAGATCGAGAAAGAGAAAAAAGGCCTCAAGAAATTCGGTGAGAAGCTGAAAGAAAAGAGTAAACCGGACGAGAAGGAGGAGTTTACCGTAGAATAATTCATAATTCATGTCGTTCCGATAGCCATCGGAATTCCGCTTGTGTTCTCAATACATCCGATCAACAAAGCTCACGGATACTCGAACTGGCAAGGTGGAAGTATCGAGACAGACACGAAATTCGTAATTCATTTATGGATTTTTGAACCCAATCGCGTCTCAGTTGTAACTAGTACTAATTCTAAACTGGATATTATGAGATTCGTTACCTTACTATGCATCCTGCTACTTGGAACCGGCGCTGCCTTTTCCCAATCCATTTCCGGAAATATGAATACCGAAGCGCACAGTGAAGCCCTTCGTTACGGAAATGTCGACATCTACAAAGGAGACAAATTAGTAGCTTCCGTTTTAACGGACAAACTTGGAAACTTTGCTATTGCACTTGATACTGGAACGTATGTGTGTGTTATGAACTACGCTGGCTATTCGCCTATCCGGAAAGAAATCAAAGTAACCGGAGATGAGGTAGCTGAATTCAAAATGAAAGAAGATCCGAGCGCTCCGAAACGGGTAACAAAAACAAAAAGCGGCGACCTGCGTGATGAAATGCGATCGATCGAAGAAGTAGCGATTGTTTCTTCCAAAAGCGAAAAAAGAGTTTCTTCAGCAAAAATAAGCCGGTGTGACGCTTATAGCAGTGCTCCGGTAAGATCAGCTTCTGACGGTCGTGTGATGGCCATTCCTCCCGGAACTGCCGGAGGTTTAGGAATGACCTATACGGGAACAGCCAGTTCAAAACTGCTAACCGCAGGCGAGATCAACGATTTTTCGAAGTGGAAAATGTGGCAGGACCTGAACAAAGGAGAATTGGCAAATTACCAGAAAACATGGGAAATTGCTCCTTCGGGAAGATATACTGTAATGCTTCAGTCAGAAAAAGGGATTCCGATCGTAGATGCCATTGTGCAATTGCTAATGAACCGCGATGTAGTATTCACTACCCGTACAGACAATACCGGAAAAGCAGAATGCTGGTTGACTATTAAGAACGAAACTCCGGTTGTAAACGGAAAATTATCGATCCAGATCTCTTATAATGGAAAAGTATCAACCATCAATAAAGTCAGTGCCTTTGAGAACGGTTTAAATCATCAGAAATTAAATATCTCCTGCCAGGAAGTAGAAAACGTAGACGTCGCTTTCGTTGTTGATGCCACAGGATCTATGGGCGACGAGATCGGCTTTCTGCAAGCGGAAATGAGTGATATCATTTTCCAGTCAAAACAAATTAGTAACAAATTGAATTTCCGGTTCGCGAATGTCTATTACAGGGACGCAGGAGATTCATATGTTACTAAAAGCATGGATTTCAACCGTATTTTGTCCGAATCGGATGCGTTTATCAATGAGCAATCTGCAGGTGGCGGCGGTGATTTCCCTGAGGCAATGGACGTGGGCCTGGATTCCGCGATCAATAACCTGAGCTGGAGCGAAAGTGCACGGGCACGTATCCTTTTCCTAATCCTGGACGCACCACCTCATCAGGGTTCTGCAGTAAATATGCGTTTACAACGTTTGATCCTGCAGGCAGCAGAAAAAGGAATCCGCATCGTTCCGATCGGGGCGAGCGGGATCGACAAAAGCACCGAATATTTGATGCGGGCTCTGGCATTGGGAACGAACGGAACCTATACGTTCCTGACAGATCACAGTGGAATCGGGAACAGCCACATCAAACCGTCAACAGACAGTTACGAAGTGGAAACGTTGAATGCCATTTTGGTCCGCATCATGAAGAGTTATACCTACATGCCGGATTGTCAGCAAAATATCCCGGACCTGGCTTTGAACATCCCGGATTCCATCGTTTCAACCGTTCAAACTCCCGACTCAACAGATTCAAATGCTGTAAAACCGGATCCGAAAGCTTTAAATATTACCTGGAGCTATTATCCGAACCCGACAAATGGGATTATCACGATCCTCCCAAATACAGATATCAGGGAATTGTATGTTTCAGATCTGAGCGGTAAAGTCCTTCAAATCCTTCCGAGATTGAAAAAAGACGAGCGCATCCAGGTGGATCTTTCAGGATATGCAACCGGAATTTACCTGATCCGCTATTTGGATGAAAACAACCATTGGCTGAGCGGCAAGGTGGTGTTGCAGAGAACCAGTTAATAAACTAAAATTTGCAGGCACGTGATGCTTCGCATGCCTGCAAACCAAACCATCCATAATTGATCCGAAAAAAATGTAGGGGCGCGATTAATCGCGCCCCTACATTTTTTGTTTTGCATTCCCATGTAACTTTTTCCATTTTTGTCAAACATACAGTTGTACCCATATGTGATCAACAGGAATGAAGGACAAACAAGACGCATTTCTTAAACTCTACGAACCGGTTCATGAACGGTTCGAACGCTTCTGCAGGGCGCGGGTTTACAATGAAATGGATTACAGAGATCTGATGAATGACAGCCTTTTGGTTGCCTATGAGAAATTCGATTCTCTGAAGTCGAAGGAAGCCTTTCTTTCCTTTTTGTTCGGCATTTGTGTACGTGTTTTAGGTAATTATCACCAAAAGAAGCGCGCTTACCGGATCCCGGAAGGAAGTACTCACCTGGAAGTGAGCGATAAAACAGCCAATCCGCAATCGCAGGCAGACATTCACTACCTGTACGAGGCCTTGGCCCTGTTGCCCGAAGAACAACGGGAAAGTATCATCCTTTTCGAAATTTCGGGATTCAGCATCCGGGAGATTACCGTCATTCAAAACGCATCCGAGCCGGCAGTGAAACAACGCCTGAAGCGAGGACGTGAAAAATTGATGGAAATTCTCACCTATGAAGCTTCTTTAAAAACAGTATCAAGTCATGGATAAACAACGAAATTTAGATCAACTCTTCGCACTGGCGAAACAAGATCAGGTGATGCAGTCGTTTGAACAGACCAAAGAACGTTTCAAAGCCTCTGTGAGTAATTCTGTAGTGAATAATGCCAAAACAAAGCAAGTATTCACTAAAAAATGGTTCATCATGTTAACAACTGTAAGCATCCTAAGTCTTTCCGCTTTCCTTTTATGGGATAACGGCGACACACGCACCGTAAAAGGACCCATTCAAAAAGCAACCGTAAATCCGGGAACTCCTCAAAAAACTTCCGTTCCTGTTCAAGCAGATTCCGAACCGAAAAGTGTGGCAACCAGAACTCCAAAAGCAGCACCATTCTTATCCGTAATCCAGGATTTGGTAACCGATCTTCCATTTTCAATCGAACATATTGAAAAACCGTCTGAAAATCCGAACGGTCACAAACTTGCTTCCTTCAAGCCATTGGATGAAACTCCGTACCAATTTCCCCAATTAACGGAAGAAGAAATCGCCATCACCAAAAAGAAAAAGAAATCCATGCTGAAAGCCTTGTCAAAGCATGATAAGAATGCATATGTCTATGTCCCAAGCGGCACATTCGATTACAACGGGAAACAAGTTTCCGTTCAGGCATTCTATGTGGGGATCGGGGAAGTGACCAACTTTGAATACCGCACTTTCCTCTTCGATTTGCTGATTCAGGGACGCAAAGACGAATTTTTAAAAGCTAAGCCTGATCAAAGCAAATGGAACACCTACCCTATGTACCACATGAAGTATTTCCAGGACAATTATTTTTCAGACAAAAAGTACAACGATTACCCGGTTGTGAATATCTCCCGTGAAGGTGCTGAATTATACTGTAAATGGCTTTCGCAGGAAGTCCGAAAGTCCGTTGGCGATGAGAAGGAAGCAATGTATAACGATGTCCGTTTGCCCTTACGTGTAGAATGGATCAAAGCCGCTTCCAACGAAGGCAAGCAACTTCCTTATCCGTGGAACGGGCCTTACACCCGAAATTCAGACGGATTTTACCAGGGGAATTTCGTGCAAGGAAAAAGGGATTCGACAGTTGTATTTGATACCACAGAAGTTAACTCCGTGCTTGCACCAAGCAAATCCTTTTGGCCAAATGCTTTGAAACTATATAATATGAGCGGAAATGCTGCCGAAATGGTTTACGAAGGAACGAATCTCACCGGACCCGGAACAGCTGGAGGAAGTTGGAGAAGCTGGCCGGAAGAAGTAAAAATCTATGGCGAAGACCCCTACAAAGGAATCCTTGATCCAAAACCTACGATTGGATTCCGGGTAGTGAGTACGTATTTGATCGGGTATAAAAAATAAATACGGGCCGGTAAAAACATAGGTACGTCCGCCGCGGCAGACGTGCCTTACAATGATTTATGTTTCAATTTTTTATTCTTATCCCACAACATGTACCCGATCGTTATCCCACCCCACATGTGATTCCAGGCATATTTAAACACCCGGGATTGATAATGGAAATGTGCACTGGCGAAGAATGGTTTATACCTCAGATAAATCCCGATCTGCTGTTCCGAAACAAAACGTTCTATTACACCGGGAGGTAATGCAGCTTCACCGGAACGTAAAAACAAGGCTCCCTGCAAAGTTCCGTCGTAGCCAACAATCCGGAGTTCGGGTGTATAATACAAGTAAAACTGCCTGCGATTTCCAATATATCCCAGTTTTAGTTCACCCCGGATCCGCATATCAATCGTTAGATTCCCAATCGTAAGCTGATCTCCCAGCTCCAGACGCAACCATCTGCTTCGGGTGAAAAACAGTTTACTGTACCCGAAGTTCAAATCCACAATGAATCCCGTATTTAACTGATGCTTCCAGCCTTGAGGTATCGGACTGCCAATCCATTTATGGATCGTTTTCTGAGTATATTCCCCGAAAGCCGGTTTCCCGATAAAACCTGCAAAAATGCTCCAGTTTAATGTGTAATGCTTACTGAGACTTCTAGAAAAAAGTCGGGCATTATAGGTAATCGTTGCAGCATACGGCCGGTCGCCCCTCAACAAAGTATCCGATTGGATCGTAGATGGCGTATACCCTCTTTGATCAATTCCCGTTTTCAGTGTACGCTCAATACCCGGAACGCGCAGAAAAAAAGGATTGAGCCACTTCATATTCAGGTTGTGGTATTCATAATGTAAAAAGATTCCCTGGGAATAGTACCTGTCAGTCGCGGTGAAAATGTCATTCTCCCAGGTCAGATGAACAGATTGGTAACTATATAACGAATCCGCAAGTTGTCCGAAGCCAACAAAAGAAAGGAATAAAACGGGTAAACATGTTCCAATTTTCATAACAGTGATTTTAACCACCATGAAAGCAGGAGAATAAGACGATGCAGTAAACGGGCGTGCTGATTAAAGATAAGCACATAAAAATCCGGGAAAAGCAATGTTAAGCTTTTTTAAGAAAAGTACTTTCTTTAGAAGCTGGTTTGCAATTCCCCCTTTGGAGGGGGAGTCCCACGATCACGCTAAAAAACAATCGTTCATAATTTAAGCAAGGTATTTTTTCCAAAAAATGACAGGAAAAGGCCATTATTCCGTATCTTAACAGATGCTAATTTTAGCTTAGTAAAAGAAAGAAAACACCATGGAATACCGCATCGAAAAAGATACAATGGGTGAAGTAAAGGTTCCAGCAGAGGCATACTGGGGAGCTCAAACCGAACGCAGCATCGAAAACTTCAAAATCGCGCAGGACATCAACAAAATGCCAAAAGAAATCATCCGTGCTTTCGCCTACCTGAAAAAAGCAGCAGCTTTGACCAACCTGGATGCCGGCGTACTTTCCAAAGAAAAATCCGACCTCATTGGCAAAGTAGCGGATGAGATCCTGGACGGAAAACTGGCTGATCAGTTTCCCCTGGTCATTTGGCAAACCGGCAGCGGGACCCAAAGCAACATGAACGTCAATGAAGTCATTGCCTACCGTGCTCATGTCATCAACGGCGGAGCTTTAACCGACAAGGAAAAAGTCCTGCACCCCAACGACGACGTAAACAAATCACAATCTTCGAACGATACCTTTCCTACAGCAATGCACATTGCCGCATACCAGGTCCTGGTCGAAACAACCATACCGGGAATCGAAAAACTGCGCGATACTTTGGCCCAGAAGAGCAAAGATTATATGAACGTGGTCAAGATAGGCCGCACCCATTTCATGGATGCAACACCATTAACCTTAGGACAGGAGATCAGCGGTTATGTGAGTCAATTGAACCACGGATTGAAAGCCATTAAAAATACCCTTGCTCATTTAAGTGAACTGGCATTGGGAGGAACAGCGGTTGGAACGGGAATCAATACACCTCCTGGATATTCAGAGAATGTAGCCAAACACATTGCAAATCTCACCGGTTTACCTTTCATTACAGCCGAAAATAAATTCGAAGCGCTGGCAGCACACGATGCCATCGTAGAAGCCCATGGAGCATTGAAAACCGTTGCCGTGAGCTTAATGAAAATCGCCAATGATATCCGAATGCTTTCTTCCGGTCCACGAAGCGGAATCGGGGAAATCCACATTCCGGACAACGAGCCTGGATCTTCCATCATGCCGGGAAAAGTAAACCCCACACAATGTGAGGCATTGACGATGATCGCGGCACAAGTTATGGGGAATGATGTGACTATCAATATCGGCGGGGCAAACGGACATTTCGAACTCAATGTGTTCAAACCCGTGATGATCGCTAACTTCCTTCATTCCGCAAGATTGATCGGTGACGGTTGTGTTTCGTTCAACGACAAATGCGCCGTTGGAATCGAACCGATTACGGCAAACATAAAAAAACACGTAGATAACAGCCTGATGCTCGTTACTGCATTAAATACGAAAATCGGTTATTACAAGGCTGCAGAAATTGCTCAAAAAGCCCACGCTGAAGGAACGACTTTGAAAGAAATGGCTGTGAAACTAGGTTATTTAACGGCGGAAGAGTTTGATCAGTGGGTGGTGCCTGAGAAAATGGTTTAAGAAATTGCGAATGCCGAATTCCTAATTGCGAATTGCGAATTGGAACCCCTGTAGGCACTCGACGCATCGCGTGCCTACAGGTTTTATAGAGATCAATCTACATCCGTATAATCACAAATTCCGTTCTGCGGTTTTCCTGATGCTCCGCTTCCGTGCAATTGGATTTTACCTGCCCCTCACAGGAACAACCATTCTTCAGCTTCGATTCTCCATATCCTTTACCGTAAATACGTTCCGGATTGGAAATACGTGATTTTACATAAGCAGCTGAAGCTTTGGCCCGGCTGTCGGATAACTTATTGTTTGATACAACAGATCCACGACAATCTGTATGAGAACCGAGTTCAATTTCCATTGTCGGGTAATCATTCATGATCCGAACGATCTTATCCAATTCCATCGCAGCATCTTTCCGGATTACATATTTGCCGTAATCGAAATAGATAGGCTTGATGTCAATGATGCTTGCCAGATCGGTCCCAACCTCCAGTTTATCCAATGAAAGATCCAGTTTCTCGCTGATATTTATGACTCCTGGTTCTTTGATCCTGTAGCTAAACTCAAGGGTTTTTCCCAAATAACCCGACTTTGACAATTGAATGGTATAAGAAAGGACATCACCTGTTTTTTTGTCGATCAAGCCCTTTTGTACACTACCTGCTGCGGGAGTCAGTGAAGAAATAAGCAGCTGTCCGTTATCCTTGTCCAAAATATTTATGTTGACGCCTTCCAGGGGAAGGTTCGTTTTTCCATCAACAATAAGCGCATAAAGTACCAGTCCCGGATTTTTCTCAAGTGCAATATCCTTTTGGATTGTTGTAGTTCCCGGCACCAAACTAATTGTTGAAAATGAAGTGCTATTATCAAAGTAATCCATTTGCTTGACCGACAGGATATAATTCTTGTCCGGTTCAATATCAAAACTGTAATTTCCATTCGCATCTGCAACAGTATGAGCAACCACATTTCCGCGCTCATCTTCAAGTTGTACAACTGCCCCCGGAAGTGTCAAACCGGAGAGCTGATCTGTGACCTTTCCTTCAACTGTGATTTGATTTCTGAATGGTTTGATGAGCTCATAAAAATAGATATCATCATCTCCCTTTCCTCCTTCCCGATTGGAAGAAAAATAACCTGTCCGATTATCTTTATTCATCGTAAACGCAAAATCATCTTTTTGGCTGTTTACAGGCTTTCCAACATTGATAACCTTACCCCACCCTCCGTCGCGGGCCGGAAGTACTACAAAAACATCTAATCCTCCCAGTCCAATGTGACCATTCGAGGAAAAGAACAAATTACCGTCACTACTGATCCACGGAAACATCTCCTGACCTTCCGTATTGAATTTACTTCCAAGATTTAGAGGTTCACCATACGTTCCGTCGGGTTTGATCTCTACCTTGTAAAGATCCGCTCCACCGAAACCAGAAGGTTTATCCGAAACGAAATACAGTGTTTTTCCATCTGCACTCACAGCAGGATGACCAACTGAATAATTCTGTGAATTAAACGGCAGGCTCTCTTCATTTTTCCAGGTTCCGTCCTGTTCTATTGCTGCACGATATAATTTCAGATTCTGTATTCCATCAGAGTCGCGACGCTTGCTGCCTTTTGATAAATTATTTCGTGTGAAATAGACTGTTTTCCCATCAGGACTGAAACACAAAGGCCCTTCGTGATACCTGGTATTTACACGGCGGGTAATCAATTCCGGTTGGGAAGGCTGCATAGATCCTGAAATATCCGCTCTGTAAAGATCGAGGAAATTATCGCCGTTCCAGGACCACTCGTGCTGAACAGCTATTTGTTCGTTACGAGAAGAGACAAAATATACCTGTTTCCCATCAGGAGAAGGATAACCGCCAAAATCAGCAACCTGAGAATTGATCGAAAGATTATTGATGGTAAACATGCTGCCTAGTTTCTCTATCGTTTGAATATAGGAAGGATCGTTTGCAAATGAAATACCACGCATATCAGCCTGCAGATCTTCATGGAATTTTTGCATCCATTGATCACTCAGAGCATAGTTCCCATTTTGTTTAAGTACCTGGGCATAATTAAAATAATCTTCACGAGTGGCAGCGGGAGAGTTTATCATCAGGGAAAAATACTTCTCTGCATTGGGTGTATTACCTATTTTATAATAGCTTGTAGCAAGCCTTCCTTTCATTTCCGGACTGTCAGCTTCTGTTCCAATCAATTCTTCATAAAGTTCGATCGCATAAGCATACGAAAGCTTCGAATAATACTCATCTGCTTTTTTTAACTTCCCCGACTGTGCCAATACGGGCAGTGCCAATAGCAGAAAGCATCCGGCTAATAATAATCTTTTCATACTTATCAAACAGAAATTAGAAATAACGCGGAGAACGAATTCCCTGCTTTTTGAAAATAAAATCATAAGAAGCCATAATCTCAAACGTTCCGTAGTTATAATTTCGGATTGCCTGGGTTCCAAAATCGGAGGCTAACCCTATTTTAAGTTGAGGTATCAACTGAAATTGCACAAATGCTCCTACTGCCGCATCATACCGGTACATTGCACCGATCCAGAACTTATCGCGAAAAATTGCCGCTGCACTCACATCAATGCTGGCCGGAGCTCCTGCTGTCAGCTTTACCTGGGCAGTAGGACGGAGTTTCCACTTCTCAGACAAAGTTATAACACCCCCTATAATTCCAAAATAGTGACGTCTTTCCATGTTGGAACCTGATCCGTCATAACTAGCCTCAAGAATTTTAGGAGTGCTCGCTCCGATAAAGAATTTTGGTGTATGATAGTAGACACCAAATCCGAAATTCGGATTTACGGCATTTCGTACATTCTGCAAAAGTTTCGGATCGCTTTCCGTTGTTGTTTGCAAAGACGACGTACCTATATTTATCAGGTTCAGGCCACCCTTGATCCCAAATGCAAGTCGTGATTTATTGCGAAAACGAATGGTATATGAAAAATCACCGTAAAACATCGTTTGGCTAACCGGGCCTGCCTTATCGCTTACAGCTGTAAAACCAAGACCTACCGATTCATAGGATAAAGGCGAATGAATGCTAAGGGTACTCGAAACCGGGCGACCTGAAAAACCCGCCCACTGCTCACGATGAATCCCCGTAACATTCAGCATTCCCCTGCTTCCTGCATAGGCTGGATTTACAAATAGCGTATTATCAAAATACTGCGTAAAATGTGGGTCCTGCTGTGCAAAACTCGTAAAACCCAAACCAATCGCGACTAAGAAAATATATACATTTTTCATCTGCTTCTTTTTTAATTACCGCTGGATATATACATAGCCTTTGAGCACTCCCTGCGTTTCATCATGTGTATCCAAAATATAATAGTATGTTCCCGTAGGAAGCTTATCTCCACCAACGTTTAGCTCGCTCTTAGAGCTTCCATCCCAATCATTCTGATAGTTCATGGTTTGGAATACAACATTCCCCCAGCGATTGAAGATCGTGATCTCATTGTTAGGGAAAGCTGATAACCCTTCGATAACAAATACATCGTTTGTTCCGTCACCGTCCGGTGTAAAGGCTTCAGGCACATCAAGACCACACACTTTCGGACTGCAGGCATTCTGCGGATCACTGCCATTCGCTACCTCCTCACCATTCGTCAATCCATCACCGTCGCAATCCAATGCATTCCATGCAGCATCCGGCGTTAGCGTAATACTTCCCGCTAAGTAAGCACAAGGATCGTTCGGATTCGTATTGTCTGCTACTTCCGTTCCGTCGATTACACCATCACCATCCGTGTCCGGATCAAGTGGGTTCGTTCCCGAAGTAGTTTCTTCTCCGTTCGTCAATCCATCACCGTCGCAATCCAATGCATTCCATGCAGCATCCGGCGTTAGCGTAATACTTCCCGCTAAGTAAGCACAAGGATCGTTCGGATTCGTATTGTCTGCTACTTCCGTTCCGTCGATTACACCATCACCATCCGTGTCCGGATCAAGTGGGTTTGTTCCCGAAGTGGTTTCTTCTCCGTTTGTCAGACCGTCACCATCGCAATCCAATGCGTTCCATGCAGCATCCGGTGTTAGTGTAACACTTCCTGCTAAGTAAGCACAAGGATCGTTCGGATTCGTATTGTCTGCTACTTCAGTACCATCAATTACGCCATCACCATCCGTGTCCGGATCAAGCGGGTTTGTTCCCGAAGTGGTTTCTTCTCCGTTTGTCAGACCGTCACCATCGCAATCCAATGCGTTCCATGCAGCATCCGGTGTTAGTGTAACACTTCCTGCTAAGTAAGCACAAGGATCGTTCGGATTCGTATTGTCTGCTACTTCAGTACCATCAATTACGCCATCACCATCCGTATCAGGATCAAGCGGGTTTGTTCCCGAAGTGGTTTCTTCTCCGTTCGTCAGACCGTCACCATCGCAGTCGAGTAAAGGATTAATGACTGAACAGGAGGTAACGGTAATGAAAATTGTATCGTTTGTACATAATGCAGGCAATGGTGTACCATCATCACAAATTTGAACGATAATGGTATCGTTACCACTGAAATTTGCATTCGGTGTGTAGGTATATGTTCCATCCGGATTAATTGTAATTGTTCCATTGGAAGGACCGCTTACCGGAGTTGTGGTAACCACCAGGTTGCCATCGACATCAGAATCTCCCGCATCCGTGAGGTCGCCACTAAACGGCGTATTCTCTGGTGTGGAAATAGTCTCATTGTCAACAATAGGACCATCATTCACAGGTGTCACAGTAATAAAAATAGTATCATTAACACATACTGTAGGTAGCGGTGTTCCGTCATCACATAGTTGCACCATTACTGTATCATTTCCATTGAAATCAGCAGTAGGTGTATAAGAATACGTTCCATCCGGATTAATTGTAATTGTTCCATTGGAAGGACCACTTACCGGAGTTGTGGTAACCACCAGGTTACCATCGATATCAGAATCTCCCGTATCAGTTAAGTCACCGGAAACTGTCATATCTTCCAATACGGTATGCGTTTCATTATCTACAACTGGTGCGTCATTGATCGGATTTACAACAAATGTGATCGTTGCCTGGTCACAAAGTCCCGATGGATTACAAAGCTGGTAAACTATCGATGCCATACCAGAGTATTCTGCTGCCGGATCAAAGGTAATTTCACCGGTTGTACTATTGTAGGTCCAGGTTCCTGAACTGTTATATACTGTTTGGATACCAGCTGTAAACGGATCAAGGTCGACAGTGAACTGTCCCGGTCCATTTGTAGGAGCTGTTGGATTTCCTTGTGGATCAGTATCATTCGCCAGGATAAAAATGCTTCCGTTAGCACCATCTTCCGTAAGTGCAGTACTACTGTCATCTACAGCATCCGGGCTACAACCAGGAGGATTATTCACTATAACACTTGTTGCTGTCGAAACACAGCCTGTTGAAGTATTTTGTGCAGTGACATTATACGTTCCAGGAGCAACTCCACTGAAGGTTCCGCTTGACTGGTAAGTAATTCCATCAATACTGTACTCAATTGAAGCGCCGGTTGGTGCGGTTACGGTAATTGTTCCCGTTGGAACTGCACACGTTGGCTGAGCTGTTATTGAGGCAGTTGGTGTTGCAGGAGCTGAAGGAACCGCATTTACAGTTACACTTGTTGCTGTTGAGATACAACCTGTCGAAGTATTTTGAACGGTCACATTGTAAGTCCCAGGTGCAACACCACTGAATGTTCCACTTGACTGGTAGGTAATTCCAT
>CAMLLB010000054.1 GCA_946480815.1 uncultured Flavobacteriales bacterium
GACGAACAGAAGTTGAAGACTCATCGTACGGTTTATAGTTATGATCAGCTGAATCGTATCAAGGACATGAATGGTGCATATATGGGCTTCAGCACAAGTGGAACCATTACTAGCCCGGCTTCGGGGTATAAGAGTGAGTATGGTTTTGATGCAAACGGAAATATCTTGTCGATGAAGAATTGGTCAGCCACTGACGATACAGAGTCAGGTTCCCAACAACAAATTGATGATTTGAGTTATAAGTATTATGAACAAGGAACCTCACCAGCAGTTTACACCCCTGGTGGATCAAGTAATACGACCTTAAATGCAAGTAATCGTTTGGCATACGTAGATGATGCTTTAGGAACGAGTGTAATTCCGGGCGCAGATATTGCTGATCAGTCGGCAGGTAATTATCGCTACGATGCAATAGGTCAGTTGACAACCGATATAGGTGCTGACATCGGTACTTCAGGTGACCCAGTGAAGATTTTATGGACGGTAAACAACAAGGTAAAACAGATCACTAAGACGAGTACAGGTGATGTGATTAGTTTCACATATGATGGAATGGGTAATCGTATTTCTAAGAAAGTTTCACATACGAACGGGAATTACGAAAAGACTTTTTATATCTTAGATGCACTAGGCAGGGTTATGAGTAGCTACACACGCAACAAAACAGCTCCGTCAGGTCCGATTTATTTGGTGCTGGCTGAACGGAATATTTATGGAGAAGGCCGTGTAGGAATGGAACTGGCTGACCAACGTATGTTTGGACAACCTCAAACCGCGCCGGCACCGGTAACATCAGGTAATGTGCTGGTAGATCAGTATATTGGAGATAAACGTTATGAATTGAGTAATCATTTGGGCAATGTGCTTAATGTTGTTACGGATAGAAAGTTACCTCAAGAATTGAATACCTCTTTTGGACGCTTTGATGGTTCAAACGATCTAGCACAAAGTAGTTCGTTTACTGCCCCAATTAGTAATCAGGTGACTGTAGAATGTTGGGTTCGAACTACATTCTCCGGAGGAGGGGTTTCTAAGGGAATTATAGCCCATTCAGGAACCAACTCAGATATCAGATTACAAATGTTGGATAATGGTAAGATCGTATTTTTAGGTAAGCACGGTACAGCATCCTTTTACAATACCATAAGTACGGGAACTGTAAATGACGGAAATTGGCACCATGTTGCAGGTACTGTTTCCATTGGAGGTAGCACTACTGTTTGGAAAACGTATATTGATGGAGTACTTCAAAGTACAAACTCTTATGCAGTTACTACTTTATTCCCGACTCTTACCTCTAACTTCAAAATTGGTTTCGGCGGTACTTATTTCCCTGGAGATATTAAGGAAGTTAGCTACTGGAATACAGCTAAATCAGCAGCAGAGGTCTTGGCCGATAAAAATGCTGGTTCATTTGCAGGTACTGAGAATAATTTGATTGGTTATTGGCCTTTGACAGATAACACGAGTCCAAGTCATGATTTAAGTAGTGGGAACCATCCGGTTTCGATGCTGAATGGAGCCTATTTTGTAACTGCCGCACAGGGAACTGTAGGCTCTTATATTGCGGATGTAAATTCTTATTCTGATTATTATCCATATGGTATGAAGCTACCATACAGATCTGGTCAGGAGAATACCTCTTATCGTTACGGTTTCCAGGGTCAGGAGGAGGATGATGAGATCAAAGGAGATGGTAACAGCATTAATTTTGAATTCAGAATGCACGACCCACGTATTGGAAGATTCTTTGCAACCGATCCTTTGGCTGGGAAATATCCTTGGAATAGCCCGTATGCATTTAGTGAAAATCAAGTAATTGCTTTTCTTGAATTGGAAGGTAAGGAAAAGAAAGAAGCTCCTAAGGTAGAATTATGGTCAATAACGCAGACTTATGAATTCAAAATAAAAGAAGATGATTATGCGACTGGTGATGAAACCTATGGAAGAGTAACATTTCAGTTGGTGGTGAGAAAATGGTCAGACAATACCTATTCTTACTCTGCGGTTGTGGATGGCTTTCAGGATACTGGGGTTGGTGCCGCGGGAGAAGTCAGTTATGACGAGAATGGAGTTTTCACAATGAGTGTGACATTTAGTGACGGGGAAACTACCGTAACCAGGGAAAAAAATTATTCAATCGGCGCAGAAGTTGAGGGTGTTGGTGGAGAATATTCGGAATCGATTAGTTGTGGGGTAACGAAAAATGGTGCATCGATGACTGAGGGCTTTTTCGTGACTTTTAATAAGGAAACGAATTGTTTTGAGCCGAGTAAGAGTTTTCCAAAATCAGATGACATGTCTGAAGAAGCGGAAGAGCTATTTTACGATTCAGATTCTTTTCCCCAAGACGGTTGGGGAAAATGTGATGATTGGTATGAACCGGATGACAACCTGGAAATATATATTACAATAACAAAAGATTATGATGTGGAAAAAAAATAGATTCTGTTATGTAGTAATTATAACAAACTTGCTTTTGTTTTCTTGTACAAGGAAAGTAGAGGAGATTCAATTCAATGAAGATCGGGTTGGAAGTGATTATTATAAACATGAAGTTTGGGGGCTCTCAGATGGTAAATGGAAGCAGTTATTTTCCTTGAATCTGGACCTTTCTAGTGATTCTGTTTTTATTGCCAGGGACAGTAAGACGGATGTTGCTGTAAGAACGGTATTGACTGATGATACTTATAAACTGGGTTTATCTGTTGAGTACGCCTCTACAAACGGAAGTAAGTCTGTACCTCAACTAAAATCAAAGTTGGTCAAGCAAAAGGAGATCAAAGAATTTTGTGAAGACAAGTTTTTGAAAAATTGGCAAAAGTATAGTTCAGGAAATAATGTGATTATAATTGATAAATCCACGATAGATTCTACTTATTCTGCAAAGAAACCTTTTTTTATGAAGGAAAGTTCCAGATCGTGGATTCTCGATTTATTTGATAACGGAAATTCATCCAGCTATGTTCATTATTTTGAATTGACAACTTCAGGAAAAAGACAAAGAGTTATGATTAGACGATAAGGTCTTGCTTGTACCCGGAATGATTTTTCTGAAAGAATATAAAAAATCCCAATATGATTATTGGGATTTTTTATATCTACTTATTTAAGGAGAAAACGGTTTAGATTTTAGAATCGAAGATCAACAAAAGATTATCCCTACCTTTAATCCGTGAAAATCAGAATCGCTTTTTTAGTATGTTTGTTCAGCTATGGGGCCTTCAGCCAGCGAAACAGCCAGGATATTTCTTCTGTGGACGTAATCTATGGTTTCCGCACTTTGAACCGGCCCATGTTTGGTCCAAACGTCGAAAAAAGATACAGCACCTTTTCAGATTTTCAATGGTCACAGCCGCTGCAATTCCTCGGTGCAGGTCTTACGCTCCTGGGAGATTCTATTGACACGGGCGGAAAATACTTCATTGGAAATGCCCAGATAGTCGCATATCTCCCTCAAAAAATCAATATCGGTGATAGCCTGACCGCTAAATCCGGTGGGTTCAATTTCGGATTGACTTTCCTGGGTCTGGATGCTTTCCCGAAAACAAAGAACTTTGATTTGATCTTTAATTTTGGATTCGATGCAGGACGCATTTTGCTTACCAATCCCGGAATGAAACAACGAAACCTGTACTTTGCGCCCAAGTTGTCCGTTCAGCCCAAAGTGAAGATGGGACCGGTGGCACTTTCAGTATGCGCAGAATATGGTTATGACCTTACCAAAGACAAATGGCGGAAAACTTGGTTCGGACCGGGTCATCAGAACAATCTAACGCCTTATTCAAACAAAATCGGAGGACTTTCCGGGCTTTCCTGGTTCGTGACACTGGGTTATGTGCTGTAAGGCAATTAAGTTTAAGGTTTCTTGCCACTCCCGATTTATTTTTTCATTTTTGACCTGCTAAAAATTGTCCTCAACCAATGAAAAAACTTTTTTACCTGTCCGTACTGCTTCTCTTAACAGCATGCTCTTCTGAAAAAACGGATGAAGAACTGTTAGAACAGGATCAAATTACTTTAAATGAAAACCTGATTTCAGGAAAAGTTGTTCCCTATAAATTCGTGAAACTAATGGTTCGCGGCTATGCTTCCGACGATAAATCTTCCGCCAAATTCAAAGCATTTAAGCACGATTCGGATAAATTGGTGCAAAAAATCATGGAATTGGACCATGCGGATGAGTTGTCGGTAAAAGATTACTGGACAATGTACCAGATCTATGACCAAATGGATGAATTCGTTACGCAAACAGACGAAGATGAGTTTCCGGTAATCGTGGATGCATTCAGAAAGTCATGGAACGGGACGAAGAGTGCGGATTATTTCAAAGGCAAAGCAAAAGCAGAACAGGAAGCACGTGAACATGCTTTTATGACGATCCTGGCAATGGCGAGCAGTAGTTTGGGAACCGAAATTGCTTTGTACGAGTGTGCTGAAACCGATATCGAAATCCTTCCCGACTCAGAATTGAAAAGCAACCTGCGTTTTCTGAGAGGTTTTGTATTCATGCAAAAAGGGTTATACTATTTGTCTGAAAATGAATACACCAATAACCTGGCATGGCTTAAAAAGAATAAGAATATTGATCTGACATACACGATCAATTCCATGCAGCTTGGAAAATTCGATAAGAAACAATCGTATGTTGCTTACCGTGCAATGAACCATTTGTACCGCGGGGTGGATCGAATGATGATGGAACGGGACATTGATCACGAACGTGCCCTGGAGGATTTTGAACAAGTATTAAAGGATTGCAAAACTTTGAAGATCGATAACGAAGCGGTTTGGGCGATCGATGTATACGTTCAACTTGAAAAAGGGAACAATGACAAAGCAATCAAATCGCTCAATAAATTGAAAAAAAGCAAACTGCTTACTGCTGACGACAAAGCTTTGATCGATGAATCTATTGAATACTTGAAAAAGGATGACTCGGAAACGGTATTGACAGAAGTTTACGATAAAGTCTTTATGATGAAAATTGCAAGTTCTTTTACCTATAACCGATTGAAACAGGTGAACGCGAACAAATTACTGAAGAACAGCAAGGTTCCGAACGCATCAAAGATTGCACAAAAAACAGCAGTGCTTGAAAAAACAGTCAATCAGATTGAACAGTTCAGTAATGGTGAAACACTGAACGAGGCAACAAAAAAAGCTAGCGAAGAAGGAGAAAGTTTATTGGAGGAAGCAAAAGAATTACTTCCGGAATTTTAAGCAAGATTATAAGAATACAGATATATGAGTGAACAAAAAGAACCGAAAGTAACAGGAATCGGAGGAGTTTTTTTCTATTCTGACAACCTGGACTAAACCAAAAAGTGGTATCGGATAAGTAATTGCACAAACTCACACTTCAATCTGACAAGTGAGGTGTGAGTTTAGCTGGATTACAATGTTTTGATAAATTCTTCGTCCGAGACCTTAAAATACCTCCGCGTGGCTTCAATTTTCGTTCGTTCACTTACTTGGCTTAGTTCCAGTTCCGATTCAGAGATCACTTTCCCCTTGAATCTTAAAAGGTCTTTTTGTACCCAACTGTCCGAAGGGTCGAAAATCTCATTTTCTACTGCAAACTTCAACGTTGTTCCATCCGTTTGATATGCGCCGCAAAAGGTGTATTCAGGTTGTGCTTTTACCATCATTCCCTCCATAGCAAAACTTTTCAGTTCTTTAGTCAAATAAACGGGGTTGTCTCCCGCAACGGATTTATAGATCACATATTCGTTTTCATAAAATCGTAAGAAGTGAAATTTGGGAGTCTCACCTTGCTCCTTTGTATAATATAATCCTTGCATGCTTGTTTCGTATTATCTTCTCGGTTTGTAAGGGGTTGTTGGTTTCAGGTATTCCTTTTCCTGGTTGGTTCCAGCCTGGTGCGGGGCACTGTAATATTCCATGGTGTCACTTTCGTGATTGGAATAAAAACCAAGTGGTTTATATCCTTTATACCGCCCTAAATTGTTTTTCAACTCCGGGTGTTTTTTATAATAACTGTAGACAGGTTCAAAATCGTTATTCTTGAATACGTCAAAGAACAATTGGTAGTTCATGTAGAAATTGCAGGAGCTGTCGGCAGTGAGATTATAGTTCACAAAGACCAGACTGTCTTTCAAACCCTCCGAATAATGGATCTCGTATGTTGAGGGCATTTTCGGCTTACACGCAGTTATGAAAACCAAACAACCCAAAATTGCACCTGCTGAGACTGATTTTATAATCATCTGTTTTTTAATTTTTTATCCGGTAAAAATAAGTGATTTTACGCCTCTTTCTCTTCCCGTAGCTCAAGTCCGTATTTAATTGCTTCGGCAAGTACGTCGAGGTGGATGTTTTTCAGTGTTTTGAACTTAATGCAGTAACCGGTTACGCTCGCTTTGCCCAGTTTTTCCCCGTACGTTTTGGCCAGGTATGTCTTGTCGCTCAAACCGAGGATGTAGACAGAAATTCCACTGGTGTTTGCACTCAAACCAATTCTGTAAAACTCCCTGTTTGTTCCGTCAGCATAATTGATGGTGTAAGATCCGTAGCCGATATTGGGATTGGAAACAATTTTACCTTCACTGTTTTTCCCATCCGTAAACCAGAGTTTACATCCCGGTGAAATTTGAAGGATACGCTCGTGCAATTCCTGCATTTCACTGCGTTTTGGTTCCGCCTGATCGGCAATGTAAGTCCTGATCTGTTCCTGGATATTCATGTTCAATAGTACGCAATAATTCGAAGAAACGGAAAAGAGATTAAACAAGAGTTAACAAGTAACCCAATACTGAACCTCCCAAAACAACAAATACGCTGTTTATTCGTCTGATTCCGAATGTAATCCCAATGCTGATTATTCCGATTAAAACAGTTCTCCAATCCGAAACTGCATCCTTTCCGAGTTCAAAACAGATAGCAACAATGATCGCAACGGAAGCGATATTGACAGCGTCGAGAAAGGAAGAAAAAAGAATGGAATTCCTCATTTTTTTAACCAGGGGATTCAGCAGGGCTACAAATACAAATGACGGAAGAAAAATCCCGATGGTAGAAACTATAGCTCCGGAAATCCCGTTGATCTGATATCCCAGGAAAGTGACTGCGGAAAAGACCGGTCCTGGTGTAAACTGTCCAACAGCAATCGCATCCGTTAGTTCCTGCCGTGACAGTATTCCCGTTTCAACCAACTCGGAGTTCAGGAAAGCAAATAAGACATATCCGCTTCCGTAAAGGATCGCTCCGATTTTCAGGAAAATGAAGAAGAGTTTTCCATTGACTGAAGTAAAAACAAGATTGGAGGAGAGTTTTAAAGAGACTAAAGGCAAGATACTTTTTTGCACGTTTCCATTCCTTTTGTTTTTGATAAATAAGAGAAACAGACTCAAAAATCCTGCACCGAAAAGGACATAAATTTCAGGTATACCAGCCAATGCAAGAATCAATGCAGCGATCCCGATCAAAGCCAGTTCAACCGATTTCAAGGACTTTTTTGCCAGGGGAAAAACGGCCCCTAAAATGATCGCGATAATTGCGGGTTGAATACCGTAAATGAATGGTTTCACTTGAGGTAATTGGCCAAACTCTTTGTAAATCCAGGCAAATATACCTGTAATACATACAGCAGGAAGAATAAAACACATCCCCGCTACGATCAAACCCTTCCAACCTGCCTTTTCACGGCCAATATGTATTGCCATTTCTGTGCTATTTGGTCCTGGGATCAGGTTGGTTGCCCCCACCAAATCGAGAAAGTGTTGTTCAGTGAACCATTTTCTTTTTCGCACAACCTCTTCCTGCATCATGGAAATATGGGCCGCCGGACCACCAAATCCGATAATCCCCAGTTTAAGGAATAATCCCGCAACCTCCTTCAGGTTATTTCCCTTTTCATGCTTCATCAGGTTCTTATGACTTAGTCTGTTCCGGAATTGCCGGAAGAAACCATTTTTTAAATTCCAAAATTAAACCATTCGTGATTTTAAAAGGGAATTTTCTAAGTGTTTATTGGAACATCCGGATTCGTTATTCAATTTTCCTCTATACCCAAAACTCATCTCTGCTCTGAAAATGGCATGACAGACTGATTTTGAATGAAATAGCAAAGAGCAAAAGAATGAGGAGTAAAATGAAAACTAAGCTGATTGAAGATCTGCATCGGATTGTAACAAATCCGGATCTCTCTCATTCTCAATTCGGACAAAAAGAGCATGGGTTTAAAAAAATGTGCGTGCATAGGGACTTGCAAAGTTAGTTTTTAAACATAAAAAATTAGGCCTGATCTCTAAAATGTCAGTATCTTTGTGCCCTACAAATGGAGAAAATAATGATTAGAAGGATGACATATTATTCCTTTCATGTGTCTGAGTTGGTTTATCTTATGCAAATGAAGAAAGAATTCAAGCAATTCAAACCTTCAGAGCACCGCTTGACAGATTTATCACACTCCACAGATGATTTAAGTTATTGCTACGAAGCACTTAAAAAGGTTTCGCGATCTTTTGCTGTCGTGATTCAGCAATTACCGGATGATCTGAAAAACCCTGTTTGTTTGTTTTACCTTGTTTTGCGGGGTCTTGATACCATTGAAGATGACATGAACATCGACAATGCTGTCAAAAAAGACATGTTACTTTCATTTGCCGACCGCATAAACAAAGAAGAGTTTATCCTTGAAGACGTTGGAGATACCGAAGATTACCGGGACCTAATGCTTCATTTTGATAAAGTAATTCGTGAATATCAAAAGCTTGGTCCTGAATACAAAGAAGTTATTACCGAGATAACCAATGAGATGGCAATCGGGATGAATAAGTATGCGCATGAAACCGTTGAATGTTATAAAGACTGGGACGATTATTGTTATTACGTTGCCGGATTGGTTGGAATAGGTTTGAGCAGATTGTTTCTTGCCTCAAAATTAGAGACAAGTCCGAAGCTTTCTGACAAAAACCTCAGTAATGAAATGGGACTGTTCTTGCAAAAAACAAACATCATTCGTGATTTTGCGGAAGATTTGGAACAAGGACGTATTTTCTGGCCGGAGGAATCCTGGAAAAATAAAGCAAATACATTGACCGAATTGCAAGCAGATGAGAAAAACGGACTTGCTGCGCTGAATGAAGTGGTACTCAATGCACTTGGACATGTTCCGGCTTGTTTGGAGTTCTTGGAATGTCTGGACAATCAGAAAATTTTCCGTTTTTGTGCCATTCCGCAATTGATGGCAATTGCAACGCTGAAAGAGTTGTATAATAATCCCCAGGTCTTACACCAAAATGTAAAGATCAGAAAAGGGAAAACCGCTAAATATTTTATTTCAATTCAGGACTTTAGCAGTACGAAAAAAGAATTTATCTCTATTCTTGACAGTTTGGAGAAAAAAGATAATACAGGTAAAATTAAATCAATATTAGCCAAAATTCAACGATGAGCACAGGTGAATTTGATATCATAGTGATTGGTGCCGGAGTTGCCGGAGGAGTATTTGCAGCTTCCCAACCCGCGAGCACGCGCATTCTTGTTGTAGAGCGCGACCTTACAGAACCGGATAGAATTATCGGGGAATTAATGCAGCCGGGAGGAATTCAGGCCCTGAATGAACTGGGGCTCGGTCATTTACTGGAAGGAATCGACGCGCAGGAAGTCAACGGATATAATCTGATCAAGGGTAATGACCGGTTCACTATCCACTATGATGAAGTACAAAAAGGAATCAAGGGAATTGGTTTGAGAAACGGAAAGTTCCTGACAAATATTCGAAAAGAACTTGAAAAAAGAGAGAATATTACCTTAGTTCAGGGAAACGTTACCCAAATCCTGGAGGACAATAACACCATTATCGGTGTAAGTTATACACAGGAAGATGGAACGAGTATCTCACAATACGCAAAATTAACCATCGTTTGTGATGGGCCAATGTCTGTGTTGCGTGATAAGTTGAGTAAAGTAAACAAAAAGGTTACGTCCTATTTCATGGGATTGGTTCTGAAAGATTTGGAATTGGAGTTTCCTTCTTATGGCCACATGATCGTTACGGGTGATTTTCCAATCCTTGTTTACCCGATTCACACCAATGCTTATCGGATCTTAATTGATTATCCCGGTGGAAAAGCTCCCAAAATGGGTAAAGAATCCATTGAACGATTGAAGGAATCAGTGGTAAAAATATTACCTGAAGAAATGATCAATTCATTTTTAAAGGCAATGGAGGAAGATCAGCTAAAAGTGATGCCGAACCACGCTATGAAAAATCAGGCATTTCGTATGAAAGGCGCTGTACTTTTAGGCGATTCATTAAATATGAGACATCCTTTAACCGGTGGTGGAATGACGGCAACTTTCTCAGATATTCTTTGTCTGAATGGCGAATTGGCAGGAATTGATTTTCAAAATGAAACGAAACTGGAATCCGCCGTTAATGAATATTACAGGAACAGAGGGAAAAATGTAGAGACAATCAACATTTTGGCAAACGCTTTGTACGAGGTATTTACCGATGCTGAATTAAAGGAAGCATGTTTTGAATATTTACAGAAGGGTGGAGAACAAGCTACAGGCCCGCTTTCTATCCTGTCCGGAATAAACAAAAACAAACAATTCCTGTTGAAACACTTTTTTAAAGTGGCGATGCAGCATCCGGTACATTTTATTATTAAACCAGCGAAGCAAATACGCTTATATAAAAATGCAATCAGAATTATTCGTCCGATTTTGAAGGATGAAGACGTTCCGGCAATGATATAATGGAGAAAATAGAACACGAATCGCTTGAAGCAGCAGACTTAAGGAAGCAAAATCATTTGGATTTGGCTTTTGCTTCACAGAGTGCCCTGTCAGATGGTCGTTTTTATTACGAGCCAATGCTGGAAGGACACCCTGAACAATCAGACTTGTCTATTCAATTGGGGAACAAAACATTGCGTTATCCAATCTGGATTTCAAGCATGACAGGCGGTACGTCCGCTGCAGGCCCGATCAATAAAATGTTGGCAAAAACTGCCGGCAAATATGGTTTTGGTATGGGATTGGGTTCCTGTCGCATTATTTTGGAGGACAATACTTATTTCGATGATTTTAACCTGCGCCCGATCCTTGGTGATGCTTCTCCGCTTTATGCCAATGTGGGCATTGCTCAAATTGAACGATTAATAGATAAAGGCCAGGCATCCAAGTTAAAAGTACTGGTAGATAAGCTGGATGCAGACGGCTTGATTGTACACGTCAATCCATTGCAGGAATGGTTACAGCCGGAAGGCGATCTAATTCAACGTTCTCCGCTTGTCACAATTAAGCAGTTGTTGAATGAAATTGACACCAATATCATTGTGAAAGAAGTTGGGCAGGGCTTTGGTCCTGAAAGCATGAGAGAATTACTCAAACTGCCGATTTTGGCAATCGACTTTGCTGCAAATGGCGGAACAAACTTTTCAAAATTAGAGTTGTTACGTAACGAACCATTGAAAGCTCATTATGAAGATATTATTGCTTTGGGGCATTCTGCTTCCGAAATGGTTGATTTTTTAAATACGGCAATCCAGGAACTGGGATCCGAACGTAAGTGTAATAACGTGATTATAAGTGGTGGGATAAAAAACTTTTTGGATGGTTATTATTTAACCTCTAAGGCAAGCATCCCTGCTATTTATGGTCAGGCAGCGCCATTCTTAAAACACGCAAATGAATCACAGGAAGCCCTGGATACATTTGCCGAAATCCAGATAAAAGGATTACTGATGGCTCAGAAATTTTTAAAAATAAGGTAAATGGTACAAATAGAGGGGTTCTCGAAAAAGAACAAGCAAGAGAAGTTGGAAACAATTACAAAATTTTTTAAGTATCCTGAGGAAGCGATGGAAACATTTAAAAGTTTTGACCACCCGGAGGTTGCTGTTCAGGAAGTAATTAATGAGTTTAGTGAAAATACCATATCCAATTTCCACTTACCTTATAGCATTGCTCCGAACTTTTTGATCAATGGGAGAACATTTGCTGTTCCAATGGTGATTGAAGAAAGTTCTGTCGTTGCTGCTGCTTCAAACAGCGCGAAGTTCTGGTCTGCTTTTGGAGGATTTCATACAGAGATTGTTGATACCGAAAAAGTAGGACAAGTTCACTTCTTGTGGCACGACGACATTGAAAAGCTGATCAATCGTTTTGATGAGCTAAAACAGCTTTTCCTGAACGGTTCAGAAGATATTACCGTAAATATGCGTAAACGTGGCGGTGGTATCAAGGATATCGTTCTAAAAGACCTTTCAGATAAGGAACCCGGATTAATGCAGTTGTTTGTCACTTTTGAAACGAAAGATTCAATGGGTGCAAATTTCGTAAACTCCTGTTTGGAACGATTTGCCGAAATATTCCGAAACTGGCACCAAAACCAAGCGGACTTAAAAGAGGACGGATTGGAGATCATTATGTCCATTCTCTCTAACCTTACACCGAATTGTGTGGTTAAGTGCTGGGTGGAAACGGATGTGAAGAACCTGGATGGAATTGTTCCGGGTGTTTCCGGGAAGGAATTCGCAAAAAAATTCCATACTGCCGTGAGAATTGCACAAGTAGATCCTTATCGTGCAACAACACATAACAAAGGGATTTACAATGGTATTGACGCAGTTGTATTGGCTACAGGAAATGATTTCAGAGCGGTTGAAGCTTGCGGCCATGCGTATGCAAGTATGAACGGTACTTATACTTCCTTAACGAACTGTACGATTGAGAATGACATTTTCCGTTTTGAGCTGACTTTACCGATCGCTTTGGGAGTAGTTGGCGGATTGACGAACTTACACCCGCTGGTGAAACTGTCACATGAATTGTTGGATTTCCCGAATGCAAGAGAATTGATGGGAATCGCAGCAGCAGCAGGATTGGCAAACAACTTCGGTGCGGTGAAATCATTGACAACAACCGGAATTCAGCAAGGACATATGAAAATGCACTTGTTCAATATCATGAATCAATTGGAGGTGAAAAAAGAAGACCGGGATAAAATCGTAGCTTACTTCAAAGACAAAAACGTCTCTGTATCTGCAGTTCGTACATATGTTGAATCTCTTCAATTGGTTTAATTGACAGTTCCGGAAAATAGTATAACGACCTATAAGGCATCAGGAAAACTGATGCTTTTTGGTGAATACCTGGTTCTGAATGGATCAGACTGCCTGGCTTTTCCCTTAAAATTCGGACAAACACTTTCGGTAGAAAAGTCTGATGAACTTATCTGGGAAAGTTATGCCAAACACGGAAGATGGTTTTTTGCTTCTATGAGCAATGATTTTACTGTTCTGGAAACCAATAACGAAGATGCAGCGGAAATTTTAAGACGCTTGTTTTTGGTGATAAGAACGGAAAAACCCGATCTTGATTTCAAACAAAAATTTAAGTCAGAAGCGAATTTTGAATTGAATTGGGGCCTTGGTTCCAGTTCTACGTTGATCAGCTTATTGAGCCAGTGGTCGGGCGTCGAAGCGAAGAAACTGCTTGATGTATCTTTCGGCGGATCAGGTTACGATGTAGCTTGTGCAACAGCGGCAGGTCCGATTATCTATGCGAATGGAAAAGTTAAAAAGGAAGTAAATCTCCCGGAATCAATAACGGATAAATTGTTGTTTGTCTATTTGGGGAATAAGCAAAACTCACGGGAAGAAATAAAACGCTTTAAGGACAGGAAGGTTGATCAGCATCACATTGATACTATGAATGCACTGATCTCAAATGCATTACAAACGGATAAAATCGAAGTGTTTGAGCAGCAATTGGATCTTTCCGAAGAGTTAATTTCTTCAATAATAGGGACTGCTAAATTAAAACAGCGTTTATTTGCAGATTATTCCTACAGCATCAAATCGTTGGGTGCATGGGGAGGAGATTTTTTTCTTGCAACGTACAGAGATCTGAAAACGGCAAAAAACTATTTTGAAGGAAAAGAATATGATGTATTATTTACCTATCAGGAATTCATAAAATAAATGGAAACAGACAAGGAATTGATGAATAAAGTAAAAGTAACGTGGCGCTGCCCGTCTAATATTGCAATTGTTAAATACTGGGGAAAAAAAGGAAATCAAATACCTTGTAATTCTTCGTTAAGTTTGACTTTGTCAAATTCATTTACAGAAGTCGAAGCCGAATTATCAGAAAAGACAACGGATGAAGCGGTTCAGTTATCCTACTATTTTGAAGGTGAAATAAATGAAAAATTCGGTCAGCGTGTGGCTAAATTTTTAATCGATAATCGCGAATACTTCCCGTTTGTAGCTGAAAAGGCAATTACCATCCATTCCTCCAATAGTTTTCCGCATTCAGCCGGGATTGCTTCTTCTGCATCGGCATTCGGAGCTATTTCTTTGGCACTTTTGGATATTACCTACAGCTTACAGGGAAAAGAAAAAGACGCGGTCTTTTATGAGGAGGCAAGTAATCTGGCCAGATTAGGAAGCGGAAGTGCATCACGAAGCATGTTCCCCGGATTTGCTTCATGGGGAATCAATGAACAAATCCCGAACTCTTCGGATCAGCATGCAATTGAGATTAAGGATGTACACCCGACGTTCCGGAACATGAAGGACGCCATTCTGATCATCGAAGATGAACCCAAGAAAGTATCCAGTTCCGTTGGTCACTCCTTAATGAATAATCATCCCTATGCGGAAAATCGTTTCAAACAGGCAAACGAACGTACAGCTGAATTGGTTGAGATTCTGAAGACCGGGAATATGGATGCGTTTATCCACATGTGCGAATCAGAAGCATTGACTTTGCACGGGATGATGATGACATCCATGGATTATTATTTATTGGTAAAGCCGGGAACCATCACAGCCATTGAAAAATTGATGGAATTCCGCAAGGAAAGTAAAGTTCCCGTTTGTTTTACATTGGACGCAGGTCCGAATGTGCACGTCCTTTATCCAAAAATGTACGAAGCAGAGGTAGAAGCGTTTATCCATACCGGTTTACGCGATACATATAAAAAAGTCATCTTCGATCAGGAAGGAAACGGCCCAACAAAAATGAATTCGTAAGAAATGGAAAGCGTTAATTCAAAAATTCTGGTGTTTGGAGAATATGGCGTTTTACACGACGGTATGGCCCTGACAATTCCATTCAGTAAATTTTCCGGGCAATTGTGCTATCCTGAAAATGGAGAAGAAAGCGCAATGGCGGTATTATCTAACAAAGGTATTCGGGAATTCTTCAAGCATATTTTAGAGAATCACACAGATGAAACATTCAAATTGAATGTAAATGAACTGTCCAAGGAATTGGATAAAGGATTGTTTTTCAGAAGTGATATTCCACAAGGTTTCGGACTGGGAAGTTCGGGTGCACTTGTTGCCGCAGTATTCTTGCGTTACCTGGAAAAAGCCGGTGATTTCAAGGACGAATTGAAACATTTAACAATGGATCGCATTCAAAGCCTGAAAAGCTGTTTAGGAGATCTGGAAGGGCATTTTCATGGAAAAAGTTCGGGAATAGATCCGTTGAGTATTATTATCAATGAACCGCTATTATTAAAAGCCAACAAGGAAATAGTAAAGGTGGAGATTCCCGCTTACAATGAAAACGGAAAAAACATCCTGTTTTTGCTGAATACCGGGATGGCAAGAAATTCCGAAAAACTGATTGAGAAGTTTCATCGTGCCTATGAAAAGGAAGACTTTCAGAAAAAACTGGAAACGAAATTAATCAAATATGCCAATGCAGGAATTACTGATTTCCTGAAAGGAGATACCGAAAATTTCTACCGGACCCTGGAGAAATTAGTTCGTTTTCAATTGGATGAAATGCATTACCTGATCCCGGAAAAGTATCATTCCATTGTTAAGCAAGGGTTGGATACAAAGAACTATTATTTAAAAATTTGTGGAGCCGGTGGTGGTGGATTCATGATCGGGTTTACCGAAAACTGGGAAGAAACGCAGCAATTACTAAAAGACGAAGAGTTAGAAATTTTCTATAGATTTTAAATTATGACGACAACAACAACTACAATAAAACAGGAATTGGAAATCCAAAGAAAAGCGATTATTCAATTTTTGGAGACTGATGCATTGGAAGGTTTTCCAAGCAACTTAGCTGATTCCACTTATCATATCATGACATTGGAGGGAAAGCGTTTGCGTCCGATTATGGTATTGATGGCGGCTCAAGGTTTTGGTGTCAGTACTGAAGATGCTATGTCTGCTGCAATTTCGATTGAGGTGTTCCATAATTTCACACTCGTTCATGATGATATCATGGATAAAGCAGTTTTGCGAAGAGGAACGATCACTGTCCATGAAAAATACGGGGTAGATAAAGCCATCGTAACAGGAGACGCTATGTTACCGCATTCTATTGCTTTATTGATCAAAGGAAACGAAGAAAAGTCTCCGGCCCTGTTAAAAAGTTTCCTGAAAATGGCTCAGGAAGTGATGGAAGGACAGCAATACGACATGGAGTTTGAAACCCAGGAAAGTGTCACTGTGGAAGAATACATGAACATGATCCGTCTGAAAACATCCGTTCTGTTCGGATGTGCTTGTGAGATCGGTGCCATGTTGGGTAATGCTTCGGTTGAAGATCAGAAAAAACTCTACGATTTCGGACTTTATACCGGATTGGCATTCCAAATTATGGATGATTACCTGGATACATTCGGTGATGATTCATTTGGAAAACGAATCGGAGGTGATATCTTATTGAATAAAAAGACATTCTTGTTAATCAACGCGATGCAACATGCAAATGCTGATCAAAAAGCGCGTATTACGCAACTATTTGATGAACAGGATGAAGAAGCAAAAATCAGTGGATTCCAGGCTATTTTCAAAGAAATCGGGGTAGCTAAAATTGCTTTGGATAAAATGGAAGAATTACATGATAAATCTGTTGAAGCAATCATGACTTCCGGTCTTTCTGAAGAAGACAAACGCAAAATGATCGAATTGGGTGAAATCATGCTTCGCAGAACAACCTGATACCCGATGAATTTTGATCAGAAAGATCCGTCTTATTTTTGGGACACGTGGAAATTTTCTTCAAAGAACGGACAACAATCCTGGCACTTTGAAATTCCGGAAGAGCTAAAAGGAATCATTCAAAGTGAATCTGACTGGGACAAACCCGAGGGTCAGGCTTTTTTAGAAGCTTTTGACCGTGCATTTATTTTCGACAAGAAAGTCAATCCAAATTCGGGTGACCGCGTATTTCGTTATTTGCGGAATAAACAGGTCGGTGAACCGAAAATTGTCCCATCGGATGACTTGCTTTCACTCAAAGACAGGGCCCGGATCGGGTTATTAAATGGTTTTTCGTTTTACGAAACATTACAGGAGCCTGATGGAAATTGGGCGGGTGATTACGGTGGTCCGCTTTTCCTGATTCCCGGATTGATCATCGCATCATACATTACTGATTCCCCTTTTGAGAAACCGATGCAGGTTTTAATGAAGCGCAATTTATGGAATCACCAAAACGAAGATGGTGGTTGGGGATTACATATCGAGGGACATTCAACGATGTTCGGAACAGTTATGCAATACGTGACTTTGCGCATTTTGGGAGAAGATCTTTCAAATCCGGATATGAAACGTGCGCAGGATTGGATTTTAAGCCACGGTGGAGCCATTAAAATTCCACAATGGGGCAAGTTCTACTTATCGGTCCTGAACGTCTATGATTGGAAGGGAAATGATGCACTTTTACCAGAAATGTGGAAATTCCCGAAATGGATGCCTTTTCATCCAGGAAAATACTGGTGCCATAACCGGATGATTTTTTTACCGATGTCTTATTGCTTTGGTAAAAAAGTGAAGTCGGAATTGACACCTTTGGTCAAAGAATTAAGAAAAGAGCTCTACACAACGGATTATGATTCCATTGATTGGAAAAAAGCCCGTCGTGAGGCATGCGAAATTGATATTTTTCATCCGGTGAACAAGTGGTATTACCGCCTGAGTAAAATTACCAACGCATATGAACGCATTCACTCGCGCTGGTTTCGGAAAAAAGCCCTCAAATATGTCGAAGATTACATCGATCACGAAGATATTCACACACGCTATATCAATATCGGTCCTGTAAACCAGGCCATTAATTCTATTTGTGTGTGGCACAATCACGGAAAGGATTCCGAGCAGTTTAAAAACCACGTGAACCGGTGGAAAGATTATCTGTGGATTGCGGAAGACGGTGCTAAAATGGGAGGGTATAACGGATCTCAATTATGGGATACAGCGTTTGCCGGCCAGGCCTTACTGGAAGCAGATATGGAAAGCAGTTTTCCGGAAATGGCAGAGAAAATCTATCACTTCATCGATATCACGCAAATTGATCGTAATCCGAAAGAGCATACCAAATATTGGAGAGATGTAACGCTCGGTTGCTGGCCCTTTTCAACCATTGATCATGCATGGGCAGTAACGGATTGCACCTCAGAGGGAATGAAGACCGCGCTTTTGTATAACCACAAAGAGCAGATCAAAAAGCAGAATCCCATTGATTTGGAGCGTTTAAAACCTGCTGTTGACTGGTTGTTATTTATGCAAAACAAAGACGGTGGCTGGGCTTCGTATGAAAGACAACGGGCCCCGAAATGGATTGAAGCATTGAATCCTGCGATGTTATTCGAAAACATCATGACAGAAGTAACCTATACGGAATGTTCTTCGGCAACGATGCAAGGATTAAAGGAATTCTCGGAAAATTATGACTACCGCAAGGAAGATATTAAAAGAGCATTGGATCGTGGCGGGAAATTTTTAGAATCCAAACAAGATCCCGATGGCTCCTGGTATGGCTGTTGGGGAGTATGTTATACCTATGGGACCTGGTTCGGGATCGAAGGATTACTAGCAACCGGCCATGAAGATTACAAGCATGCTGCACCTTCGCCAAAGATCCAAAAAGCATGTGATTTTTTGTTGAGCAAACAACGCAGCGACGGCAGTTGGGGGGAATCTTTTGAATCGTGTGTAGAACACCGGTACATTGAACACGAAGACGGCCAGATAATCAATACGGCGTGGGCACTTCTTGCATTAATGAAAGCAAAACATCCGGACAAAGCTGCTATTGAAAAAGGAATTGCCTTTATTCTTTCACGTCAGGAATCAAACGGTGATTTCCCGCAGGAAGGAATTTCCGGTGTATTCAACGGGAACTGCATGGAGACATATACTTCGTATCGAAATGTTTTTCCTTTGTGGGCAATAGCGCGTTATTATCGCCATTCCTAGAGTAAACGAATGAAATTCTCTTATTTGAGTACTTTTATGAATGATGACAGAACTCTTGCAGTATTTCAACAATTTCAACAGGCTTTCAAAAGAAGCTGAAAACGCTATTATTGAAATTTCCAGGGAATTAAGGATAAAGAAAAACACCGTAATCCAGGACATAGGGCAAACCTGCAAAACGATTTATTTCATAAAAAAAGGAGTTGCCCGGATTTACTACTTCAAAGAGGATATTGAGATAACAGAATCCTTTGCTTTTGAAAACAATATTCTTGCACGCGTGGAAAGTTTGTTCCGGAATAAACCCTCAAAAAAGGCAATTCAGCTATTGGAGGATTCAGAACTCATTGCCATTAATGCGAATCTACTTTTCAAGTTGTATGATCAATTCCCGGAAATCGAACGCTTGTTTCGTTTGATTTTTGAATCAGCTTATGTCGATACGGTAAATCGAATCGAAACTATCCAATTCCATACGGCAGAGGAAAGATATAAGATGCTCCTGAACGAATCTTCAGATGTCATCAAAAGAGTTCCATTAAAGCACATCGCATCTTATTTAGGTATTACACCGGTTAGTTTAAGCCGGATCAGAGCAATGAAGTGATTTCTTATCAAATGTAAAGTGTTTTAATACTGGTTGACAATAGATTTGCATTGTTAATTGAAGTATCAAAGCAAAAATGGCAAGGGAAACACAATTAGGGCTAAAAGAAAATCTCAATCAATTTGTCTTATTGATTATTGTAAATGCGTTCGTCGGCGGGATGGTTGGTATGGAGCGCACCATTCTTCCTCAAATCGCGGAAAAAGAATTTCATCTGGCCGTAAACACTGCCATACTGTCATTTATTGTTGTTTTTGGAGTTGTCAAAGCTGTCACCAATTATTTTACGGGTTCTTTAGCTAATAAATTCGGCAGAAAAAACCTGCTGATAGTGGGTTGGGTTGTTGGAATTCCTGTTCCGCTTATCTTAATGCTTGCAGACAATTGGAACTGGATAGTTTTTGCGAATGTTTTACTGGGAATCAATCAAGGTCTTACATGGTCCAGTACCGTGGTCATGAAGATCGACCTGGTAGGTGAAAAAAACCGCGGGTTAGCAATGGGCCTCAATGAGTTTGCCGGTTATTTATCCGTTGCGGTCGTCGCATTTTTGACGGGGTGGATTGCCAGTGAATACGGTCTGAGACCTTACCCTTTTTATACCGGAATTCTGCTTTCAATTTTGGGTTTACTTGTTTCCATCTTTTTTATTAAAGATACGCGTCATCATGTAGGATTGGAGTCAAGCTCAAGCAAGTTGCCAAGATTGAAAAATGTGTTTTGGGATACCACCTTGTTTGACCGGAACTTAGGTTCGGTAACTCAGGCCGGATTAATTAACAATCTGAACGACGGGATGGCGTGGGGATTATTTCCCATTCTGTTGGCTCAGAAAAATTATAGCATTGGTGAAATAGGAATTATCACAGCTACCTATCCCGCAGTTTGGGGAATCGGGCAATTAGTAACAGGAAAGATGTCGGATCATTTCCGGAAAAAAAGAATGCTCTTTTGGGGAATGTTGTTACAGGGTGTTGCATTGCTGTTTTTTGTTTTTGCCAGTTCTTTTTTTGACTACATCGTTCTTTCATGTATTCTGGGATGGGGAACCGCAATGGTTTACCCGACATTTTTAGCAACCATAGCGGAAAATACGCATCCGGTTGACAGAGCCAAAAGTCTTGGTGTATTTCGTTTATGGAGAGATCTTGGCTATGCCATTGGAGCAATTCTAACCGGAATAATAGCAGATATGGTGGGAATTGATGCCTCTATTATTGTTATTGGAGTACTTACCGTTTTTTCCGCCATCGTTATCGGAGGTAGGATGAAATAAAAAAGCAAACACATGGAACATATGAAAAGCATCTCTGAATTCACGTTGAAAGAAATGATGAATAGCGATCAGAAAGTAATTCTTGTTGATGTTAGAAATCCGGGAGAATTCAACGAACAACATATCCCGAATGCAATAAATCTTACCATGGAGCAATTGGAAAATGGAGAATTGAATATCGATGAAAATGCAGCCGTTGTTACAGTCTGTGGAAAAGGTGGCGGAAGATCTGAAAAAGCAGCAGATTATATTCGCTCCATTTACAAAAATGAAGTCTTCTTTTTAGAAGGAGGAACATTTGGGTGGTTTGAAAACACGTTGAAATAAAACAACAACTGCCCACATTTTGACGGGCAGTCAGATTTTTGTTTTTATAACTATTATCCTACTTTTTACAACAAGCATCCCGCTCTTTGTAACCGTTTGGGTCTGCTTTCACTTCATCGGCATCAAAACCCAGTAGCGAAATCTCCTGACGGATTTTTTCGGGTGTTGTCTTTTTAGTCCAGTAAACCACTGTTGTAGTCTGATCAGCTTCATTGTAAGTTACGGACTGAATTCCTTTTGCCAATCCAAGTTGACTTTCGAGTTTTCCTCCGCAGGTTTCACATACTTTGCAATGGTCACAGGTATTTGGTGTTTTAATAGTGATCGTTTGTTTACTAGGAGCTTTCTGTGCCATTACCAGGTGAGCAGTGAACAGGCATGCAATAAATAAGATTGTTTTAAACATATCATTTGAATTTTGCTGGTAATTTCTTTCAACTTTGAATACTAAATTAATATTCTATTCTCTGCAGGATTCAGTTGAGCTTATAAATATTATGCCTGATAGCAAATAATACCAGCCCTGCCGTGTTTTTACAACCGATTTTAAGCAATAAATTATTTCGGTGACCATTAACCGTGCTCTCGCTGATAAATAATTTTTGAGAGATTTCCAGACTCGTATTTTCCTGGCAAATGAGTTCGAGCACTTCTCTTTCCCGGCGGGTAATGTCCATTTCTCCAAGTGCAACTTTTTGTTTTTTTCCATGCATAAAATGATGCATGGCTTTGATGGTTTGCTCGTTGAAATAGTAATCATTTGTTACAACGGCCCGAATTGCTTTTTCCACCTCACCGAAATCAGCGTTCTTGGCCAAATAGGCATTTGCCCCGGCTTCAACCATAGCTTGAATGTATTTTTCTTCTTCGTGTATGGTAAGAATAATGTTTCTTGTTTCCGTGTGTTTTTCGCGGATGATTTTCATGGTTTCCAATCCGTTTAATACAGGCATGTTAATGTCAATGAGGGCTACATGAATAGTTTCCTGACAAGTGTCCAGTTGTTGAAGTAAGTCTTCTCCATCAGCACATTCCAACACAACCCTAAAATCAGTTACGGCATTTAACAGAGATATAATCCCTTTACGAAAAAGCACCTGATCTTCGGCTATAGCGATGTTAATCATAATTCTTGTGTTTGATTGAAAGGTAAACGTAATGCGCAATTGAATCCCTGGCCGGGCGAAGAAATGAAATGCACATCTCCATCAAGGGCAAGAACACGACTCTCAATGTTTTTGATGCCGATACCTCTTTTTATTTTCTTGTCGCTTAGATCTGCACCAATTCCATTGTCCGTATACTGCAGATGCAGTTGGCTTTCGTAACTGCTGCAAATAATTGTTATGGAACTGGCTTTGGCATACTTTAAAGTATTGTTCAGCAATTCCTGGATGATCCGGTAGGTAGCCAGTGATACTATTGGATTTATTTCCTCCGGTACATTCTCAAATTCATAATGAATGTCAATTCCGGATGCAGTTGAAACAGATTCTGTATAATTGGTTAGGGTTTGGTTTAAACCCAGTAATTCCAGTTCAAAGGGGATAATGGCATGAGAAATCCGGCGCACACTATTTATACCGGTTTGAATGAGCTGCTTACTTTGTTGCAGGGTGTCTTTGTTTTTTTCAGTTTCCGGATTCAATTGTTGGAGGGAGAGAGAAAGCGTTGAAAAAATTCCGCCCAGTTCATCATGAACATCCCGGGCAATACGCAAGCGTTCTTCCTCGGCTGATTGTATATTACTGCTGAGCAATTCTTTCCGGTGTTCGGCCTCCATTTGAAACAACTCTTCCTGTTTCTTCAACAGGTTTTTCTGATACCGGATAAAAAATAGAATGGCTCCGCAGGCTATCAGGAAAAATGCAGCCATTGTTAGGATAATACCATAATAAAAATCTATTTCCTGCTGGTTTTGCAAAATCCGGTGAATATAAAGAGGTAAAGTACAATTAATAAAAGTGTATGCAGCGTCCAGATATTCATTAGCAAAGGATATCCCAAATGGTTGATATAATTACTGAAAGCGAACAAAATAAGCGAACCGGAGAAATAAATGAAGAAACCTGCATTCATATATTTCAAAGCATTTTGGTCCTGAAAAACCGCTTTGCTTTCAATGGTAAGCGAACGGATAAACCAATGAACGGATAAGCCAATGAAAACAAAAGCCTCCAATGAGCGCGTGTAAATATTAAAGCTATGCAGGTTTTCTAACACAAAGGCATCTAAAAGGGCGAATAACAGAAACAAAACCGATACCAGGTAAAACCAAAACCGTGTAAGAAGCGGTTTGCCTTGAAAAGAATAGTAAGTAAACAATAAGAAAAATTCAAGAATTGTAAACACATGCAGCAACGGCAGGTTGTTGATACCTTTTTTCCATAACAATAAAGATACCGCCTGTGTTACTACAGACAGTATCAGGTACCAGGTAATTATTTTCAGAGCCTTGCTCAACCGATTGTAAAAGACAATTGACAGTAGGAACGGAGCAATAATAATCCAGGGACCGTAATTAAATAAAAGCGCTTTTAGCTCCATTTAACCGGAAAACCTATTCCTTCTTACTTGGACAGGTAGGAGGACAAGGATAGCTGAAATCATAAATGGCAGAATAATCGAGTTCCTTACCACCGATCTCTTCAGGGATCCGGGGCATCAGTTCACCGGGATTTGTTGCTATCGGATTGTTGGGGTCATCGTTACGTTCAAAATCAATAAGCGGTTCGATCAATAAACAAGGCAGCGGTTCCTGTTCTCCCCTTTCATTGATATAGTCCTTTATTCCCAAGCGGCAGGCAAATCCTGATATCGGATAGTTATCTTTTCCGCTTTCATTTTGATTGTAGGTTTTTATTCGCTCTGTTAAATGAAGCAGATCCTCTACTGAAAGGCTGAATGAATCAATTTCCAACGGCTTATACCCGGGTGGCATTGAGCCTTCAAACGTTTTTGGAACAAGAATATAATTGTCATTTTGCCAGCGGTCAATTCTAATATCGGCTTCCGGAACAGATATACGGAAATGTTCAGTTGAATCGTGGAGTTGTGGGTTCATAAAATGTGTTTTTATGTATTTAATCTCAAATATAAATACTGAATTCTTCAGTGCAACGAAGTTATCAAAATATTGACACCTCGGATCCAAAACCAGATAAAAATATCTGTTTTTAAAAACCCTTATTTCTGTGTAAAGAATTCCCTTTCCATTACCGTTACTTTGTCTTGTTCACTAAGCGTTGCAACCTTAAAACAGTGGAGCTGAACCCACTTATAAAAAACGGACTGTTCCTGTTCAGTCAATTCAACAGGAGGCGGAACCCGAAAAGCCTGATGAGTAGGGAAATTTAAACTACCCATTATGGCACAAATTTTTATCGCAATTACAGTCGATGCAATTACACTGGCGCAAAGTAAACCCGGAGGTTCATGGAATGCTCCAATTAGCTTAGGAAGCTACAGTTCTTCTGATGTTTATGTAGAAATGATGGCACAAGGAAGTGCTGTTGTCAACGACCAGGGAGGATCAGAACTAACGGTTTCTGCTAATGTCGGAGATGAAATTGTCTTCACTATTTCAGCTCCTGGCGCTGGTCAAAATTATTATCCGGTGCTTTATAACACGGTACTAAGCAATACTAACGTAAGAAGTTTAGGCCCGAATACAGCAGTTTGGAACAACTATTGCCTTCAATCAGGAGGTTCGGGAAGTCAGCCGAATTTTGCCAATACCATCCCTACGGGATATCCGAATGCCGGCAGCCCCAACACATTTGTTTGTGCACAATGGTTATTCCAGGTTAATGGCGCAGGATCGACACAATACAACATGTCTTTTGCGGTAATGGACACTCAAACCGGAAAAGCCATCGGCTATTACGTTTGGGATCCGTTCATTAATGTTAACAACTAACTGGCATTCAATAAATCGAATAACCGGCCCTCACTTTTGTCAGGGGCCGGTTTCACAACAAAAACCTTGTGAAAATAAGAACTGTTCCTGTTCAGTCAATTCAACAGGAGGCGTAAACCGAAAAGCCTGATGAGTAGGAATAAAAAATGATATACCATGTCAATTACTACACTTAATACAATTACTCTTAAAAATATTACAGCCCTGGATACTTCCAAATATACCGTTTGGGTTGCCGGTTTTATACAACAACCGGGTCTTTATATGTATCTGAATACGGATGGGAATTTTACTGCGGATGCGGGCAATTACATCAACATCAATAATGGACTGACGGTCAATGTACCAAACGTGACAAATTTAGGGAACAATCGCCTGGTATTTTTAGTTACGGAAAGTACTACCACACCACCGGCGCTTTCACCTACCGTTGGTTATACTGCCTATCCGTTTAATGCTGCTCCGGGTGTTTGCCCTCCGGGTCCATACGATATTTTTGAATTTGGCCCCAATGCTCAATACGATGTATCTGCAGTAGATTCTTTTGGCCTTAATCTCTCATTTACGGTAACCAATGACGAGTTGGTTTATGGGGCAGTTCCTGCTATTTCACGTCCTGAGATTGCGGAAGCATTTACTGCGTTTACCGGTTCTGATCCGCTTGGAAGTGCATTTACACAATTATTGTATACCAGTCCAACCGGTACCGGTTATCCCGATTCAATTATGGGTCAATTTTCCGCTATCGTTTCACCAAAAGACTGGTTAGCCATTAATCCCAGTGCAAATGGATTGAGTGGCTATTGGACCGATACCATCAATGACTTTTTCGCCAATGGTAATCAACTCAATCTGTACTTGAATGCAGCCACCGTGGGCACTTATTCAGGTACAAGTGACGGAACAAAATTTACCCTTACCGGGCCAAACAAATTAACAATAACCATTCCGGCTAGCGATTTTGCAGGTGACCAGGGATTCATGCAGGCAGTGCGCGGGATCAAACCAGGTGAAAATCAGGATGAATACGATGCTTTCAACCAAATAGAAGCTGCCATTTTTCAAGCCATTTCCCGCGGAGTCTTATTGGACGGGGTTGTAGCTGAAGGAGGAAGTATTTCAGATGGTTACACCTCCACAGCGTGGACGAACATTCAAAACTGGTACACCAATCACAACAATGCATACAACCAGAATCCGAGTGTTTATGATGCTTATGCCAAGTTTTTTCATTGTGCAAGAAACCATGGAGGAATCATCATGGGACTTAACTCCGCTCAAAGCCTGGGAATGGCTTATGGATTTAGTTTGGATGAAAATCCGAATGTCGGAAGCTGGTCGGCCGGCAATAATGTTCCATCCAAAACCAACTACTCCGTTGGATCAGGTCAGGACGTAACACTTACTATCGGAAGATGGTTTCCGGCATCATAACATTAGTTGACTCTCATTAAGGCACGTAAAAACGGTTTTTGAGGAAAAAGCGAATTACGGAAGTAGTTCGCTTTTTTGTTATCCCGAGCCGGGGAACGTCAAACTTTTGGATGGAAGATTTGGAGCGTATATTGAAATCAGAAACACTGAAATTGCCCTAATTTGCTGTTATGCATTCCGTTCGTTTACTATCTCCTTCCATCTGGTAAGTATCAATTGTGTGTAAATTTCTTTTTCTAGTCCATATGAACCCAGCGCAAAACCATCGTTCCATTCAATCAGTGCCGTTCTGCCGTCATCCAAAACTCCAAAGTCAATACCATAAGCATCTGTTCTTTGATTTGATTTCTCAAAATCGTAGATTGCATTTTCCACAACTTCCATATTCAATGTTAGAGCTTTGTCACCATCATAGTTCCTCACTCCGACAATTCTCGACTTGTTTACAAACACCCGATACTCAGAAAGCCAGTTAACAACCGATGAACAGTACAAATCAGTATCCTTTGCTATCCCATGCAAGCGGTATAAGTCTCTATTTGAGTTTATGACAAATCCTGTAAAAAGTTTGGCTTTCGATTTAGGTTTCACGAAAATGTTCCCTATATCATTTTCATGACTTCTCAGTAATAAGTTTCTAATACTACTTTCCCATACATTTCGGTTCAAGTATTTTCTCAGACTTTGAGGATACGAATCATTCGTCCAGTTGATTCCAAGTAGTTTAAAAACATTCATCATTGTTGGGTTATCACCAACAACCAAGGTGGTATCGTCAATCAACAACTGATTTCTCATCAATCTTTTGGTCGTAAAAAGCTTACATTCTATTCCCCTGGCTTCTAAAATTTCCTTTATATCCATGTGTTCCGGCTCCATCTTGTTATTACCATATTCATGAATGTATGCTTTTGAAATCATATGATGTATTGAGAGAAACTGACTTAACTTATTGGTTAACGAATATAAACAGTTTTCCGTTTACAGGGTGGTCTGATATCCCTGAAAAAAAGTGCTACACAAGAACAAGTGTGAAAGGAGTATTGAGCGCAAAAAGAAAAAGTCTAAATTAAGTGTGGGCATGGGACTTACTTCTTCATACCTTTATGCTATGATACAACAATATACGCTGGATTTTCTGTCCGATCTAAAAGCAAATAACAACCGTGATTGGTTCCAAACAAACAAATCAATTTATGAAAAGGCGCATCAAAACGCGATTACTTTCGCGGATTCTCTGCTGGAAAAAATGAGGGTTCATGACTCCATTGAAACACCATCAGGGAAAGCAAGTTTGTTTCGTATTTATGCCGATACGCGTTTTTCAAAAGATAAAACTCCCTACAAAACACATTTCGGAATCCGATTGAGCAGAGCAACGGCATATTTGCGAGGAGGATACTATTTTCACCTGGAACCTGGAAACAGTTTTATGGCCGGTGGATTCTTTTCTCCGAATCCGGATGATTTAAAACGCATTCGGGAGGATATCAGTTTCAATTACGAAGAATGGAAGGAACTGGTAAGTCAGCCTAAATTTATAGAGGTATTCGGGGAATTAAAGGGTGATGGAGTAAAAACAGCCCCAAAAGGTTTTGATAAGGATCATCCGGCTATTGAACTATTGCGGAAAAAGCAATTTATTTTGAGTCGTAATTTTACGGATAAAGAAGTACTGCAATCAGACTTCGCGGAAAGACTGGATCGAACATTCCGGGAACTTCGTCCGTTTTTCGATTACATGAGTGAAGTGTTAACTACGGATTCGAATGGGGAATCGATCTTGTAAGAAAGTCAATGGATTTCGACCGTTAGAATGGTCAAAACACATAAAAATCAAAGATTTA